>JABMPE010000129.1 GCA_013203845.1 Rhodopirellula sp. | reverse complement strand
GGTGTACTCAATACCAAGGCAATCATCGCGAAGACATTTGTCAAACAACTCGACAGTCTCGTCATGCAGCCCGCCCTGATTGCCCTTCAATTGCAGAACATAGTCGCCGCCTTCGGCGACTATCGTCTTGGCGATGGCTTTCTGGCAGCCCATCGCATCGATGGTGACGACAGCCTCGCTGATGTCTATCAACTTCAGCAACTTCGGAATGGCCGTGATTTCATTGCTCTTTTCTTCGGTCGCCAACTGCCCCAACACCATCTGATTGGCGTCGCACCATGCGCTGACCATGTGGACGGCGGCCTTGCCGTTGGCCGCATCGAGACTCCGACGAATCGTCTTTCCGTCGACGGCGATCAGCCGGCCTTGGCTGGCCTGGGCCAGATTATCAACCCACGCCATGAAGCACTTCTCGAAAGCTTCGGGGTCCAGCATGTTGAACACGCGTCGGAACGTGTCGTGCGACGGGATGCCGTTGGGCAAGTCCAGGAACGTGCCGAACCACTTCTTCTTACTCTGGCCGAACATCTCCATATGGGTCCATCCGTCGGCCCCGCAGATAACGGCGCAAATAGCAATGCCGAGGATGTCGGGCAGGCTGTGATCTTTGGTTCGGTCCATACGTGGGTCTTTCATTTCATTAAAAGCGCGCAGCAGACCTCGTGGTGCGTCAACATCCATGTTGCAGCTCCTTCCAATAACGGTTTTGGTTATTGGTGAGGCCTCACCGTGTACAAGAATCCACAGCTTAGCAACGTGTCACCAAAAGCGCAACCCGAACATGCGCCGAACATTGAAGATTTTTATGCGTCACCTGCGATTTAGATGCGTACGCCCTGGTTGAGACGACCGCCAAACAACTAGGCAAGGCGTCGGTCTGGGTGGGCGGCACGCTGATGATCGGCACGCCGGAAAGGCCCATAACGCGGGACATGCTCTTTCCCGTCGTCGGGGTCGAAGAACAATATATCATCCGCAAGCCTGCCGGGGGCATACGGACTCCCGGCGTCTCGTTCCTGGTCAGCGAGAAGGGCCAACTCGTTATGCACACCGTCGACCCGACCAAGGCCCGACTGGTATTCAAAATGCACGATAGCGAAAAGGCCAAGGCTGCAGGTAAAAAGTACGGCAATCCGAAAGGTACTGTCTTGGCTTTCTTCGGAAAGGCCAAACTCAACGGCGTGGTTTTCGACAACGTGCTCGAAGGCGGAATCATGGTCTCGCCCGAGCAGCGCGCGACGTGGAAGAATGTTTCCTACGGGAAGAACAACCTGGCCGGGCCGGAGAAACTGTACTGGGATCTCAAGTTGGAAGACGAGAAATGATCCGCGCATAATCCGGCAGTTGTGTTCGTTCGGGTAAGTTCGCATTATGTACTTTGAAATGATGACTGACTTGACATTCATATCCTACCTGGCGGTCGTGCCGGTGTTTGTGAACACCGGGGCGGCGCTGCTTCCTGCGCTGATTGCGGGGTTGACCGGATTCGTGACGATTCTCTTCAAGCCCAGGCAGCTCATTCGCGTGTGCAGGGAAAAACCGCTCCGCCCGCTGGGTTTCGCGGTCGGCGTGATTGCGATATGGGTAGCCCTGGTGTGGATGCCGACCGGCGAGTCGGCCGAACCACGCAGAGCACCTTCCGCGGTTATTGCGGCCGGAGCCATGATGACGCCCGATGACTGGGTGTGCCTCGCACGGGAACTGTCCGCGACCAACGGGAAGTCAGCTCCGACCGCCGCCACGATGCCGGCCTCGAGCGATCGGGCACTATACTTCCGCGGGGGCAATGCTCGCTCGGGCTACCTGGGCGGACCGTCGCCTGTGAAGCTGACCAAACTCTGCTGGAAGTACGCCCGGGAGTACGCGATGTTCTGGTCGAGCCCCCTGGTGCGGGGCGATCGGGTGTACGCGGCGATCTGCACTCTCGACCCGCCCGAGAGCTACGGTTCGGTGATCTGCCTCAACGCGGCCACCGGTAAGCTCATATGGAAAGTGGAAATGAAGGATGCGACCCGGGATTTCGGCGGGTTCTTCAGTTCGCCGGCTTTGAGCGCCGACGGTAAGAGCCTCGTGATCGGGCAGGGTCTGCATCCCGATTACGATAGCGAACTGGTCTGCATCGACACGGCCACCGGGACGGTCAAGTG
>JABMPE010000128.1 GCA_013203845.1 Rhodopirellula sp. | reverse complement strand
GGCGGACAACCAACTTAGTTCTTAGTTCTTAGTTCAGAGTACTTAATCAAATTGGGCCTTGAGTCTACATTTCATTTCATCTCATTTCCTTGCATCGAGTGTGGAGAAGTAAGCCATGATCCGAGACATGCTTCGAAGGAAGAATAGAGGATTTACGCTCATTGAGCTTCTGGTCGTGATTGCAATCATCGCGATTCTGGTAGCGCTGTTGCTGCCTGCCGTTCAGCAGGCACGCGAGGCTGCCAGGCGAAGCCAATGCAAAAACCAGCTGAAACAGTATGGGCTGGCCCTGCACAACTATCACGATGTACATACGCTTTTCCCACCTGGAACTTCAAGCTGGGATAACAATCCTCTTGTCGGTTGGCAGGTCAGAGTTCTGCCGTTCATGGGTCAAACCCCTTTGTACGAAGAACTCAATCTGTCCGCGGGAGATGCTCGGAACCAGATTCTGAGCGATGGTAAACAAGCAAGACTTCATCAGGTTCCATACGCCCGCTGTCCGTCAGACGGATCTGGATTTTCGGATTTTGACTCGGGTTGGGGGCAAGCTAACTACACCGGAAGTCTGGGTTCGAACAGCACCCCTTCAGCTGGAGGCGCAGCCTGTGAACCTTGGCAGCAGTTCGCTTATCCTGGTACCGCCGGACATGGCAACTCAGCCAACCCACTCAGTATTTCGGGAATGTTTTCCCGGTTTGGCATGGCCATTGATCAAGCGAAGGTCACTGACGGTACATCAAATACGATTTTTGTCGGCGAAATTCTTCCAATCTGTAATGATCATCGAGAAGGCTGGTGGAGCCGGAACGGACACGCCAACGCGCATGCGTCAACAGTTGTGCCAATTAACAACATGAACACGTGCCCGGTTCCGCTCCAAAACATTACTCATCCGGCCTGCACCAATCAAAACAACTGGAATTTCTCGTGGGGCTTCAGGTCCATGCACACCGGCGGAGCGCATTTCCTGCTGGTGGACGGATCGACTCATTTCCTCTCAGAGAATATCGACCACCAAATCTATCAGAGTCTCGGTGGTCGCAAGGATGGACAAACTGTCCAGGTCCCATAGTTGATTCGCTTCAACGGCTTCTGCGAGTATCGAACCTGTGGCAAACGGACCATGTTTCGTACGTGGTTCGTTTGTGCTTCAGAGCTTTGATCTCCTGGCGGACTCATACGGCGGCCTCACAGTTGGTGATTCGTGAGGTTCTGGTAGCAATTCGTGACGACCCTTACGAAATATTTGAATCATTGAACCACAGAACGAGAGTTGAGAGAAAATGAGACCACACACCGATTCGAAGTCATTAGTTGCACTGTTTGCCGCGTCGTTGCTGTTGTCTATCGCAGGCTGTGGCGGTTCTGAAACGACGGTCAAACTGGTACTGGTCAAGGGATTGGTCAACTATAATGGAAAGCCTCTGGAGAATGCTGTCGTCACGTTTGTGCCTGAGAATGGGCCGGTCGCTTCCGGGACAACCGGCGCCGATGGACGATTCTTATTAACGACTGGCGGTCGTCCCGGAGCGGCCCCCGGGTCACACAACGTTTCAGTTCTCGCACCGAATGAATCAGCGGATGCGTCAACTCCGAAGGAGATGACCCCGGAAGATATGGCTAAAATTGCCGGCACGCCCGAAATGACAAAGATTGTCGAGGCCAGTAAGTCACGTATCCCTGAGAAATACAGCCGTTCGAAAGACAGCGGCTTGACAGCGACGGTGTCGGAGAACGAATCCGAGAACGACTTTCTCTTCGACCTGAAGGGATAATGACTTTCTTTACCAGTTAAGTCAGACGCTGTGCCCGTTATTCGGCAGATTAAAGCAGTCGTGTATTTTCCGGCACTGCATGTGCTGAGAACAGCGGGTGTCGTCCAATGACGGATATTTTCAAGACGCATCAGCGACTGAAAGTATTGCTGGCTTGTGTGGTGATTGCGCTGCTTGTCGCTGGCGCGAAGCTCTTTTACTTCGCCTCTGACCCTCAGCTTTTGTTCGATCGTGGTTTGCTGTCGTTGCAGAATCACGATGGACAGTCCGTAAGAGCTGTCGTTGACGATTTGCGAAAATTCCCCGGATGGGAGAAGCAGTCCCTTTTCCTGATGGGCGCTCTGGCACTTGGCGAGGGAGATCCTGATGGTGCGCTTTATTACTTCAGGCATGTTCCACCTGAGGGTGAACTAAGAAAGTCCATCCTCATAATGACGGGCGAAAGTCTCTACAAACTTGGTCGGTTTGAAGACGCCCTGAACTGTTTCATGCCGTTAGCTGATGCTTCTGCTCAGTCAATTGACGCCCACCGCTGGCTGGCGGCAATCTACTTTGATATCGGGGCTATGGATCACGCTCTCAGCCAGCTTAATATCGTTCTTCAATTTGCTCCCGGAGACCTTCGAGCTCACCGCCTTGCGGGCAGGATTTACTATGACTTCGAGAGTTGGTCAGACGCGGCTGATCATTTCGGGAAGGCATACCAAGACGCGGCCTCTCCATCTGACCGTCAGGAGACTGGCCTGGAACTTGCCAGGGCGCTGGTTAAACTCCTTGATTACTCTCAAGCGAAAGAGATCTGCGGGCAGATTGAGCAAGTCCCCGAAGTCGCTTGTGTTCTGGCTGAGTGCCTGTGGGCTCTGGGAGACGCAGAAGCCGGACTTCAAATTCTGAGCGAGGTTCTGGACAAAGACTCGAAGAATCATTCGGCGCAGTTACTGCAAGCTCGGATTCATGTGGAAAGTGGGCACGCGACGAAAGTGATCGAATCTCTGCGGGATCTGGCGGATGAGAGTCCCTATCAGTTTGAAGTCCAGTATCTGCTCACCCAGGCGTTAAAACAGATCGGACGACCCGAAGAAGCCGACATGCAATTCGCACGCCAGGAGCGAGCCCGCAGTGCCCGGGAGAAAATGGCACTACTCAACCGACAAGCCATTAAGCAGCCGACTGATCCGAAAGTTCGACTGGAACTGGCGCAACTCTGCCGCAAGATGGGTAATCCGGAACTGGCGGAAGTCTGGGATCGTGCGGCACGTGGTTTCGATTCAACAGGGTACGTTCAATCAAAGAACCACTCAGTCAATCCCCAGCCAGCTCCAATTCAGGATCTCGAGTTTTAACCCGCGTGTCTCACTGTCAAGTTTCGGCCTACATCTTTGCCGTTTTGATCGTGACGTCATACTCGCCGGGAAAGTAAGACTTCTTCCCGTCGACTCTGGCACCAACGATTTTGAAAGTCCTTGTTGACGACGGCAACAGAAAGTAGAGGAAACCTTCGTCCTCATACACGCACGGGTAGAGTGTCTGATCAATTCTTGCACACACGTTGAATCCGAGTCCCTCAACGCTTGAAGCAAGCCCGACGGAGTCGCGGTACACCGCAAAATCTTCGACTCCCTGCTGATTCCGGGCGGCAACGTCCCAGTCGGTGAAGAAGTCTTTCAGCGCTTTCTTCAATTCTCCACGGTGGGAAGATTCCAGCTGGTCAAGATTTTCGTCATACCAAGTGCGCAGATCCTTATCGATGGTGAATCGAACGAATCGAGTTTTGCTGCCCGTCAGAATCTGAACTTCCAGGCCGGCATCGTTCGCTGTGAATTGTGTTTCGACGAGCTGACTTTTCAAACGCTCCCGATTTTCGGAAAAGTGATTCAACACGTTTTTCTTCACGCGATCGGGCACGTCAACCAGACTCATGTCGACAGTTTTCGGTTTCAGAGCTTCGTCTTTGATGAACGCAGCAACGCGGTCTCCGTTCACGTCGGGCTGTTGCTGCAGGTACAACCAGGCCATTCCGGCAACCAGTCCAAGTCCACACAGTACCGGGAACCAGAGTCCTGATTTCTTGCCTTTGGAACGGCGACGTACGCGAGCCGCAACCGATGCATGTCCTGGAACAATCGGCAGCCCTCCAGCCGGAACGGTCGGCGGTCCCGAAAATTGAACTGGCGGCGGCGTGCCAAACTGCGGAATCATTGGCTCGGAAATCGGGACAGCGCCAGGTGCAGCAGATGTAAGTTCGGTAAACGGGCTCTGAGGAGCCGGGGCATACGGAGTCGAAGCTGGATCGATCGGCTGAGGTGATATCACCATTGGCGGATTCGCCTGCTGCACGGCAGGAGGCTGCTGAGACGGTGGCTGCTGTGGTGGAGCGGCCACCTGAGGAACCAGTAGTTTTGTGTGACACGTTGGACACGAACCCTTCGCCCCCGCAGCTGCATCAGGAACACGGATCGCGGCACCACATGTTGGACAATTGAATTCAATGGCCATGATTGTTCTGCGTATCTTTTTAGTCACTGCCAGTTGCAGAGATGCTCGAATGACGAAATCATGTTTCTGAGGCTTCGGCTGTCAGACCCATGACCGGCATGATGAGGTCGAATGAGGATCGATCTGCGGAAGTGCCGCCGTACTGGGTATCCGACAGGTGAGTTTCGCCTCCGCTTCCTCTTCAGGGTGAATTAGAACGTTTACAGACACAAATTTCTGCACGTCAAACTCGTCAAAATCATCAGGGACGGTAATTCGCCATTCAGCATCCTCGATCAAAGTCTCAAACGGTCGTGCAAACAGGCGATGATACCCGAAGCCGGAATCACTAGAGTCTCCAGCATTTCGATGACATCAACATGCTCAGCCCCGCATGATCAATCATGTAACGCATCACGCGTGCGACACTTAGTCATCATTCAGAGAATGGTCCTCGTTCATGGAACTGATTCGAGCACAAGCCTACGCGCGAGCTGGCCTGATCGGCAATCCGTCCGACGGTTACCACGGACGAACGCTGTCGCTCATCGTGCGAAACTACTGCGCCGAGGTGGTCCTCTATGAGTGGGAAGACATGGAAATCATCCTCAGTCAGGAAGACCGCTGCCGTTTCGGTTCGATGACTGAACTGCAGCAGGACGTTCAGCTGCACGGCTATTACGGCGGCGTCCGGCTCGTTAAGGCCACGATCCGCCGGTTCGCGGATTACTGCCAGCGTAATAATCTTCTGTTGCATGATCGAAACTTTTCAATCCGCTATCAGAGCAACATTCCGCGAGCGGTTGGAATGGCTGGATCGAGCGGCATCATCATCGCCACACTCCGCGCGCTGATGCGTTTTTACCATGTCGAGATTCCGCTCGAAGTACAACCGTCGCTCGCTCTGAGTGTCGAAACGGGGGAACTGCGAATTAACGGCGGCCTGCAGGACCGGGTCGTTCAGGTCTACGAGGGTCTTGTTTACATGAACTTCGCCGAAGAATGCACGCGAATTCTGGACGGTATGGAAGCGGGACAGTACGAAACGCTCGATCCCGGCCTGCTCCCGAATCTTTACATGGCGTTCAGCCATGACGCCGGAGAACCGACAGAGGTCACTCACGCCCCGCTTCGAGCGCGCTACGATGATGGCGATCCGAAAATTCACACCGCCATGAAACGATTCGCTGCCATCACTGACGAGGCCCGAGACGCGTTACTCGCCGCCGATCACGTGAAGTTCCATCAGCTTGTTGACGAAAACTTCGACCTGCGTCAGTCAATCTGTGACCTTTCGCCATCGCACGTGCGAATGATCCAGGCTGCTCGCAGCTCTGGAGCATCGGCCAAGTTTGCCGGCTCCGGCGGAGCCATCGTCGGAACATTCACTGACCAGGCTCAGTACAAAGCCCTGACGCAGAATCTCAAAGCGATCGGCTGCGAAGTCTTCCGTCCTCAGATCGAAGCCTGATATTTCAGTAAGTTCTACGTTTTCGTAACCATCCGCGACGGCTCTTTGACGTGCAGCATCAGGATGGCAATATCGGCGGGCGTGATACCACTGATGCGGCTGGCCTGTCCGAGGTTTGCCGGCTGAACTTTTCTCAGTTTTTCCCGCGCTTCGGCCCGCAGGTTGGAAACCACCAGATAGTCGAACGTCTCCGGGATGCGAACCCGCTCAAGGTTTGAGTGTTTTTCAATGGTCGATGCCTGACGCCGAATATAGCCGGCATACTTCGCTTCAATTTCGACCTGCTGGATGGCTCGTTCCGAAATCTCCAACTCGGCCACAGCCGATGATCGCTGAGCGATCTCAGCCCAGTTGACGTCGGGACGGCGAAGCCACTCTTCCAGCGTCTTTCCTTCCGAACGTTCTTCCCGGACCAGTTGCGTGGCACGTTCGATCTGATCCTCATATCGCTGAAACTTCTCCCAGCGTTCGTTGCTGACGCTGCCAATTTCGCGTCCGCGTCGAGTCAATCGTCGGTCAGCATTGTCCTGCCTCAAGAGCAGTCGATATTCGGCGCGTGATGTAAACATTCGATAAGGCTCATCGACACCTTTGGTCACCAGGTCGTCCAGCAGAACTCCCAGGTAAGCCTCTTCCCGACCGAGAATAAATGGGCTGTGATTGGCCAACTTGAGCGCCGCGTTCAAACCAGCGATCAGCCCCTGCCCTGCCGCTTCTTCGTAACCCGTTGTTCCATTGAGCTGCCCGGCGAAGTACAGCCCGGAAACCCGTTTCGTTTCCAGCGTTGCATGCAGCTGCGTCGGCGGAGCAAAGTCGTACTCAACCGCGTACCCGTACCGCATAATCTCAGCATTCTCCAACCCTTCGATCGAGCGGATCATTTGATCCTGCACGTCTCGCGGCAGGCTGGTCGAAATTCCGTTGCAGTAAACTTCGAGCGTGTTGCGGCCTTCGGGTTCGAGAAACAGCTGATGCGACTGCTTCTCAGAAAACCGTACCACTTTGTCCTCAATCGATGGACAGTATCGCGGACCGGTCGAGCTGATCTGCCCGCTGTACATTGGGGCGCGGCTGAGGTTGGCTCGGATCAGCTCATGAACCCGCTCATTCGTCGCCGCGAGCCAGCACCCGATTTGCTCCTGCTCGATCTTCTCAGTCAGAAACGAAAACGGCTGCGGGTTGTCGTCGCCCGGTTGCGGGAACAGCTTCGAGTAGTCAATCGTTCGCCCATTCAGTCGAGCTGGCGTGCCTGTTTTGAAGCGTTCCAGCTGAAATCCCAGCCCCGCGAAACACTGCGACAGAGAATTCGTCGTCCCCTCTCCCGCGCGACCACCCTGAGACTTCGCCTCGCCGGTGTGCATGATTGCCTGCAGGAAAGTACCGGTTGTCACGATGGCAGCGCCGACCCGGTAGAGCGCATCGCCGCGAACCCGAACGCCGGTCAACCTGCCGTCTTCGACAACCAGACCTTCGACGACTTCCTGTCGGAGCGTGAGGTTGACCTGCTCCTCAACTCGCAACTTCATCCAGAACTGGTAAGCCTTTTTGTCCGCCTGAGCCCGCGGACTGTGCATCGCCGGCCCCTTACTTCGATTCAGCATGCGAAACTGAATGCCGGTCGCGTCGATGCAGCGTCCCATCTCGCCACCCAGGGCGTCGATTTCTCGGACGATCTGCCCTTTCGCGACGCCTCCGATCGCCGGATTACAGCTCATTTGCCCGACGGTGTCGCAGTTCATGGTCAGCAGAACCGTGCGAGCTCCCAGCCGAGCAGCCGCCAGTGCCGCCTCGGTGCCTGCGTGGCCAGCTCCGATGACCGCAATATCGAAATCGTAAACAGATGAAGCCATGAGTTGTTTTTACCAGGTCAAAAAGCAGAAGTGCTCCGCGCATTCTGAGCCCGGCAGAGCAGACTGTCGAGGGCTGGGCTGCCGTCCAGCATTGAGCACAAACTATCCACGCAGCGTTGTGCCAACACCGCGATTCTCACTTCCGCTGGCCGTAGACCGGAGCCTTCCAGTCTTTGGGGAGCCGGCCTTGTGGCCGAACACCGTACGCGTCGTCGGGGATCGGGTGGTCTTCCGATTCAAGCAGCGGCAGATCATCCGGCAGGTGTTTGATGCGGAAGTCTTTGTACTGAATCGTCATCGCCGGGCCGACGTGGACCTGCACGGCGAGGACGCCTTCGAGTGCCCGATCGGCTTCGTCCAGATCGATCAGGTCGGCCGTCTGATGGCCGTCGATCCAGTGCTGGTGATGATTGCCTTCGACCAGCACGCGGAAGTCGTGCCACTCGTCCGGAGCGAACTCCTTGACCGGCATCATGCCCACAACCCACGGCTGGCCGTCGGTGTCGATGATGACCTTTTCGCCGGTGTGCGACAGGATGCGGCGGCCCCGCTCTTCGTAGAGCATCCCGTTGTACTGTGGAACGTTGGCGACGACGTCGCACTGGTAACCGGTGACGATGTCGAGTCCCAGGTCCGGTCGCGACAGGCCGCGGTACTGAATGCCGCTGTTGCCGCCTGCGGTAACCTTCACTTTGACCCGCAGATCGAAGTTGCGAATCGTCGAATGCTTCCAGGTGATGAAACGGTTCTGCTTGAGTGTGCCGTCCGTCACGCCGGTCAGAGCGCCGTCTTTCACGGACCAGTACTGCTTGTCGCCTTCCCAGTTTCGCAGTGACTTACCGTCGAAGACGCGGACAAAGCCGTCCGGCCCCGTGCCCGAACTGACGGCCGCCGAGGCTTCCGGGTGTGGAACGGTCGACGCATTGAAGCTGCCCTTCAGCGGGTCGAGCGGGCCGCCGAGTTCCGCGACGCGTTTCGTTGTGCGTTCGCGCATCGCCTGCAGGGTGTCGGCGTGCTGTGGATCGCTGGCCAGATTGAGCAGTTCGTCGGGATCGTTCTTCAGGTCGTGCAGAAACTCGTAGCCGCCGTGATCAAAATAGCGGACGTACTTGAACCTTTCGTTGCGCAGCCCCTCAAACGCCGGGATGCGGTTACGCACGGCAAAGTGCTCGTGAAACGTTTCCGTTCGCCAGTTTTTCGGATGGTCGGACGAGACGACCGGCTGCAGACTGCGTCCCTGATAACGCTGCGGCGCGTCGATGCCGGCCCAGTCCAGGAACGTTGCCGGCAGGTCGAGATTCAACGCGATCGCGTCAGTCACTTTGCCCTGCTGGTCTTTGGCGACGCGCGGGTCCGCGACGATCAACGGCACTCGTAGCGATTCCTCAAAGTGCGACCACTTGCCGGCGAGTCCGCGATTGCCCATGTAGTAACCGTTGTCGGCCGAGTACACGACGATCGTGTTGTCCGCCAGACCCGCTTCGTCCAGAGC
>JABMPE010000001.1 GCA_013203845.1 Rhodopirellula sp. | reverse complement strand
GCAGCTGATCGCGCCGATCCTGTCCGATGCGGCGGTGGTGACCGGGCGGCTGACCGTGGAGCTGGATGAATTTCAGATCCCGATCGGGAAAGTGACTCCGGAAGAACGAGTTCAATTGACCAGAATTTCCGGGCACATGCTTCTGCATCAGGTGGCGACGGGTCTGAAGAACCCGTTGCTGGCCGAGCTTGCATCGGTGCTGGGGACTTTGTCAGGTGGAAGCTTCGCGACGGTCCGCGCGTCCGAAGAAACAGCTGTGAGGTTTCGTGTTGAAAATGGTCGCGTGCATCACGAAGGCCTGACCTTGCTGGTGCCCGAACTCGCGCGGGACCTGACGATTCAGACCAGCGGCTGGGTCGATCTCGACGAGAACATCGACGTGCGGATTGTCGTGAATTTTTCTGGAGTCATTGCGTCCCGGAACGAAATCCTCAACAGCCTGACACAGGCACCGCTGGAACTGCACATGACCGGCACGCTTAAAAATCCAAAGATCAGCCTGCCTGCCGGTCGCGACATCTTCGACGAACTGGCAGGACGTCTCGGCGATATGACCGGTCGCGATCCATCAGAGGCAGTGAATCGCCAACCAAATCTCACCGGCGCGATTTCAGACCTCGTCGGCGGACTGGTCGGAGATCAGGACAAAAAGCCGGATGCCAAAAGAACAGCCCGCGGCATCTTCGACCTGATCCGCTCGATCCAGAACGACGCCAAACCGTCGAAACAACCACCGGCCCCAGGGCGGTGAGTATCGTCAATGGAATCGTTTTTGGGACACCGGCAGCGCGTCAGAAAACCCCGTTCGACGAGCTCCTGCGATACGCGTCACTCGAAATCAGCTGAAACACTCCGGTGTCGTCGACCCGAGCCGTGAAACTTCATGACCTTGCGGGACTGCGAGTGGTGGCTCGTTAATGGCAGTCGTTACACAGCCTGACTATACTTTTGCTATAAGGGACAGGCGCAAATCCGAGAATTTACGGAGCCTTGGTCCATGCGTGTCGGGCTGCGAATACTCACGAAGCCTTCGGATCTGCCGATGTTCGGATAAGGCAACAAATAGAAACCACGCTGAAGTGATGGCATGGCAAGAATATTCGATCCCCCCAGCGACGAGCATGAGTTCCAGGATATCTGCGTCCGCCTATATCGCAGACTCTGGAAGAACGACGGCCTGAAACCGTACGCCAAACGTGGTGAAAGGCAGCATGGCGTCGATATCTACGATCCGTACTCACGGAAACCCGTCAGTGCGGTTCAATGCAAGAACCGCGAACGAACCAAGACGATTCCGCCCAAAGAGATCAAGGAAGAAGTCGCCAAGGCTGAAGGATCAGGTCTGGAGATTCAACGTTTTGTCATTGCTACGACTGCCAGGAAGGCAGGCAGGGCACAGGACACTGTTGCAGCACTTAACCGCAGGCCAGACAAGCAGTTTGATGTCGACATTCATTTCTGGGAAGATATGTGTGCCGAGGCCGAGCAATTTGGTTTCGTGGATGCGTTCTTAATCTTCCACGGGCCGGGGCCTCTGAAAGAACTTCTTGACGCCGCTGGCGGCACAATGCAGACAGTTGCCGTCGGCTCGGTTGAAGGCGATGCATCGCCTTCGGGGATTGATGCTTTCGACGAGATCGACGCACTCTTCCGCGAGCGGCGCATTGACGCAGCGGCCTATGAGTTGGAGAAACTCCCTGATGGCGATGACCTGCAAACATTGCCACCCAAGGAGCGGTACATGCTTCTTCGTCTTCGCGCTAAGTTGGCTCTGGAGTCGCATGACTACGTGACGGCAAGCTCGCTCTTTCTCGCTGCATTCGACATTGCATCAGACTCCGATCAGGCAAAGTTGAATCAGGTGTTGGCCTATATTCTCATTGACGAGGAAGGCAGGGCGCTCGAACTGGCGAAAAAGTACATAGCGGATGGAGTCGACACGTCAGCGATGGCCATCCGTGTGGTTAACTGTGTCAGTACGATCGAGGAGTTAGAAGAGCAAGCCGACTTCATCCAGAGGCACGAATCCAGCGATGCAGACCTCAATGTCTCGCTGTGCCATCGCTACATGCAGCTTGGGCACTTTACCGAAGCCATGCAGGCAGCAGAGCGAGCCGTGTCGCTTGCTGCAGACTCGCCCCATGCTCACTTCGCACTGGGTGCGGCGAAGCACAATGCGGCCATTCAGTTAAAACCCCCAGAACGCGTGCAGCAGCTGCAGGAAGCGATCGAGCAATACACGGCAGCGGAAAAACTGGCGAGAGAGCAGCACTTCGAGCCGCTCCTCGCGGAAGTCTTAATGAATCGAGGGAATGCCTACACAGCGCTCGGTGACATGGAAGCGGCAGCAGCCGCATTCCATTCGCTCATAAGTGCTGCTGGAAAGGCCACATCCTACGCAAATCACGCGGTGAAGTTCTTCCTGCATTCGCAGGACTTCTCGACGGCGTGGGCGTGCCTGGATGCAATCGATCTGACGTCGCCAGAAGGTCGCCATCTGGCACTGATTACCGAATACCACAACGGTGACGACGAAGCTAAAGAACGAGCCTTCGACGGCATGCGTCAACTCGCTGACGAGCAAATCTATGACGAAAGAGCATGCCGCAGCTTCTGTGTGCAATGGGCACTGGATCGTCATGATTTCGACGCGGCTAGAGAATGCGTCCCAGATAGTTTCGTTGCCGCTCATCCATTTCAAGGTCATACGCTGTCTGCATGGATTGCTGCCTCACAGCAGAATGACCAGAAGGGACGGGAGGAAGCAGGAAAAGCACTCGACGCATCAGTCGAAGACGTCCACCGACAAGATGTTTGTCTTCTCGCCCAGGTTCTGTCGCGACTTGGGGACGATAAACGTGCCCTTGAGTTACTTCTAAACGCAGTTCTTCCGGGCATACTTGACCTTGATATGAGGTTGTTGATCGCGTGTGCTCAGCGGCTGGACCGGCACGATGTATTGCTGCGTCTTTGTCGCGAGCTACGCGAGGCAGGTGCCCATGATGAGCAACTTTTCAAGATGGAAGTGGACCTGCTGAACCAGTACGTCCCAGACGAAGCGCTCGCGGTGGCAGAGTTGCTCATCAGTAGGAGCAACACGCCTGAATTCTATGTCGCGTATCGAAACAGTCTGCTGGTTCGACTCCAACGACCTGATAAGTGTGTCTTTGATGCAGCCAGACTACCTAAGCCGGGGCAAGTATCTGCCGAACGATCAAGTTTGGTCATGCTGCCGTACATAGCGACGGGACGCTATGACGAAGCTCTTCGGTTCATGTACGGCCAACTCAGACACTTCTTTGACACGGAAGTTGCCCACGGTGGTTACACGTTCTTTATCGTCCAGTATGGCCAACACTGCTCCGGCCTTGATTCCCCTGATGTCGTGACGAATGACTGCGCTGTCCGTCTCCAGAGTCGCACTGGCGAAGGTCGCTGGTACATCATCGAAGATGACGGCCCTTCAGCGAGCCGGTATGAATTTCTGTCTACCGGTGAGCTGTCAAGCACGCTGATTGGGAAGACTGTGGGCGATGAAGTCGAAGTGCCTGCCGCGTTCTTCAAAGGGGAATGCGCCACGATTGAAGCAATTCAATCCAAGTACATTCGTGCCTATCAAGACAGCATGGAGCACTTTAATCGCCGCTTTCCCGAGTCGTCGGCCTTCCAGAAGTTTTCAGTCGGCGACGAGAACAATCCCGATTTCTCGATTCTGCAAGAAAGCGTGCAACGCCGCCGTGAGCATGCTGAGGAAATTCTCGCGTTTAATCGAAAGAACCCGTGTTCTGCTTATTGGTTAGCAGAACAACTCGGGGTTAATGAAGTTGAAGTCATCCGAACTCTCGCAAATCAGCGTGAGCATCGCGTGTTTTGTGTTCCAGTCTCTCCCGGAGAATTCGAGAAGTTGGCGTCTGAGACGCAATCGGGTAATACGTTCGTTCTCGATCTGAGTGCTCTGATCACGATTACGAATGCGGATGCGTGGGATCAGTTGCCGAATGACAAGACTTATCTGGTATCACAGCAAACAGCAGAACGGATCGACATTTGGGTACATGAGTTTGAAGAAACAACACGGCACGACAACGGATTCATTGCTGCTGGAGAGGATGGCCGCCTCATCTGGAACGAGCCAACGGACGAAGAGAGGGCGAGCCGCAAGGATGTTTACACGAAGCTTCAAGAGGCCGTCGCCGCTCATTGTGTACGACGCTCTTCATTACGATTGTCTGAGGCGTCGACAGAAAGACGGAAGGTTTACGAAGAAATCGTCGGCTTGCACAACGCCGAAGCCATGGCCGTTGCTGCGGACACCGGTGCCATTCTTTGGACCGACGACGTCGTTAACGGAGTTATCGGCACGGCTGACTTTGGCGTCTCCCGAGGCTGGACACAGCTCATCATGCGACAGTTCGTGAATGAGGAGATGGTCTCGCAAGAGTGCTATGACCTGCTGTCTGCAAAGCTAGCGGCGTGGCGATACGAAGTGATTTTCTGGAACGCCCAGACGCTTTTGGCTGCTGCTAAGGAGGCTGAATGGGACGCAAACGTATGGCCGTTCAATCAGTGCATCTCATATCTTGACTCTCCAGACAACCAGCTCCCCGCTCACGCGAGTATCGTCTACAGGTTTTTGAAGCATGTGTATTACTCTGAATGCAATGTGTTCCGCAGTACGCCAATCATCCAGGCCACCCTGACGGCCTTGCATTCTGCGCCGGCTGTGCGTTGGATGCTCAGGCGGTTCGACAATGAAATTGAGGTTGGTTTCGCTCATGTGATCCGTGTCGAGCTTGAACTATGGTTGGAGCAGCATCCGTTCTGATCTTGGTCACTCAGTGGTATATTCCGAAAGACGAATGATGCCACCTCTTGGCCCCAAAGCGATGCGACGGACTCATCAACGCGAGCAGATCAATACGAAACATGTGGTTAGGAAGATTTCGTTCGTGCGTCAGGTGATTGCGACCGGAGCGACATCAGCCCGCATCTTTGAGTGCGCGGTAGCACGGCACACTGGTGTCGAGTGCGCGTCAAGGCTCCGTTAGCTTTTGTAAGCAATGTCCCATCAGCCAACGTCAAGGTTTCGTGAGGCTGCCGACGTATCCTTCAGACCAACCTTCGTTTGGTGGCGTCATCTGCATTTACTCGTCGATCGCGCCTTTATCAAAGCCGAATTCTCAACAACTCTTACGATTGCTGACGCACTTTTGCTGAACGGACATTAAAGGTGACGCTGGTATTTACGGAAGTAAACCGGAAGCATTGTCGACTGGAGTTGCAGGTCATTGAACCGGGCCGATGGGTTGAGGTTGTTCGACGACGTGTCGGCGGTCGATCGACAAGGGGCCGAGTTCCTGACGAGTTCCGTCGGGCCAGGCGATGGTTACACTGTCCACCTTCGCGCTGGCCCCCAGCCCAAAGGTCAACGGCAATTCAGATTGCGAGATGTAACTGCGCGTCGGCATGACCTGCCGGACGAAAGTTTGTTCGCCGGCCTTGACTTCAACTCGAGCGCCGATTGCGTCCCGGTTACTGATCGTTCCGATCAGCTTGAGCCTCAGCCAGTGGTGGCCGAGTTGCTGGTCGTTCCGCAGCAGACGCGGACGACGTCCGACCGTCGTCACCAGCAGGTCCAGGTCGCCATCGTTATCAATGTCGGCGTACGACGCTCCGCGACCGACCATTGGCCGGAGTAAATCTTCGCCACATTTCTCAGCAGTCAGGGGAACGAATTCCGTAAACTGCTCCGCGCCACAGTTCCAGAACAACTGCTGCGGCTGTTCGTAATGCTGGCTGGACTGCACGCGGTTGATTTCTTCTTCCAGATGACCGTTGGAGCAGAACAGGTCCAGTCGACCGTCCAGATCACAGTCCAGATAGACCACGCCAAACGTCAAATCCGAGCGGGAATGCGGACCGAGTCCTGTCGAAACCGCTTCGTCGACGAACTGCAGTTGCTTGCCTGGCGAGACATAAAGAGCCGTCATTTCGTTCGAGAAATTTCCGATAGCGATACCGATCGACTCGTTGTTACGAAAGCTCGCCACGTCGACACCCATCGCTCCCCGAGCAGTGCCGTTCATGTCATAAGCAATGCCAGCTGACGCACCGGTTTCCTCAAATGTGTTTCGCCCGGTGTTGTGAAACAGCAGGTTCTGAACCGTGTCGTTGGCAACGATGATGTCCAGCCAGCCATCGCGATCGACGTCGGAAAATGTGACTCCCAGCGACTTCGCAATTGGAACATCCGTCGCCGGATTGCGAATCTGCAGTCCGGCCTGTTCCGCAAATTCCACGAAGTGTCCGTCGCCATCGTTGCGATACAGATAGGGAAACGTGCCTTCGAAATTCTGAGGCCGACCGTAAGCGCGACCGCCTCCGGTTAACTGAAAATTCTGACCTTCGTCGTACTCGCGTGACCACTTCACATAGTTGCAGACGAAGAGGTCCAGGTCGCCGTCGTTGTCGAAGTCGAACCAGCCGCAACTGGTACTCCATTCGGCAGGATCGCCTGCGACGCCAGCTGATGCCGTCACGTCGATAAACTTCCCCTCACCTTCGTTGTGGAACAGACGGTTACTGCCCACAGCTGACAGAAACACATCCACACGACCGTCGTTGTCGTAATCTCCGGCGGCGACGCCCATGCCGTACATCGAAACGTCCAGGCCCGAGCCAGCGGTCACGTTCGCGAACTGGCCGGTTCCGTCTCCTCTGTTTCGGTAGAGGGCCATCGTGGCCGGAGTCTCTGCCGCTCCGCGAGGATCCCACGGCCAGCGGCGGGAATTGACCAGCAGCAGATCCTGATCGCCGTCGTTGTCGAAATCGAAGAAGGCGTTACCGCCTCCCATCGTTTCCGGCAGAAGCTTCTGTCCGTACGCTCCATTTTCATGAACGAAGTCGATGCCAGCTGATGCGGTTACATCGGAGAACGGAATTTCCGGGATCTCGACCGTTGACTCTTTGCGAACCGAAACAGCAGCCAGCTCAGTCCTGACAACCGGTGCGGGAGGCTCGGGTCTGGACAGGTAATACAGACCGCCTCCGGCCACTGCGGCCAACACAACTCCAGCGACCAGTGACCAGCGCAGTGCGGTGCCGATGATCGCGTCGTCACGTTCCTCCGTTTCAGGATCGTACTGAGCATCACCAGCAGGATTATTTGAATCAGAAGTCATTGAACACCTCCACTCGTTGTGGTTGTTTTGAGTTTGTCTGTCTGGGATTTGTCAGCGCCAACGTTTTCAATCGCTGCGTCACCAGCTTTCGCGTCACCAGCTTTCGCACCACCAGCTTTCACATCACCAGCCGGTTTGAGCTCAGTGAGCGGTTCGTCCGGCTGCACGGGAATCGGCTTCGCCCGCCACGCGGTAACCGGCAGTCCGGGAGCCTGCTCTCGCTGTAAGGGATACCTGACGACCGCCTCGGCCGCATGGTTCGCTGCGGGATACTTCTGTCGAGCCAGCCGGACGGCACGGCCCTGAGCGTTGTCGTCCGCCTTGTATCGAGCATGCAGTCGGCCATGTTCGTCGGCCTTCTCCGCTTGACCGAGTTCCGCATACAGCAATTGCAGATTGTGATGCGCCGAGACGTTTTCTGAATCAATCGTCAGCGTCTTTTCAAACTGAGCGACGGCGTCCTGCCAGTGTCGCAACGCTTCTTCTCCTCGATTCTGCCTCGCCCGCAATCGACCTAGATCAAACAGCGTCTGCCCCAGCAGATTGATGACTTCGTAGTCGAGACTGAAGTCGAACTTCCGTTCCTGCATCTCCGGTGTGCTGTCTTCCAGCACGCTTCTGAGATTCAGCACGGCTTCGTCGAGCTGTCCCTGTTGACGGTTGATGGCACCGCTCAGCCATGCCCATGTCCAGCGCGGATAGCCGGGTTTGTCTGCGTATTTCTCGGCACGCTGCAACGCGGCGACGGCTTCGTCAAGTCGCCCCTCGGTGTTGTAAACGCGAGCGAGATTCATCGGTCCGTCCCAGCGATCCAGCATCTCCACCGCTGAGAACGCTTCGGTCGCCTGACGCAGTTCGGCTTTGCCCTTCAGCAGCAATCCGATGCCGTAATCATTCCATCGCTGCCATAGCGGGAACTCCGGCACCGGGTTATCGATTGTGGCCTCAACCCCTTCGACCGGAAACGTGACGGAATCCGCAGCCAGCGTGATCACTGGCAGCTCGTTCTGGTAAGGCTGACCGGGTTGGTAACCTCGGATAATCTGCCCGAGCTTCTCGTTACTTTTCGCCACGATGTCCATGTAACGCTGGTCAAACTTGCGATACTGCAACTTGATTTCCACGGTAACAGGAGCGTCCAGTTTTTCGGGCAGAGTCAGTTCGTAATGCACCGTCTGACCGGCCCCCGGAGGAATCTGGTGGTTATAGAGTGGCGTGAAGATGTCCTGAGCGTTGCGGCGGTCGATGCGGTTGCCGTCGCGGTCGAGTAGAAACACGTTGACGAAGTGCGACCAGGGATCCACTTCGTTGTCACGTTCCGAATCGATGGCTCCACTGCGACCGATGATGCGGTCACCGGAAGTGACAGTGACGTCCAGCCACACCTCGTTGGAATCCACCGTGCCTTGAGTAAAGAGATGTCCCATTTTTACCGTGCGGATCACGGTTTCGAGCAGTACGGTTTTGCCAGGCTCCAGCGTGGGAACATTCGGTCGCAGTGGCGCGGTGAGTTTTCCGTCGATCTCGCCGCCTTCCCGCACGCCGAACAGATCGACGCGCATGACACCTTTCAGGAAGTCGCGGTGAGCGTCCACGATTTCGGGCCGGTCCCGCAGCCAGGCAATTCCCGTGTTGGCCGACGGGAACAGGTGGTTGTGAATACTGAGGTCTTTTGAATCAGCAAAGAACTTCGCGCCGAAATCGTCCGACGGCTTCAACGGCATGTGGCAGCCGTTGCAGTTTTTCTGCGCCTTGGGCGGGTAATAGAAACTGCGGGCACCGTGACCGGAGACACCGCTCAGCAGATACGGATCGTAGTGGTTCTGGCCGCGCAGGAATTCTTTGTAGTTGTTGAGTTCTTTCGGCAGATGCACTTTGTGGCATGTCGAACAGAATTCGGCGGTTTTATGGAACGGCTTGAGGAACGTCTTCTTGTGGAAGGACGGCTTGGCTTTCACCAGCTGATTGTTGATCCACTGCAGCGTGGCGTTGTCGCTGTAGGCAAACGGGTAGTGCAGCGGCTCTTCGATGGTATAATCGGCGTTGCCGCGGTTGCTGTTAACGTGCGTGATGGCGTGGCAGACGGTGCAGGTGATCCCCGCCTGAGACGTCACGTGTTTGACCGTGTCGAATTTCGGATCGTCGAATGCTCCGCTGAAGAACGGCACGGGATCATGACAACCGGCACACCAGCGAGACGCCTGCACGTTGCCGTCGCGAGTCAATGCAACCTGTCGGGTCTCGGTCACACTCGCCAGGTACGGCGGGTTGTTGAACGAGCTGAAACGATGCACGCTGTCGCTCCAGCCGGCATGCACGTCGGCGTGACACTTGCGACAGTATTCGTCGTTCATCAAAGCGTCGGCCGGGATGAAGTTTCCGGATGAAGTGCGAGCCAGTGACGGCTCAAAGTATTTCGTTCCCGATTCCGGACCAACGGCGTTCCAGCTTCGCGGGTCTTCGGAATGCAGCCACACCATCACTCCGACAGTGGCTGCCACGAAGCCGGCATAACTCACGCCGATCTTCCATTTGATTCGAGGGCCCGCCAGTCGATGCAGCCAGTACAGCCAGCCTGCCAGAACGGGAACCGCGACGTGCAGCCAGTAAACGGTGCTGCGAGCCATCGGCTGTTTCAGATCAAAACCACCGATCCGCATCAGCAGCACACCGGTGATCAGCACGACGATCGACGTTGCAAACAGGGCGTACCCGATTTTCACAGCTCGTCGGTTGCGTCGATCGCGGGCCGCCAGCATGTGCAGCGTGCCGAACACCACGAGCGGCACGACGAGTAACAGTCCCAGCCCCAGATGGGCCAGAAACATGTACTGATAAAAGTAGTTCTGGTACGTCTGACCGCTGCTCCATTCCATTAACGTGATACTGCTCAGATAAGCCGCGTTGGCTCCCAGCAGTGCGACCAGCCCGAACACAACGTAGAGCAGTTTTTTCAGCCGTGGACTGACGGCTTTCACGTAAAGTTTCTTCGCGCCGGAATCGGGTTGTGAGTTTTGAGACATGAGGATTGAACCTTGGACCGGAAAAGATCCGGCACACGCTGATGTCAGACAGGAGTTCTGTCCTGGGAGAAGCCCGTCGCTGAAACCTGAATACAGACCAGCAGCCTGGAGACAGTTCTGCGACACAGCATCTGGTGGTGCTCGATTGGTTACTCGCAGACGTTGTCGTCAGCAGCTGCGCAGGCCAGTCAAGTCGTCAAACGAATTGACCGGACATGCTGCCGACGCTGGAGGCAGCGATCACGTCAACAGGACGCAGACACTGCAGCCATCATGCGAGTGACGCCATCGTGCGAGTCACACAGCGGCCTGAGTTGTTTCGGAACTGCAGCAACGCTGAAAAGCTGAGTCCCATGTTTTGCGAGTGGCAGAACCAATTTCGCGCAGGAGAGAACTCAGAATCACGTCAGGCAGACACCGACCGTCACAGGCTGCGATCGAAGCGTGACACCACCGGCATCAGCAGCAGGGCGGACGTTCCAGACGTCGTCGAGAAGCGGACTCGGGAAGCGGTTCACTCTGCGGTAATGTCCGCGAGCGAACGCCAGGGGCGACATGACAGGTGCCAGCGGTCAGCTTCAGCCATTGCTGAGGCGTCTGCGTTGTCTGAACCGGAATGGGCGGAGTCACAGGAGCGGGCGTATTCTGGCAGAAAGGTCCATGACAGGAGCCCGACCGCACGGGAGTTTCCCGATCAGCGTGCTTTGTCCTGTCTGACAGATTCGGCAGCGACACACTCGCCGGTCCCGTCATTTCATTGGTCGAATGACCCGCCAGCCAGTCACCACAGCTGGCGTCGGCGGTTTGCACGATGGCCAGTTGCAGGATCAACGCGCAGAACCCCGCCGCGATAAATCGCAGTCGAGCAGCGTTGAACGGGCCAGTCTGAAGCAAGGTGCGAATTCCCTGAGTCGAGTTAAACAGGAACGGTGGTGACCATGATTTCGAACGAACCTACGTCTGAGCCCCCTTGATTGTCAAGAGCCGGCAGGCTGATAGGTCTCAAGCGTTATTCATTGAGGCTTTGGCGAGCTACACGCCGTCAGACTGCGAGTCCGGAATCGGTCACCAATTATGTGGTCTGTAGCCATAGCTGAGTTTCTTCGAAACTCAGACGAGTGCGTCTCCGCATCCTTTGCTTTCTTTGAAAAGCAAGTCAAACCTGTTGATGTGCGAGTTTCGGAGAAACTTGCCGACGGCTTTTGAACAGCGACCGGAAGCGAGACGCATCGGATCTGGCTCAGACCTCTTCAGTCTGCAGTCTGAGACTGCTGCAGAATGTCAGAAATCGCCGAGTTGCTCTCCGTCGTCACGTGTTCCCAGGAAGCGGAATGTATCGTAGGCGATGTTCTGACTCAGAAAGACGACGTGACCATCGGCCAGCAGAAAGTGCGAACCGCCCACGTGCCGGCTGGAGAAGTGCACGATGTGGTTCGTGTTGTTGTGGACGTGGTGCATCGGCATCATGCCCATCATAGCCGGTTGCCCAACGTGGCCCAGAATCAGTGACGATGAAGCCTCGGTCATCATCGGCATCATCATCATGCCGGCGCTGCGGGGAGCAATACCTGGAATGGCGGCGTACCAGGTGGAATTGGCGGCAACTTTCATGAACGGATTGTTTGTGTCGAACTGGTGCTGACTGGCTCGTTCGCCAGCCATGATTGTGTTCGATGTCCCGTCCGTGACGTCCCGAAACTGGACCTTACTGTTTCTATAGAGGATTCCCTTGCCGGCGGGGTTTCCTGGTGTCATCGAAAGGCTGCCGTAGCCGATGATGCCGACATAGTTTGACGTGGCGAGTTCCAGTGGATTCCCAAGTGTGTCATTGATGATTGTGCCTCCGCTGTCTTTCATCGTGAATCGTTCCATGGACGGATCAGAAGGACAGCGGAAAAACGGCAGTGTCGCCTGTCCGTGCTCCAGATTATGGGCGTCTTCAGCGCTGTCCGAAAAATCGAAGTGTTCGTACAGAGACGCGTAGTCGGCGAACGGAAGAATCATCGTTGCCCAGGAAAATCCCAGAGCGGTTTCTGCCGACGCTGGATCGGTCGCAGAGACTCCACGCGAAACATAACCCGGTGGCAATGTGCTGTGGACATCGTGGTAGCTGTGCAGAGCGATGCCGATCTGCTTCAAAGCATTTTTGCATTGTGACCGGCGGGCGGCTTCGCGAGCCTGCTGCACAGCCGGCAATAGCAGGGCGACGAGGATCGCAATAATCGCGATCACGACAAGCAGTTCAATCAGCGTGAATCCACGGCGCGCGCGGACTCGAACGCTAAGCGAAGAAAGCATATCTGAATTCCTGAGTAAGAAGCTGGTAAGCGAACTCCGCGCGGACGACAAACGTGTGACGCGACGGAGTACCCTGGCCGAGCGACAGCGGTCGCAGCCGGGTGATCAATCAAGGCTTCGCTTAAGCAAGCAACTTAGGTGGAGGCGTTGGCGGCGCGAGGCTCGCGGCCATCCAGTCGCACAACGTTTCGAGGATGCGCGGCGCGGCTTCGCGGGCTAGCTGCAGTTCTACGGAAGCCAGCACGGCTGGCTTGATACTTGTGATCATGCCGGGACGATGTTTGCCACCGCAGCCGCAGATTTCTGACTGAATTGTTCGAGGCTGATCAGTGTTTCGCTGAGTTCGATGGCTGGCCGTCGCGGGAGGCGACTTCCGGGTTCCGCAGGCACATCCGCAACTCTCTCCGGATTTCGATCCGCAGCAGCAGCCGGCCGCGCCGGAAAGCTTGACGATGCAACAGCCGGCAGCAGCGGAATCGCTGACCGATGCAGAAAATGTCAGCAGGGAATCAGCCACGCCGGGGAACAGGCTCTGCCCGATCAGACACATCAGAACAAGACAGCTGACGACGGATGATTGCCGACGAAGCTTCGTCATGATTTGTGTGTGCATTGGGAGAAACATTGAGGCAGGCCGGGCGTTTCTTGCGTTCTTGCGGGTGAGAGCGGTTTCGGGAGTTACACCGATGAAACCGCACATCAGGGTGAGACCGCCAATTAGGGCAGGTCTGGCCATGACTGTCAAATCAGCTTTCCGTGCAGCAGTCCGACTTCCGATAAATGAGAAGGTGCACTGGAAGCTGACCGGAAACCTGACTCTGATCTGCTGACTCGCCTCCTGTTTTGCTGGTACGCATAATTCGGCAGAGTAAATAATTCGGTAGAGCAATCTGACCACAGTCACGTTGAAATCTCCGTAGACGTGATTGTCCTGTTCGAAAATGGACTCTGCTTTTATGGCCGACACACCTGCGATCAACGAATGCCTCAGCGACCTGCGAGGCGCGCTGGGCGATCGTGTGACAACGGATGCCGCTGTGCTGCTGGAGCACGGCAAGGATTCAGCTCATCACGCACCGCAGGCTCCGGATGTCGTCGTCGAGGCGACGTCGACTAACGATGTTCAGCAGGCCGTGCGAATCTGCTCGCAACACGGCGTGCCGATCATTCCGTTTGGTACCGGAACGGCGGTCGAAGGCGGTGTGGTGGCGACTCGCGGCGGCGTCTGTATCGATCTTCAGAAAATGAATCAGATCAAGCGGCTGAGTGTTCCCGATATGGACGTCACGGTTGAAGCCGGCGTGACGCGGCTGCAGCTCAACGCGTACCTGGCAGAGCAGGGGACGGGTCTGCGTTTTCCGGTCGATCCTGGAGCGGACGCGTCGCTGGGTGGCATGGCGGCCACTCGGGCGTCGGGAACGGCGGCGGTCAGTTATGGAACAATGCGGGAGAACGTGCTCGGTTTGGAAGTCGTGCTGGCCAGCGGCGAAGTCATCAAAACGGGCGGGCGAGCGAGAAAGTCGTCAGCGGGTTACGACCTCACGCATCTGTTTGTCGGCTCGGAAGGAACGCTGGCGCTGATTACCGAAGTGACGTTGAAGCTGGCGCCGCTGCCGGAAGCGATTTCCGCCGCAGTTTGCAGTTTTGATTCGATCGATGCGGCCGTGGCGTCAGTGATCGATGTCATGTCGAAGGGAATTCCCGTGGCAAGAATCGAGCTGCTCGATGAAATTCAGATGGACGCCGTGAATCGATATTCAGATTTGAATTACGAAGTCGCGCCGACACTGTTCTTCGAGTTTCACGGCAGCCAGGCGGCTGTCGTTGAACATGCGGAACGAACGCGGGCCATTCTCGACGCACACGGCGTGCGGAACTTTCACTGGGCGAGCGGGCAGGGCGAGCGTGATCGGCTTTGGGAAGCTCGGCACAACGGTTATTACGCGACAATCGGCCTGCGTGAAGGATCGATTGGTTACGTCACGGACGTCTGCGTACCGGTCAGTCAACTCGCCGAGTGCATTCGTCGAACAAAGGCCGACCTGGCGGGTTGCTCGGTGCCGGCGCCGCTGTTCGGTCATGTCGGCGACGGCAACGTTCACGTCGTCTTTCCGATCATGCCGGGTAACGATGCGGAACTTGCCGAGGTCAAATCGCTCGGTGCGAAAATAGTCGACCATGCGCTGGCTCTCGAAGGCACCTGCACTGGCGAGCATGGGATCGGCATCGGCAAAATCGACGCTCTGCGCAAAGAGCACGGTTCAGCCGTCGATACGATGCGAGCGATCAAGTCCGCTCTCGATCCGGACAATCTGATGAACCCAGGAAAGTTGTTCGGCTGAACGTGCGTGAATACTGATGTTTCATGGAACCAGCCCGACTTTTTCAATGAGGGTCCGTTTCGGAACGGGAAATGCGACAAACGACGTTCCGGTGTGCAGGGTGTGGTATTCTCAGCAAGGACGAGCGGCGGGGCACGATACCAGCAACAATGCACGTTCCTTGCTAAGCTGATTGACCAGAATAACTGAGAGTAATCGAGATGCCGGAATCTGATGTTCATGCAGGTGAGGAAAAACTTCGCCTGCCGGAACTGCTGGCGATGGGCATTGGAGGAATGATCGGTGGCGGCATCTTCTCTGTGCTGGGGATGGCCGTCGGGATCAGCGGACATGCGGCTCCTCTGGCATTTCTTGTCGGAAGTTTCGTGGCCCTTGCGGCGGGTTATTCCTACGTGAAACTGGCGCTTGGGTTTCACAGTGATGGGGCGAGTTTCACGTATCTCGACAAAGCCTTTCCCTCGCATCCCAACGTCGCCGGAATCGCTGGCTGGACGGTTGTGGTCGGCTACATCGGAACGCTTGCGCTGTACGCGTTTACGTTTGGAGCCTATGGGGCACATCTGCTGGGCAGTGCGGCCGATCCGACCGTGCGTATGGCGTTGTCGGCTGGCGTGCTGCTGTTCTTCATGGCAGTCAATCTCCGAGGCGTTGCATCGACGGGCCGGACTGAAGACCTGATCGTCGCGACGAAGGTCATCCTGCTGGGGCTGTTTGCAGCGGCGGGCATTTTCTCAATTAAACAGGACCATCTGGTTCCCGTGTTCGACAAAGGCGGGTCGTCAGTCTTCATTGCCGGAGCGATGATCTTTGTCGCGTTCGAGGGCTTTCAATTGATCACAAACGCGGTGCTCGAAACCGAAAACCCCGAACGTAACGTGCCTCGCGGAATCTACGGTTCGATCATCATCACGTCGGTGATCTATGTCGGAGTTTCGATCGTCGCGGTCGGTAACCTGACGCCGGACGAACTGTCAGCTGCTGAAGAATACGCACTGGCGATGGCCGCCAAACCAGCACTTGGCAACGCGGGCGAGATTCTGGTTGATCTGGCCGCTTTGCTGGCGACGTCATCGGCGATCAATGCAACGGCCTTCGGAGCGTCCCGCATGATGGCCGAGATGGCGACCGAAGAACGCATGCCTGAAGCATTCTCATTCCGCAGTCGAGTCAACGTGCCGTGGGTGGCCATCGTCACGCTGACGGTCCTGGCTGGAGTTTTTACGGTGGTCGGCGGACTGGAGACGATCGCGACGTTCTCCAGCCTGACATTTCTGCTGATTTCGATCGCCGTCTCCGTCGCCAACCTGCGGCTACGAAAGGTCACCCACAGCAACGCAGGACTTGTGCTACTGGGTATCGGGTTGATGCTGACAACGATTTCACTGTTGCTGGTTCATCTGTGGAACGAAGAGCACGAGACCTTCCTCTGGCTGGGCGGCTTCTTCACAGCGATCATCCTGACAGAAGTCTTCTTCTGTCGACGGCAAGGTCCGCTGGTCGCCCCTGACGTAGAGGAGCCCGCAGTTGAACATCGAGACGACTGACCACGAACAATTGCCTGAGTGTTGCCCGACGGCACTGATCGAAAACGAGTTCGTTCGCGAGTGCGTGCGACAGAAGTAACAACGTCATGAAACGCCTACTGACCGTGACTGTCATTGCTGCTGGATTAACCGTGCTGCCTGTTGTCAATCTGCGGTGGGACCCATGACGTGCGCGTTGGGACGAGAATTTCGTGGGCGAGTGTCTGTCGTGTCTGCCGACGGCGGACAGATGAACGGAACCATGTGTTCTGGCTGTTGACAGGCAGCGCTGCCGAACATGTTGTAATGTCACGCGAAGTGCCCCTCGTTACTGTGATACATTCTCGTCTTGCGGATGAATAACAGTCGATGGGCGTCGTTCGTGTGACTCAGGACGGAATTGTAAGTGAATGATTTTTGACTGGTTGAAGCATCGACGTCGTCGCCGGATTCTTGCTGATCCGTTTCCTGCCGCCTGGGACGAGATCATTCGCGCGAACGTCTTTCACGATCGGCAATTGAGTTCCGACCAGCGTGCAAAGTTGCGACGCAGCGTGCAGGTCTTTGCGGTTGAGAAGAACTGGGAAGGCTGTCTGGGGCTGACGGTGACGGATGAGATTCGCGTAACGGTCGCCGCTCAGGCCTGTCTGCTCACGCTGGGGATGGACGACGTTTACTTCGACAACGTTCTGTCCGTCCTGATTTATCCGACGGCCTATATCGCTCCGGAAACAGCAATCACACGTGAAGGTGTCTGCATTGATGGCGGTCAGGCACGACTGGGCGAGGCGTGGTATCGTGGACCGGTGGTGTTGTCCTGGGCGGACGCGCTGGCAGGAGGACGGCACGAACATCCGGGCCACAACCTGGTACTGCACGAGTTCGCTCATCAGCTCGACATGATGAACGGTCGGCAGGTCGATGGCACTCCACTGCTTGATGGTCCGGCTCAGCGTCAGCGCTGGGGTGACGTACTGCAGCCTGTTTTTGAGCAACTCCAACATGACTGCGACCGTGGGCATCACGCGCTGCTGGACTGTTACGCTGCAAAGAATGAAGCGGAGTTCTTCGCCGTCCTTACAGAGAGTTTTTTTGAGCAACCTCGCACCCTGGAGAGACACGCTGCAGACGCGTACAACCTGCTGGTGGACTTCTTCCATCTTGATCCGGTCGCGTGGCCGCCGCTGGTCTGACAGCACTTCCGTTTGACTTCCTTTTGAAGATATTTTTCGAACGATGAAACTCACGCTGAAACTGATCTCGCTGCTGATTCTGGTGATCGTCTCGGCGCTGGCGCTGGATGGCTATCTGACGCTGCAGCGTGAGAGCGTCTTTCTGAGGTCGGAACTGGAAGGGAAGGCGTACCGGATCGGTAATGCATTGCGTCAACTGATCACGGACACATGGCGGACCAGCGGTTCGCGTCGGGCGTTGACGTTGATCGAAGCGGCCAGCTTGCAGGATCAGACATTCAGAATTCGGTGGGTCTGGCTGGACGTAGCGACCGACGTGAATCTTGCCGACAAGCATGTGCCGCTTGTCAATCGTGAGCAGTTGCAGCCGGTTCTGCGCGGCGAGCGTGCCCATTTTGAAGCGACGGATGAACGTGGCAATCGAATGCTGGTCACATACATCAAAGTGGACGTCGCCGATCCACGATCGGGCGCGATCGAGTTGGCTGAACGGCTGCGTCCGATCGACGAATTCATGGCAGCATCACTGCAGCGTCAGTTTGTTCTGGCGGGAGTCGTGCTGATTGCCGGAGCGGCGTTGACGGCCGCGTTGGGGATTGGGCTCGTCGGGCGGCCACTACAGCGATTGACGGCGAAAGCTAATCGCGCCGGTCAGGGTGATCTTGATGGGCCGGTGGAAGTACGAGGCCGGGACGAACTGACGGAACTGGCAGTCACGTTGAATCAGATGTGCGAGAATCTTGCTGCCTCACAGCAGCGAGTCCGGAACGAAACGGAAGCCCGCATCGCCACGCTGGAGCAACTGCGTCATGCCGATCGACTTCGCACCGTCGGTCAGCTCGCTTCCGGAGTGGCTCACGAACTGGGGACGCCGCTGAATGTTGTTTCGGGACGTGCATCGCTGATCGAAGGCGGGCGTTTAACCGACGACGATGTCAAAGCCAGTGCAGCCATCATCCGTTCGCAGGCAGAACGTATGACTAAGATCATTCGCCAGTTGCTGGACTTCTCGCGTCGCAGTCCGGCTGAGAGGGCGAATATCGACATTCGGGAATTGATCGCGTGCACAGTCGAGGTGCTGCAGCCGCTGGCGTCAAAGCAACACATTGAGCTGACAGTGAATCCCGGCGACAACTCACCGCTTTCGGCGTCTGTTGATTCCGGGCAGATTCAGCAGGTGCTCACCAATCTTGTCGTTAATGCGCTGCAGGCGACTCCCGCAGGCGGACAGGTCACCGTGTCGGCAATGCCCGAGACCGTGAATGCTCCGAGCGATGTTGAGGCAGTTTCGGACGACTGGCTCTGCGTGACCGTCGCAGACACGGGCGAAGGAATCCCGGAAGAACTTCGGGACCGACTGTTCGAACCGTTCTTCACGACGAAAGATACTGGAAACGGAACGGGCCTTGGGCTTTCGATTGCGTATGGCATCGTCAAGGAGCATGACGGCTGGATTGTGGTGGATCATGACTACAATGCCGGCGCTCGAATCCGAGTTTACCTTCCGCGAAACAAACCCGAAGTGCAGGGATGAGGGTATCGTGAACCGACGCATTCTCATCATCGACGACGACCGCAGCATGTGCGATCTGCTGGAAGCTGATCTGCAGGCACGCGACTTTGAAGTCACGACACACACTCGTCCTGAAGACGCACTCGACGATCTGTCGGGACGGGAGTTCGACGTTGTTCTCACTGACCTGAAGATGCCGCGGATTGATGGTCTTGAAGTCTGTCGGCAGATCGTCGGCAATCGTCCGGACGTGCCCGTCGTCGTGATGACCGCCTTCGGCAGCATGGAGACCGCCATCGCTGCGATTCGCGCCGGTGCTTACGATTTCGTCAGCAAGCCCGTCGAGCTGGATGTGCTGGCGCTTGTCCTCAATCGTGCGATCGAGCATCGTGAGCTGCAGGAAAAAGTCCGCGTGCTCAGTGATGCGGTCGCTCAGGCCGGAAGCTTCGGGGAACTGCTCGGCGAGAGTCCGCGTATGCAGTCGCTGTTTGATGAACTTTCACGCGTGGCCGACACGGAAACGTCGGTGTTGATCGTGGGCGAAAGTGGTACCGGCAAGGAGCTGGTTGCGCGGGCGTTGCATGCCCGCAGTCGACGTCAGTCACAGCCGTTCGTGGCGATCAACTGCGCGGCTCTGCCCGAAGCTCTACTCGAAAGCGAACTGTTCGGACACAAACGCGGTGCATTCACCGACGCGAGATCCGACCGGCCGGGTCTGTTTCAGCAGGCGGACGGGGGGACGTTGTTCCTGGATGAGGTCGGCGAAATTCCGCTGGCCCTGCAGCCCAAACTGCTGCGGGCACTGGAAGAGCGAACCGCGCGACCGGTGGGGGACGACAAAGAACATCCCTTTGACGTGCGACTGGTCGCGGCCACGAATCGCGATCTGGAATCAGCGGTTGAAGACGGACGATTTCGCGAGGACCTGTTTTTTCGCATCAACGTCATTCAGATCGATCTGCCGCCGCTGCGTTCACGCGGCGCCGACGTGCTACTGATTGCTCAACATTTTATCGAGCAGTTTGCTCGGCGCTCCGGACGCGAGATTACCGGATTGTCGGAAGCTGCGGCACGGCGGTTGATGGATTACGCATGGCCAGGCAACGTCCGCGAACTGCGTAACGCGATGGAACGATCAGTCGCATTGACGCGGGTCGATCAGATCTCCGTGGACGATCTGCCGGAAAAGATCCGCGTCTACCGACGCACTCAACTGGATCTGGGGAGTGACGACCCGGCTCAACTGCAGACGCTGGAAGAAGTCGAGCGGCGCTATATCGAGCACGTCCTGAAAGCGACCGGCAACAGCCGCACGCAGGCTGCTCGCATCCTGGGACTCGATCGCAAAACGCTGTACCGCAAGCTCAAGCAGTACGAGGGTGAGACTGGCGAGTAGCGGAGGCTTCGCCGCATTGCCCGTTTCCCCGTGGGGCAGAATTCCCCGTGCGGGGCATTGTGCCCTGTGGCTGACCGCGTGAATTCCGCCCAGCGTCTTGCGATTGCGGTCGTTCCTGCAGATCTCGCCGGTCTGAAAGCTTCCACCGAACTCACAGGCCGTTGGTATGTCGTTTGCATTGACCATCACATCAGCTGGCTACTGCAGTCATTCAAAATGTCTGCTGGTCTTGCCAGATCTCGCTTTTGATTTCGGGAGTGACTGTCATGCCCGCAAAGACTCACGCAAGTACCTCAGAAATGGAGTGTGGGGGGAAGAATCGACCTCAATTGACATCATATCGCATCGTGGTCGCTGAGGACGACGACGAGATGCGTTCACTCGTCGCACTGACCCTGAGGCAGGACGGCTATGAAGTGGTCGAGTGTAGCAACGGCATTGAACTACTGGCAGAACTGCGGAAGCCTTCCGAATCAGGTGACGTCGTCATTGACCTGGTGGTCTCCGACGTACACATGCCGGGTATATCCGGTCTCGCCGTTCTGCAAGGGCTCGCTCAGGGAAACAAGTCCCCGCGGATGATTCTGATCACCGCTTTCGGGGATTCGGAAACACATGTGGAAGCGCAGCGTCTGGGAGCTGTCGCCTGCCTCGATAAGCCCTTTGACATGGAAGTACTGATGGGGCTCGTTCATGGCGTCGTACCTCGCGCCGGGCCAATGACGGAGCGGTGACCGTGCTCGGGATTTGACGCCGTTCAGATATGCACGCCTTAATCACCAACAGAATTTCAACGACACACATTCACTCATCAGGAGGAAGACTCATGTCTCATAACACTCAGCAGAAACGTCGATCCACATCGTGGATAACGACTCGCGTCGTGACTGTTGCGATTCTTGTCGGGGGCATCGCGTTTGCTGCCGGCGCTGCAAGTCGAAACACCGCTCCGAACACTGTGCCCGACAATGTCGTGCAGAGTCTCAAGCAGACCAGCCAGGCCTTCACTGCGATCGAGAAGGTCACGTCGCCAGCCGTTGTCTCGATCCGTGTTGAAAAGAAAGTCGATAACGGCGGCATGTCGCAGTTGCAGTCCGGCGGTGATTCGAGCCCGTTCAACGACGAATTCTTCCGTCGATTCTTCGGCGATGAGTTCAAGCAGTTTCAGACACCTCGTGGCACCCCTCACAAGGCTCCGAAGTCTCAAGGCCGAGTCGTGACGGGACAGGGGTCCGGATACATCGTCACTTCCGACGGCAACGTGATCACGAATCACCATGTGATCGAGGGAGCTGACAAAGTCATCGTGCGACTGCGTGACGAACGCGAGTTCGAAGCGAAAATTGTCGGCAGTGACTCACACACCGACGTGGCGGTGCTGCACTTCAATGCAACTGACCTGCCGACGCTGCAGTTCGGCGATTCCGAACACCTGCAGGTGGGTGAGTGGGTGCTGGCATCGGGGGCGCCCTTCGGACTGACTCATACCCTGACGGCAGGCATCGTCAGTGCGATTGGCCGCAGCAGTGTCGGCATTGCGGACTACGAGAATTTCATTCAGACCGACGCGGCGATCAATCCCGGAAACTCGGGCGGCCCGTTGCTGAATCTCAATGGCCAGGTCGTCGGCATGAACACGGCCATCTTCAGTAAGAGTGGCGGCTATATGGGAGTCGGATTTGCCATTCCGATCAACATGGTGAGGCAGGTTTATGAGCAGATTCTGGATCACGGGTCGGTGAAGCGAGCCTACCTGGGTGTTGTCATTCAGCCACTGACTCGCGAACTGGCCGAATCGTTTGGTGTGAAAGACACACACGGTGCCCTGATCGGCGATGTCCAGAAGGGCTCACCGGGAGAACTCGCCGGGTTGAAGCAGGGCGATATCGTCACTGCGATCAACGGTCACTCGCATGACGACATCGGTCGTTTCCGTAATGCGATCGCTCTGATGTCTCCCGGTACGAAGGTCGAACTGACCGTCCTGCGTGACGGAAAGACGCTCACACTGACTGCCACGCTGAAGGAACTGCCCAACGACGAGCAACTGGCGGCGAGTGACACGGCATCAGGCGATGCCGGAGCTATCGGCGACTGGGGCTTCTCGGCTCAGACACTGACGCCTGATCTCGCGAAACAGCTCAAACTGGACGCCGAATCCGGTGTTGTGATCAGCGAAGTCGAAGAGGGATCAGTAGCCGCTCGGGCAGGACTGCAGCCGGGCATGCTGGTTCGGCAGGTCAATCGCAAATCGGTCAACGACCTGAAGGAACTTCAGGCGGTGCTGGAACAGAACAAAGACAGCGAATCACTACTGTTGCTTCTGCAGGACGAACGAGGTTCACGCTTCGTGATTCTTCGTAACGAGAAATAAGTGTCGCTCCCTCCTGCGGCACGCCAATTCTTTGGCGTGCCGCTTTCAGCCTCGTGCGGAAGTCATCCTGCCCGCATCCCTGCCGCACGGTGGTTTTATTCCCTCAACGGAGTGCGGGACCACACCAAAGGAGACCGCAGGCGAGAGTCGCGTGCAGGACGTCAAAGCACTGCACGAAGAGATCGACAAGTTGACGAAGGAACTCGCGACAGGACAGCCGACGGACGAGAGTCAGAAGAAACATGCCGCCACGATTTCCGGTTGGTGGGACAAAGTCACCGGCTGGTTCAGGAAAAAGTGATGCAAGTGAATGTGCAACGGCTCCCGGTCGCTATCCTGGAGCCGCTTGCTCATAGGATGAACCTCAGTTCAAAGGACACAGGTAATGAACGACTCACTTAGCAATTTTCGGCACGACGGTGACCTGTCCGTATGGATTCAAAAGGTCGGCTGGACGTTGCTCGCATCACTGACTGTCGCGATGGCGATGCCGCAGGTGGCATGTACTCAAGATGCGGCGACGTCGCCAGGGAAGCCGGCTGCGTCGACTGCATCCAGCGACACGAAGGCCGCCGCAGTGAAACAACCTGTGATCACAGAACAGGAACTCAAAGAAGTCTCAGACCGACTGATTCTGCTGGCCGTGCAGGACGAAATGCTGCGTTCCGAAGCGATCGATGGTCACCGCATCGACGTTGATGTCGATGATGGCATCGTCACGCTGTCTGGTCTGGTGAATAACATTCTGACGAAGCAGATCGCTGTTGGTCTGGCCGAACGGATTCGAGGCACGGTCTCGGTGATTGATGAAATCGAGATCAACGTAAAACGTCGCGACGACGCGGCCTTGCAGTCGGACGTGCAGGCCGCCGTGCAGCACGATCCGGCGACGCGGCATCTCAAGGTTGACGTTAAAGCCGAATCCGGCACGGTCACACTGAGCGGCAGCGTCCCGACAACAGGAGAAAAGACGCTGGCTGGCGAAGTCGCGATGGGAGTCAAAGGTGTCGAAGAGCTGGAGAACGATCTGACGGTCGTTCATCAGAAGACACTCTCGGACGATGATCTGAAGAGTGAAATCCAGGAGTTGTTCCGCTACTCAGCATTGCTGGATGATTGTGAAATCGGGGTCACTGTGAAGGCCGGCGTGGCCGTGCTCAACGGCAAGGTCGCCAGTCCATTTCAGAAGTCGCATGCCGATTTTGTGGCCTTCCAGGCTGGTGCCAAAGAGGTCGATAGTCGCGGCATCCACGTTCACTGGACTCACACCAACCCGCTGCTCCGCAGTCAGCGTTACGTCAAGGCGACGGACGAAGAAATTCGTGACGCCATTCAGCGAACGTTCCAGCATGACCCGCGTCTGCTCAGCTTCACGCCGGAAGTTCAGGTCGAACACGGCGTCGTCACGCTGACCGGAGATGTCGGACATCTTACGGCGAAGCGTTCGGCTGAACGGGACGCGCAGCACACAATCGGCGTGCATCGTGTGAAGAATCTGCTCAACGTTCGCTGGCCGGACAAACCACCGACTGACGAACAGATCGCGAATTTCACCCGTGCGGCGATGACACGGGATCCGTATGTCGAGCGGCACAATCTCAACATCGAATGCCAGAATGCACACGTCAGCCTGTACGGCATTGTCGATACGCAATTCGAAAAGTATCACGCCGAATGGATCGCGAGTCGACAGCAGGGCGTTGTTCACGTGAACGACTACCTTGCCGTTCGCAGGAAGTGGACGCCGAAAAGCGACGCTGCCATTCAGGCGGATCTCGACGACAAGCTGGCCTGGGCGTTTGTTGGCCCGGATCAACAGGTGAAGGCCACGGTGAAGAACGGCGTCGCGTTACTTACGGGCACGGTGGATACGTGGATGATGTGGCAGACGGCGATCGATCAGGCCCTCGCCGCTGGAGCCCGCGAGCCGCACAACATGATCGAAGTCCGCTATGGCCTCCCGTCAGGTCCCCATTATTATGGCCCGCACGATTACGTCCCGCGGTAACACTTGAATTGTGAAGAAATCAAGAAGGCATCCAGTGGAGGTTCAGACTGAATCCATTGATGCAAAACACAGTAGCGATCATTCACAGGAATGAACGAAATGGCTGAAGTGAAGCGAATACTGGTGGCCTGCAAACTTGATGAATCCGACGAACGTGTTCTTGAATATGCAGCAGCCCTGGCTGGCTTAAAAAACGTAGAGCTGCACGCCATTCATGTTCTTGAGGGAAATACTGCTCAATCGAGTCTTCAGGACGCGATCCTTCACGCCCGTGAAGAGCTGGAACGAGCGTTTCCGCCAGAACAGGTCATCAAGCTGAAGATTCACTGGGAAGTGCGTGTAGGCGAAGTCGCCAGCGAGATCAGCGGCTATCTCAAAGAGGTAAACATTGACCTGGTCATTGTTGGTTCTCACAGTCGTTCGACGCTCACGTCGCTGTTCACTCGGCAGGTCTCGACGGACCTTCTTCGCCGTCAGTTCTGCCCCGTGGTGATCGTCCCGCTGTCGCACAGCGACGAGGCACCGTCGCTGACTCGGATTGCGGACATGCTGCATGCTGAGTTTGGAAGCACGATCAGCGGCGACCGGGAGGCGACGCTCAATCGCATCCGGGCAGCCATCACGAAATCGTTTCGTGTGGTGGCGGAACGAGCCGATGCCTGCATCCATCACCTGGAAGCCATCGGCGTTCTCACCTGGCAGACCCCGCCAGAAGAGGACACTGTCACTGAAGATGGCAGTGTTCTCTGCCGGCTGAATCCAGCTGCAATCACGGAAACGCACGGAGCGCTGAACGAGTTTGGTCCCGAAGCAGCGATTGCCACAAGTCCAGCGCTCGATCTGTTGCAACGTGCGATCAGGTTACGAGCCACAGATTTGCATATGGACCCATCCGGAGCCGACGACGATAATTACAGCGTTCGAATGCGTATTGATGGTGGGCTGGAACACTACTGCAATCTCAACGGCGATCTCGCGAGGCACCATATTCAGCAGTTCAAAGTGCTGGCTGATGTTCGCTTCGGTGAACCCTTCGCTCCACACGAAGCCAGCCTCCGACTGCCGGGCACGACATTCGACTGTCATGTCCGTATCACAACTGCGCCGGTTGCTGGTGGTGAGTCACTGTGTCTGCGGATTCAGTCCAAAGCGGCGATCGTCCGTCCGCTGGCTGAGCTGGGGCTCATGTCCGGCAACTGTGAAACGGTCGATGAGATTCGGAGTCGCGGCGAAGGTATCGTACTTGTGACAGGCCCGACTGGCTCGGGAAAGACAACGACTGTCTATTCGATGCTTAATGCATTGTGCTCAGACGGGCACAGCGGAAATGTTGTAACGATCGAGGACCCGGTGGAATTCAATCTCCCGTTTCTGCGTCAGATGAACGTCGATGAGGCACATGGTTTGACGCTGGCCAGAGGGTTGCGAACCATGTTACGCATGGATCCCGACGTTGTTTTCGTCGGCGAAATCCGGGATGCGGAGACGGCACTGACTGCAATGCGTGCAGCCAGTTCCGGCAAATACGTCTTCAGTACATTGCACACTCGAGATGTAGCCAGCACGGTGACCGCGTTGTACGACCTGGGTGTCGATCCTCGCTCCATGGCGGGGAATCTGGCTGGCATCATCAGTCAGCGACTCGTCCGACGCCTGTGTACGGAATGCCGGGAACGGGTCGCCCTCAACGACACTGATCGGCGATACCTGATCGAACACGAAATCGAGCCCGTCGACGAAGTGTTTGCCGCCCGTGGTTGTGATCGATGCCGCTCAACTGGCTACTTCGGTCGGATCGGGGTTTTTGAGACCGTTTCGTCAAACAGTGCGATCGTGGATGCAATCAATCAGAAACTTACTGAAGACAAGGTCCGACAGGCGATTCGTTCGTCGGGGACAGCCAGCCTGATCGCCAATGCGTTGCGCTTTGTGATCGACGGCACAACGTCGATCAGCGAAGTCCGAAGCATGACTCGGG
>JABMPE010000127.1 GCA_013203845.1 Rhodopirellula sp. | reverse complement strand
GGCATACAGTTCGGCATTACGAGCGCTCTCGAATCGGCATTCCGGTTGGGGATCGATCAAGTTCTCGCACAAGTTGCGAAGGGTAAGACTATCGCGGCCCAGGAGTTGTTCGAGGCTACCTGGCAATTGCCGCTTTTCCCCGGCAAGTTTGTGATCCATTTCGGGTTTGATTCCCGTTGATGCTTCCTGGGGCATGGAAGTCTCGCGAGGAGTCGGCGGTTGCTTGTCGGGAAAGAGCGGGCGTCCTGTCAGCAATTCGACCAGGACGTATCCGAGGCTGGCCAAATCGCTTCGCGGAGTGCATGCGCCCTGTTCGAGCACTTCCAAGGCCGCATAACGGGGCGTGCAGAAATAGGGTTCCTGCGACTTCTGCCAGAGGAAGGCAGATCCGCTGTCGATGAGTTTCACATCGCCCTCCGGAGTCATCATGATGTTGGAGGGCTTCACGTCACCGTGGACCACACCACGGGAGTGCAGTCTGTCGAGAGCCTCCAAACAGGATCGAATGATGGCAACCGCCGCGCCAGGCTTGAATTTCGTGTTCTGTCGTCCTGGAGTGGCTACGATTCTCGTCAAGTCGGCGAACAACGCCGGATCCAGATGCTTCACGCGATGAAGCATCTCGGGATTCATCAGGCTCCGCAGATCGTGTCCCTTGATCCTTGTCATGATCATCATGCGGATACCGTCACAGATCTCAAATCGCTGAATATCGAGCAAGTTGCCTTGATTATTCCCAGCGATGATCGAGGCGACTTGCGCGATTCGCTGCATATCTGTTTCATAGCTGGCGAGAGTCGGATAGTTGCACGGCGAAAAGAGTTTGAGCGCCAGATCCCGGTTGACGAACCCGTCAGCGCCGGCATATTCGGCAAGATACACGACCCCTTGTCCACCCTCTCCAAGTCGATCTCGGAACCGAAAGCCCGCAGCCTCCATCTCTCCGCGGCCGGAGATGAGTTCCATGTAGCGATTCCTCAAAGGGTCGAGATCTTCGCACATGGCATTGTTGCGGTCGTAGACGGGCGGCGTGTCCTGACTGGCGTCGGAGGCTTGCACTCGCGTTGAATCGGTGGTCCGGTTTGGCATGAGCGAGCGATAGGCCGCAACGATCACCCGATCGATGGGATCCGCCAGACATTCCTGTTCGTCTTCTCGGGCGGTTTCATGATTTGCAGTCACGGTCGTAACCCTTCTTGCGGAGTTCTTTTCGCACGATCTCTCTGGCCCGGTCCAGCAGTCGACTTACCGTTTTGGGGGTCCATCCCCGTCTAGCAAGCTCTGGAGCCTTTAGCGTCAGTGCTCTGAGCAGTCGGGTTGGACCTCTCAAGTCAGGATATTCATCGCAATAGACGGAGAGTACCAACCATTGGTCGGGGTCGAGTTGGTCAAAAGCTTCGATCACAATCTCTTGCAGTTCCGCGAATTCCAGTGGATCGCAGACCTTTTGAGCGTTGGCTTCACCCTCCGGTCCTGCATCCACTCTCGCCTTGTCCTGACATTTTTTTAGCGTCCGCCCTCGCGTTTCGGCTCGCCGAACCAGGTCGCACGCACGTCGGTCCGCGATTGTGAACAGTAGGCCACCGATCGATTTGTCGGGACCGTTTCTATCCGCCGGCGGCTTCTCGAGCAGTTCCTTATGGGCTTCAGCCCAGACATCCTCGATGTCCTCTTCGGACAGACTGACATATTTCCGACGCAAATATCGGCAGACTTTCTCCCGGTGGGCCGGATCCAACCGGTAGCTCCAGTCTTCTGGTCCTTGGTGCTCGCACATGGTCACTCCGCCTCGACGCCGCAAGCGATTGGGTTTCTACGCAGGCTCCGCGCGCCCGCACTTTCTTCCCCCGCATTGCGGTACCGAAACCGGACGGCAGCATAGATATACTCGCAGCCGGCCAGTTCTCGGATCGAAAATTGAAAAAGAAAGAAGAAAAAATGAGACTTCTGAAAAATCAAGTACGCTTTCTTGCTTCGGTTGCGAGTTCTTTGGAAGCGGGAATCTCTCAGTCCGCATCATACAGGAAAAGGGAAATGATGAACTACCTAGATGTCGCTATGCACGCAGCCGGTCAGGAAGCCATGGATGCCGAAGAATACTGCCAAACATGTGGAAAACACTTCTGCACGGTCAGTCTGTTTGAAGACGGACCAGAGGCCTGCCCTGAATGCGGGGTACTCTCCCGGTTGCTGCGGGTGATGGGACGCGGGGAACTGCCGTTTCTCGAAGCGGATGCCGTGCTCCCCAGCCTGAAGGCAACCCACAAAAACGATGCGATTCGCGAGATTGTGGAGAGCCTGGCAAATGCCGGTGTCCTGTCCGAGACAGACACAGAGAGTATCACGGACACACTCTTAAGACGCGAGGGGCTGGCGTCGACCGGGATTGGTGAGGGTGTGGCTCTTCCCCATACGCGGCACCCAGCGATTACACGTGAGGTCGGAACGATCGCCTGGTCGACACGCGGCGTCGACTTTCAAAGCGTCGACGGCCGGACTGTCCATCTCATCGTGTTATTGCTTTCGCCCGTCAATCAGCATTCCGATCACGTTCGGGCGCTGGCAAAGATCGCGAAGTACATTCGCTCACGCGGTTGACGTCCATGCAG
>JABMPE010000126.1 GCA_013203845.1 Rhodopirellula sp. | reverse complement strand
TTTCAATAGAGGTCTACATCCATTTCGCGAACATTTCGCTCGCAAACTCGGGCCGACTCCAACCACGAGTCCAAAAAAAAGCCGACGTGGCGGAACCCCTGAAGGATTCCACCACGTCGGCTTACTCGTCAACACGCCCACCGGCATCAGCCAGATTGCGTCTTACTTAGTCATCCGAAAGTGTCGAGCGACGTTTTCTGAAAGTTACAACGACTCGACGGGATGACTTGTATCGCTCGTCAGTCAGAATGCAATGGCGTGTTTCCATTTAATGTCGATTTGCCCGGGAATGCTTCATCCCATTTCACTGCCGCTGCCCGTTTCGATCACGCACGCGACGAAAATGTGCGCCGATCCGTACTGAAGGATCGGCGACCGGCACTGCGACGCAGGTACCCGCGTACGGCAGAAACCCGAACCCTGCGATAGCCCATGCCTGGTGGACAGAAACCGTGAGCCTGTTTTCACCGCAGCCTTACAGCGCGAACAACCTGTCCAATGAGTGCAACCTGGCAAGCGCGGATGGCTGAGTTTCATCAGACAGCCCATCCAGTCCCTTCGTGATGAACTGGCAACGATAATTGCCGACCGATTCACCACAGACCTTCAACTTCGCAGACACCACCTGATGGGAAACCTTGCAGATGTATCACCGTGCAACGACCTGATGGCAAAGTGCTTCGACCGCGAGCTTGATGTGCTCGGGCGGCGTCGGCCACGTTTCAATGAATATGCCGATCTATGCTGGATCGTGAGTGCTACCGTATCAGGATCAGTGCTAACGTGATTGCGCACAACGGTGCCGACATTGATTTTCGCGACGCTCACGGTTGTGCGGTTTCGGCGAACACACTGACAATTCTGAAAACGAACGCTCTGCGAATCGGCCAGCCAGCGGACGAACCACAGTGACCGGGACAACATTTCGAACAGCTACGTCGGTGAAGACACGATCAAACGCCGCGTGGACGATCTCGCTGCCGCGGGAATCACGCTGGATGGAGCATCCAAAGTGGCCATCGTCGGTTACATTTTCTCCAGCGTACGTCCACGCGCTGTCGAGTTGACGGACAATCCGTCGCAGCGAGTCGTGTTCTCATCGAACGTGCTCACTGACGTTACCAGCGATCATGGTCGCCTCAATAATTCGGTAATCACCGACCTGCTGATCTCTCCGCCCCTCGCGGAGGAAAAAGTTGAGGCTCCGGTCGAGTAGGATCACCTTTCAGAACCACGATGTCTCGATTTGACGATCCTGCACACGCACAAAGCCTGAGTATGATTCGTAACAGGCTGGCTGTTGATGGCGCGCGAACCAACGTTTCAGTACGGGATCGATCAGATACTCAGTGGAATACCGAACTCTTCGGAGAGACTCCGCAGGTCCGTCTCGGTGGACGGTGAAAGCGGGATTCCGTTGGTTCGCCGTTCGACTTCCGTTTCCGCTTCCAACTGACCAGGAATGATGACTCGATCAAAACCGGGCGCCGCCGGGGAATCGTTGAAGGTCCGGGTCATCGCATCGAGTCCCTGCTTAATCATCGTCGGATCACCGAACTGATCGAGCCGCACCGCCGCGAAGCTATGACCAATGCCTTCCTGAGCGAAACCATATTTCGTATCAGTGTTGTCGCCAAGAACCCGATTGGAGTCCGGATTGGTTCTCCAGGCACCGGAGAGCAGACCGGTCAGAATCCATCCCGCCACTGCGAGACCATACCCCTTGTGCCCTCCGTAAGTCGTTGCGCCTCCCAGTGGCTCCATCTTGCGAACGTCGTCCGGGTTGTCCGTCGTCTGGTGATTCTCATCAAGTGACCAGCCGGCCGGTATCGCACGCCCTAGTTCTTCCAGCATCTCAACCCGATTCACGGGCACAACGGACGTCGACATGTCCAGCACAAACGCGGGGCCAGCGGCACCCGGACAGGCCATTGCCAGGGGATTGGTTGACAGCATCGGCAGCAGACCACCAAACGGGACCACCGACTTCGGCTGGCCATTGGCAAACAGATAACCGGTCGAAGCGAATCCGAGCATGTCATGCGGAACGGCCATGTGCGCGAAGTAACCTGCCGGTCCGAAGTGTGTCGAGTTCCGCACGGTCACAATTCCGACGCCGGTCTCCTGGGCCTTTTCGATCGCCAGATTCATCGCCCGCACCGAGACAGACAAACCAAGACCGCCGTTGGCGTTCAGAGCAGCCGTCGTCGGCGAGTCGTGTTCCGTCGTCAACTCGGCGTCAAAGCGGATAATTCCATCGCGTCGCCCGACTCCACCAGCCGTATCGATGTAGTAGCGTTTCAGGTTGCGAATTCCATGCGTGTCGACTCCTCGCAGACTCGCCCAGATCAGCACGTCTGTCGCGCGTTCGGCATCGGCTACGTTGACTCCCGCCGCTTCGAAAACTCGTTGACTGAATAGCCGCAATTCATCAGCAGAAATCTTTGTCTCGGACATCACGCACGTTCCTTCAGGATAGTTGTCTGTTGGTTGTCGGAAGATTGAAGCATTGCGAGTACGGCTTCAACTCCGGCTCGCCCGTCTTCTGGCGTGCCTTCTCCGCCCGGCGAACCATTGACGGAATTTACAAACGCCTGCATCTGGTCGCAGTAGGCCTGCATCCGAGGCATTGCGAACGCCGAATTCGCTTCTTCATGCCCGACGGGCGGCTGTTCGAAGACGGTTTCCATGACTCCGTCACGACTGATATTCAACTGACCGTACGGATTCAGGTCGATGATCCCGCTGTCGCCCATGATGCGGAATCGAAACTCTTCGGCGGGAAATCCCGGAGTTGGCAACACGCTCGACGACCAGTAAGTCGACATCGCACCGCAGTCAAATTTCAGCAACGCCATCGTTGTATTTTCGTTGGGGTTTTCTTCGCGATACGTTCCGCACTGAGCAGAGACATTGACGAGGTTGCTGCCCAGCCACCAGCGACACAGATCAATGTTGTGCGGGGCGCTGTTCATCAGGTGCGCCATCGCCAGCGGATTTGTCCACCAGCCCCAGTTTCCGCCGAAACCGGGATCACTTCGCAACGCCGTGATATCAAACAGGGCCGACATCTGAATGCAACGAACCTGCCCGATCGCACCGGACTGGATCAGATCACGTGTTGTGTAGTTCGATTCGCGAAACCGCTGGTGATAACCGACGGAAAGAGTAAGCCCTCGATCATTGCACGCCGCGATCATCCTGTCGCAATGTTCGAGCGACGTGGCCAGCGGCTTTTCAACAAGCACATGCTTGCCGGCCTGAACCGCTGCCATCGCCTCTTCATGATGCAGCCAGTGAGGCGTCGCAATGACAACGGCATCGATGTCGTCACGATTCACCAGCGACTGAACGCTGGATTCAACCTCAAGACCGTAGTCTTTGGCGACTTGAGCGGCTCGACTCCCACTCGTTATGGCCACTGGAATTGTCGACTCCAGTTTGTGAGCGGCATCGACATGAGTGCGGCCCATGAATCCCGATCCAATGATGCCGATTCTGATTTCGCTCATGGTGAATATTTCCAAATGCTGGTGCTGTACCCTGTTTTCTCGCGACCGAGTCTCTCAGAATCAGCGTCACAAAATCTTACGCAGTGGTGTCTCAAATGCTGGAGGCTCAGAGTGAAACGGATACTTGTAGTCGGCGGAGGATCGATCGGCGAGCGACACGTACGCTGCTTTTTAAGAACCGGAGAAGCTGAAGTCTCGCTCTGCGAAACCCGCAGCGAAGTGCGGCAGCGTTTGGCCGACAATTACTCGCTTCAACACGTGTTCTCCGCGTTTGATGCCGCGTTGACTGAAGACTTTGACGGAGCTGTTATCTGCACTCCGGCTCACCTTCACATTCTGATGGCGACACAACTTGCCAAACGAGGCATCGGCCTGCTGATTGAGAAACCGTTGAGTACATCGCCACACGGCGTTGATCAACTGGCAGAACTCGTTGAGTCCCAGAAGCTACCGGTTTCCATCGCGTACGTGATGCGTCAGCATCCGGCTTTGCAGGCCATGAAGCAGGCTCTTGATTCCGGCCGCTTCGGTCGAGCCGTTCAGATTGTTTATTCGGGCGGGCAGCACTTTCCGTTTTATCGACCGGCCTATCGCGAGACCTATTACACTCGACACGAGACCGGCGGCGGCGCTATTCAGGACGCGTTGACGCACATTATCAACGCCGCTGAATGGCTCGTTGGCCCCGTGACAAAACTCGTCGCCGATGCTGAACATTGCGTTCTGGAAGGCGTCGATGTCGAGGACACCGTTCACGTAATCACGCGACATCGTTCTGTCCTCGGCTCGTTCAGTCTGAATCAGCATCAGCCAGCTAACGAGTCGACCCTGACCGTCCTCTGCGAGCGTGGGGCCGTTCGGTTTGAAGGTCACCACGCCAGCTGGTCGTCGTGCGTCGAGCCGGATTCCGCATGGATGGTCGAAGAACGATTTACACTCGAACGCGACGATCTGTTCGTCTCGCAGGCGAAGGCGTTTCTTTCACAACTCAATGGTCAGTCCGCCGCCTGCTCACTGGCAGACGGGTTGCAGACTTTGCGAGTAAATCTGGCGGCGCTGGAATCAGTCGAAACCGAATCCTGGAAACACCTATGACCGAACCGACGATTCAAAACCTGTTTGACTTGACCGGAAAAGTGGCTTTGATCACGGGCGGCTCAGGCTATCTCGGCAACTCATTTTCGCGAGCGCTGGCAGAGGCCGGTGCGAACGTTGTGATCGCCAGCCGCGTTCAGGGACGCGCTGAGCAGATTGCAAACGCTCTTCCCTCACCCGGAGGAGCAATGCATTTCGGAGTGCAGCTTGATCAGCTCGACGAAGACTCGCTCAACGCCGGTTTTGATTTCGCCGTCGAAGTCGCCGGAAAAGTCGACGTGCTGATCAATAACGGACAGCAGGGACATCCGCTCGACCTGACCAATGTCACGGGTGAAGCCTTCAGCGACGACCTGAAAAATGTAACCGGCTACTTTCTGCTCGCTCGCCGATTCCGGGATCACATTGTCGATCGCCAGACATCCGGAGCGGTGGTCATGATCGGATCCATGTATGGCGTCGTCGGCTCTTACCCCGACGCCTACGAAAATGTCTGCACGGCCAGCCCCGTCCAGTACCACGCGTTAAAAGGGGGCATCATTCACATGACACGGCACCTTGCCTGCTACTGGGCAAAAGATGGCGTGCGTGTTAACTGCCTGAGTCCCGGACCATTCCCATCCGAAAAGGCACCGACGGAAATGGTCGAACGACTGAAAACGAAACTTCCAATGCGGCGTATGGGCGAACCTTACGAGTTGAAAGGTTCGCTCCTGCTGCTGGCCAGTAACGCTGGCAGTTACATCACCGGACAGAACCTGCTGGTCGACGGCGGTTGGACTGCGTGGTAACTCTACAGGCTGGACATTGAACCGCTCCGGTCCTCGTGCGTAGCAAGGGCGAGAAATCCACGCTCCTCAAATCGAAGTGGACCTTTCAATTGGCTTTGTCGTTATGGGAGAAACTCCAGGGTGAGGAACTCTCACGAATACTACAGAATCACTATCGGCAGCCATTCGTGATTGAGGTGCTCGTCATAGCCAACCTGGACTGAGGTTTGCTGAGTTGACCATTCAGATCATCGTCCGGCATCCACCTCCACCGCATCAATCCGCCATCAGCAGGTCGCAGGCCTGTTATTTATGCATCAACCGCAAAAGCGGTCCACTCTGAAGCAAATTCATGGCATAGTAGCCCTTCTGACATGAGCTGCCGGGTTCAATATACGAGAGCCTGAGGTCGACGCGTTCATGAAACTGCCGCGGGCGTTGGGAAATGAACTCGGAATCCATCGGGGCTCTGATGAAACCAACATCGACGACTTTGTCGCCACGAACGAAGTCTGCGATACCCGAATACATCCTTGTGCGCGTCCGTATGACTCAGCCTGCCTCCCCCGGTGGCACTGCTCCATAGACACAAGCCGCTTAAAACTTCGGAATCTGGATCCGCGTTCCGATCTCAGCGTATTTTGGATCCCAGAAGCGAGAGTCAAACCGGAATCCGTATCGTTTCGCCTTATCCCACTGAGCCCAAACGGCCCACGGGGTACCTGCGTGCTCTTTCGAAACGGCATCAAACGCCTCGTCGGCCTTCTGCATCTCCGACTGCACAAGTGCAATGTATTCCGGCCTGGACTGTTTGAGATTGAACGCTTTCTTGATGCGACTGAATTGCTCGTCTGTTGGCTCCATCGGTTTCTCTGGGGCAGCGAGATTCCACTCGTTGTGCTTCGGATCTTTGGGTTTCCGACCACTTGCCGCGTGGTCATCAAGGACCAGCAGGTACTGGAAAAGTCGAACGCGATACGCCAGGCATTGCGCGCTGATCAGGTCATACGCCGCCCGCCATCGCTGCGAGTCTTCCTTGGCACGCAATGGTCGAATGTCGTCCAGCAACGCAATTGCTTTGTTGAGTTGGCTCATCGAATAGGATGCTTTTTCAAACTCCTCTCCACCCTGCTTCTGAAACACTTCAGCCTCGACTGAGAAATGCCAGTACCGCATGTTGAGCTTCGCATCCCAATGTGGATTCAAGTTCTTAATGATTTCCCAAATACCTGTGCGAAACTTGCTGCGAGCGCTTTGCTCTTCGTAGTCACGTCGGGACAGTAACAAAGGTTCGTACTCTTTCATTGCCAGAGCCTTGAATTCTCTCGCTTCGATGGCAGAAGGTCGCCCGACGAGATTCTCCTCTTCGCCGGGAAGCAGAAAGAACACACCACCGGTCTCCTTACAGACTCGAACCTGTGAGTACGGGCCGAAACCACTTCCGGAACTGTCATCCCGAGCGTGCAGTCCAGTCCATTGTAGAGCTTCCGGATAAGCCGTTTCGGGACCACGATTGATACGAACCCAATGAGTCAACTGATAGACAGGATCAATCCAGCGAATCCGGGCAAACGGATATCCAAAGATCGCTTCTCTGCCCATGCAGTAGACGGGTGCCTTTGCCTTCTCGCAGGCTTCGATCGCTTGCTCGATCTGACCGTAATCATTGAGATTGGTATCACCAGCGTCCGATGGTGACTCGTCACTAACGACCACAATGACGAGGCGGCGTTTCTGACTGCGAGCCTTCGGGCCGAACTCCTTGAGGACGTTTAGAATCGCACCAAACATGTTTTCGGAGCCACTCTCGTCAATCGGAATTTTGTCGATTGCCTGGCGAATTTCATTGACGTCCGTTGTTGGCTTTTTCGTGAGTTCTCTGACGGACGCTCCAAAGCTGCAGATTGAGGTCTGAAGCACCTCATTCTGAGTCTTCAGAACCTTATCGGTCCTGCTTTGAATTCCCAGCTCTTCATAAATCTTGTGGAACTTCTGCGAGATCTCTTGCTGATCGTCTTTCATGCTGTTTGACTCGTCGAACAACCAGACAACCAGGACCTTTTCAGACCGCATCAAGCGGATCAGTTCCTGAGTCATCCGGGACAGGGCCGCGCCGTACCCCTCAACCATCGCTCCAACTTCGCCGTTGACTTCGCCCACGCCGAGATCCTGTCCAATCAGATTTTCACCGGGCAGGTCGATCGAACTTGGATTGACGCTGAAGTCGACTTCCTGCAGTGATTCAGAAGTCTCGACTTTCTGTTGGGCGACCGCTGGTGCGCCTGAACCTCCAACGGCCGTCGACACAGCACCGCCAGCGATGACGTTCTGCGTCTCAGCAATTTCGGTCTCCGTTTCGAGTGGCTTGGTGAACTCTTCCTGCTGGCGCTCGTCGTCGAACACCGTTTCCAGCACGATTTCAGGCAGCTTGTCATTCAACTCGAAGTGAATGAAAGTCAGGCCGCCCAGCAGGATGACGTGAGCCACCATCGAAGTGCCGAGAGCCGAATAACTTGTAGAGCGATTCATGAGCGAAATACTCCAGTAAAATATAACTCAGCCAAACAGCTGAATATTCACAGCCGAAAAACTGGCACGATTATCAATCTACAGACCTACAGGCTTGGCGGCTTCGGTCGAGGAACCAGCTTTTTCTTGCCGGTCTTGGGATCGACTTCTTCAAGAAACTGAACGCCCTTTTTCGGTTCGTTGTTGCCGTTCATCTGTCCGGTTTCGGCATAGTTGACGTACGACTCTTCCCAAGCCCATCCCATTTGACGTTCGAGCTCCAACTCTGCCAGATAGGCCCAGGGAGTTCCCTGGTGGTCATCGACCACTCGACTCAGGTACTCGGTCGCCCGAGTCACAATCTTCCGAATCATCGGCCCTGTCTGAATCTCCGCAGAAGCGATCATCGTCCAGGTATTGTCACCTTCTTTTTCGTAGGCCTTTGGTGCAACTTTCATTTGAGCCAGCATCAGGTTGTACCCCATCGCACGAGCCTGCAGAGCAAGAGCACGCCCCATGGCCAAATCATACGCCGCCTGCCATCGAGGCTCTTTCAGCTTGTCGCGATCCTTTTCTCCGGCTTCAAGTTGAGTGACGATTTCAGTGACCCGCTGACCGAGAATCGCGGCGGCTTTCTGAGCTTCCGTCGCTTCCGTCCGGAGTACGTTGTCAGTATCCGCACGGAACCTGATTGTCGGAGCGGAGACGCGAGACAGACGCGTTCCCTCTGCCGCGGTCAACAAAGCCATCTTCGTCGCACTACGGGTAACGTCCTGCTCATAAAATCGCATCGGGCGATAGTCGGGCAGATATTCCTTCATCAAGGCCACGTCGAACTGTTTGCCACGCGAGTCCTGAGCGATCAGATACAGACCACCCGTTTCAGCACACAGGCGAGTTAACGCGTAGGGACCAAGACCCGAAGAAATCCGTCCTGAATCGACCCCTCTCGCCCCCCAGTAAGGAAGATCGAGAACTTCCATCCGCACTGATTCCGGCCCCTGGTCAACAGAAACGTCTACTTCGTAGCCATCAGAATACTGGTAGCGAACATAGCCTTTCTCGCGTCCAAACGGTGACGAGTTACCGATGCAATAAACACGGAAGCCTGTCTTCGAACACATGGCTGCGACGGCTTCAAGATGTTCGAAGTCATCACCCCGCTCATCGGTGACAAGCACAATCATGCAGTTGTGCTTGTCACGTGCTGATCGAAATCGCTTCCACTTGTTGACAACCTGTCCAACCGCAGAGAAAGCCATTTCCTTGCCGGAATCGTCGTCTTTGATTCCTCGGACAAGGTTCACGGCTTTGCCAATGTCCGTAATCGGTTCTGGCGTGTAGAAGTGAATGTCCTGACCAAATCCTACAATCGCCGTCTTCAAGGGCGAATTCCGTTCGGCTTTCAGACTGTCGAGCTGCCCATAGATATTCTCGAAGCGGTCTGCGATCTCGTTTCGACGAATCGCCAGCGAGCCGGACTCGTCAAACAACCAGACTACCAGCGTCTCGCGCTCCTTGAGAGAGTTGATGACTTCGTAAGTCATCCTGTCGATCGACCCTTCAACGCCACCCGTCTTCTCTGAAGTCCCGGTGGTCTCAACAACGCTGGTCAAGTCGGCTGCTGGTGGCTGCGTAATCTCGTTGATCGGTGGTGCTTCGATCTCCAGAATATCTTCTTCCAGTTCCCGCTTGATCTGGTCCTGCTGGTTCTGATTCACCACCTGAGCTGCCGCCTGTGACGACGTCAGTGTGTTGGCCTCGCTCGAGTTCCCGACCATGTCCTGCACGGTCACATCGAACTTGTAATCCCGCTCGTCAAATTCATCGACGACACTGGTGATGAGGTTGTCTGTTTCCGGGCCAGTGGCCACGTAAATAATGCTTCTCAGCATCAACAGGACGACGATGTGGACGGCCAGGCTGATTGCCCATGCGGGAATCTCACGCGTTCCGGAAACCGTCGCCGCGTTCGGCACGGCTTCGTCAGCACTTTGGCGATAGCTGTCGCTTGTGAAATCGCTCACAGCGGGCTCCTTTTGGTCGTCGTAAAAGGAGGACAGGTGCTACCCGAAGAGTTGAGGAGACCCATCCTGAGTTCGCGTCCAACTCTGTGAAGAGGCAATGTCCGAGTCCGTCGAAACGTCAAATCCATTCCAACAAACGGGTTAGGTTACCCGACAGATTCAGGACCTACAACTCCGAATCCGCATAACTAACAGCCGAAACAGCTCCGACGTTCTGGTGAAAACGCTACGAAAAACAGAGTTTCTCCGCCGGGAACACCGGGCCTTCCACACAGGTTCTTCGGTAGTCGGTGGTGCCGTCGTCCATGCGAACCCGCGTCACACAGCTGAAACAGATTCCGAAGCCGCAGGCCATCGGAGTTTCGAGTGACAACCAGCAGGGAATCTGACTCTCTGCGGCGATTATGCCCACCGCGTGCATCATCGGCTCAGGGCCGCAGCAATAGATGGCCTGAGGAGGCGTCTCACCGGAAATGAGGTCCTTCAAGGAGTCAGTGACGAAGCCATGCCGCCCGAAACTGCCGTCGTCCGTTGAGATTCGGACTTCTGCCCCAGCCTGCTCAAATAAGTCAACACATGCCAAATAATCTTTAGAACGCGTGCCATAGCACAGAGAAACGGATTTGACTGCATTCGAACCAGTACCCACCGATGAGCGGTAAATTCTGTTCCCCAGCGCTTCGTTTGTGACTGCCAGAAACGGCGTCACGCCAATTCCGCCCGCGACGAGACAGAGTCGCTCCACATCCGGGACAGGAAACCCGTTGCCGAGCGGTCCCCACAGACTGCACGGATCACCGGCACGCCAGGTGGTCATCCGCGTTGTCATCTTGCCGACAACCACGTATCCGAAGTCGACCCCTGCAATTTTGCCGTCCGAATCTTCCCAGACGTCGAGCAACGCAAACGGACGGCCCAGCATCGGATCCGAGACGCGAGGATCCCGCACCATGAAGAACTGCCCCGGCGTAACCTGCCGTGCCAGCTCGGGACAGGACAGACGCATGAGCCAGGTGTCTGTCGCGACACATCGATTCTCGACGACCTGACCGCGACACTCTGACGCCGTGGGAACAAATCCTGCCAGATCATGAGTTGAGTAGCCGACACCCATTTCGCACCCTCGTCGCTTAACCTGGTTCCAGGCCGCTGACTTCGTTCCAGGCTCTGAATTCAGAAGAGTTTCAATTCCAATCGAGCGCCTGCTCGTTCGAAAACGCAGCCCATTTCGGAAGACGCCGATCGAAGATGCCAATCAACGTCTCTTTTTTCGCTTCCTGCTGGCCTGTTTCGCCCTGACTTCCTTTTTCCGGCTGATCGACTTCTTACCAGCCGCCTTTCCCGTGTCGGCCTTCGTCTCCGCTGACCGCTTCGAGTTTTTCGACCGTTCCGCTCCGACCGCTCCGTCGCCACTTCCGCTTTTGCTGTCGAAATTCACCGTAACCGGTCTGCGCACGGATGCCTTTCGGAGCTGTGGTTTGTTCGCTGGCGACACTGGTCGTTTGCTGCCGATCATTGCCGGGTGTGCCGAAAGATTTGAAGGCTCGTCATCATCATCGTCGTCGCGGGCATGGCG
>JABMPE010000125.1 GCA_013203845.1 Rhodopirellula sp. | reverse complement strand
AGCGGAATACACATGGCAAAGCGAAAGACGACAGCAGTCAGTAAGAGTGCGGCGATTCGGGAGTACATCTCCGCGAATCCGAGTGCTGGGCCAACTGCGATCTACGACGCTCTTACAAAACAGGGCATCAAGGTTTCGAAGGGGCTGGTCAGCGTCGTCAAATACTCGAAGCCGAAGTCCGGTAAACGACGTGGTCGGCCTGCGAAGACTCAGGCAGCGTCAACAATGGGCGTGAGCGAGCCCCTGTCGTCGGGTTCCATGCCTGCGTCGGACCTCATTGCTGCGAAGGAACTGGCAGATTCTGTAGGCAGCATTGCGAGGGTTCGTGAGGCCCTTGACTTGCTGGAGAAGCTGTCCTGAACCACTGGTGCTGTCTCCGATAGTTCAGTTCTTTTGGCTTCGACCGTGTCTGCCCCTTCTCCCGTCGATGCGAGGTCGGCGAAGCGGATGTGACAGAAGCTGATCAGTATTGAAGTCGTAATACTGGTCGAGATAATGGCCAGTGTGTAGTCTTGTTTAACTATCTTTGGTCGTCTTCGAGAGAACTCGGGGTTCGATACCAACAGGAGGTAGGAAGACTGCGAGGGCAACGATCGTGGCAGTAAGCGTCGGCGACGTAATCAAACGGATCGAAGACAGCGGCATCCTTGATGATGTCGAGCTGTCTGCTGTCCGTGGCGATGTGCCCGCAGCCGATGGTGACTCCGAGAAGTTCGTCCGAGTCCTGGTCAAGAATGAACGGCTGACGGCGTATCAGGCACAGGCCATCTGGAGAGACAAGGGGCACAAGCTATCGTTCGGCAATTACGTCATCGAAGCCGAACTCGGTCGTGGCGGCATGGGTGTCGTACTGAAGGCTCGCCACAAGCGGATGAAGCGGTACGTCGCGATCAAAGTGCTGCCCGCGACGATGACGAAGGACGTGGACGCAATCGCTCGGTTTCAACGTGAAGTAGAGGCGGCTGCACAGCTCACGCACCCGAACATCGTCGGTGCTCATGACGCAGACGAACTCAACGGCCAGCACTTTCTGGTGATGGAGTTCGTCGACGGCCACGACCTGTCATCGGTCATCAAGCAGAATGGGCCACAATCTGTCGAGCAGGCGGTCAACTTCACCGTTCAAGCGGCACGTGGCCTTGAGTTCGCTCATGAACAGGGCGTGATCCACCGGGACATCAAGCCTGCAAATCTTCTGCTGGACATGAAAGGAACGGTCAAAATTCTGGACATGGGCCTGGCCCGGTTCAGCGATAACGCTGAAGTCGGCACGCAGGCAGAGCTGACGGGTACTGGTACGGTGATGGGCACTGTGGACTACATGTCTCCGGAGCAGGCTCTCAGCACAAAAACGGCCGACGCACGCAGTGATATCTACAGCCTTGGAATCACGCTGTACTTCTTACTGACGGCCAAACCGCCTTATGAAGGTGACACACTGATGGCCAGGTTGCTGGCCCACCGTGAGCACCCGATCCCGTCACTCCGTGACGACCGCCCGGATATTCCTGATGCCGTACAGCACGCTTTCGAAAAGATGGTCGCGAAACAGGCGAACGATCGCTATCAGTCAATGACGGAAGTGATTGCCGCTCTTGAAAACTGTCACGTCGAAAGTGCCGCGAGAGCCGTTGATCTCAGCAGTGTTTCACCGGCGTCTCTGGGATTGCCTGGTGAATCGGACCTGTCAAAGGTTCTGGCGTCCGGCGACGAATCAGCCACTGACGCCGAAAGTATGGCAGCCACCGCGACAATGCCTCGTGCGGACGCACACGCTCCGACGATCATCACGTCGTCGATCTCGAATACGATTCAAACCAATGTCACGACGGAAACGGGCCACGGACCATCAGGTTCTGGTCGCCCGGCATGGATGTCTGACAAACGCATCCTCGCGGGAGCGAGTGTCGGCATCTTGCTGGCGATCGTCGCCTTCGCGATGTTCTCCACGGAAACTCCTGAAGTACCAGTCAAATCGAACGTTGCTTCCATCAGTGAATCAGGAACGACAACTTCGTCACCAACCAAGGGGTCAACATCAGCCCCCGAGTCAGTCACACGCGACCCGTTAGAGGCACCACCAGCAGCCATCGCCCCGTTCGACGCCGATCAGGCGAAGAAGCATCAACAGGCGTGGGCGAAACATCTCGGCGTCGAAGTCGAAACCACGAACAGCATCGGCATGAAGATGCGAGTCATCCCGCCGGGTGAGTTTCTAATGGGGAGCAGTGAGGAAGAGATACAGAAGTTGCTTGAGGAAGCGAAGGTGAAGAAACTAGATGATTTGTATGCCGAGCGAATTCCGCCCGAGGGACCGCAACATAAGATTACGCTCACGCAACCGTTCGGCCTCGCCATTCATGAAGTCACCCGTGGTCAGTTCCGTCAGTTTGTCGAGGCCACGGGCTACAAGACCGATGCGGAGAAAGATGGGAAGGGGGGCTCCGGTTACAAGGATGGGCAACGTGTGCAAGATCCTGAATTCCTGTGGAATACCAATCTAGGTTTCGAATCGGAGCAGACCGACGAAGATCCGGTTGTGAACGTGTCGTGGAACGACTCCGTGGCATTCTGCGGATGGTTGAGCGAGAAGGAAGGCGTCGTTTACCACCTACCCACGGAAGCCGAGTGGGAGTTTGCCTGCCGTGCTGGGAATCAGGGGCGATTCAGTTTTGGCGATGATGAAACACAGTTGCTTGACTATGCGTGGTATGGAGAGAAAGGCGGCAGGAATACGAAGTCGGTTGGTACGAAGGCGGAGAACGATCTCGGTCTGTTTGATCTCCACGGCAATGTATGGGAATGGTGTGGCGATGGGTACGGTCCATACAACGCAACACATGCAATTGATCCCGTTGGCTCGAAAGATGCTGATCGCCGTGTGTTGCGTGGCGGGTCGTTCAACGCTCTTCCGTCGATCGTCCGTTCCGCCGTTCGTAACAGCTCCCGGCCGGACCTCCGTAACTTCGGCTCCGGTTTCCGTCCGGCCAGAACTTACCACTTATCTCCTTAACCCCTTTACCTCTTATCCTTTACCCTTACCCGCCACAGGCGGGTCGAAATTTGAAAATCGCCGCCTGCTATTTTTGCAGCTTGTGCTTCCGCCTGCTGTTGGCTTGAACAGCGGAGGCCACGATGAAAAAGCACGAAGAACTGGTCGTCATCACGAAGACCTACGACCTGATTCTGTGGAGTTGCAATCACACAGGTCGGTTTCCAAGACAGCATCGGTTCGTGTTGGGCGAACGATTGGAACGCAGCCTGTACGATCTGCTGGATACGCTGATTCAGGCCAAATACAGCCGGGAACGAACGCCGCTGTTGAACGACGCCAACCTGAAACTGGAAATACTGCGATTTCAAATACGGTTGGCAAAAGACCTTAACCGGACAAGCTCTCGACGATCTCAACAGCTTCTCAGAGTTTGTCAAATCCGACGACGTTCTGCGGAAACCATTTTCCGCTGAGGACGTACTTTGGGTTTATTCCGTGATCCTTCAATGTCGCAGCGTCAGGTCTTCACGCTTGTTCCGAACACCCGCTCTCTCCAGGCTCTGACCCTGATGACTGGCGACTCAGAAGCAAGGCTCATTGCAATGTACGGATTAGACTTTGGAGACATTCAACAAGTGAAGGGGCCGCGAGGAACGACCTACGTTCGTGAGGCGGCACCGACTGAGCAGTTCTGGAAAGCCTGGCGTCAGAACAAGGATACCGTGAAAGCGGCAGGATTCTCGCTTCGCAAACACCACGATGAGTGGAGTGTCGGCTACTGGTCTGATGACGAAGACTGCCCTTTGCCGCCTGCGAGATGATGGCCACTACAAGTCCACCGCCATCTCGTAGTAATCAGCCACCAGTGAGCTTCGCGTTTGAGCTATACATCCAGCCCACTCAGCAGAGTCACTGACAGCGTGAAGCTCTCGTCGATGGTCTCGACATGGCTGCTAAGCTAGCTCTATTCGATTCCATACTGTTGGCCGAGCCAGGCGAGTGCCTCGTTGAGCAGCTGCTGCGGAGCTTGGGTGTAGTGTCGCT
>JABMPE010000124.1 GCA_013203845.1 Rhodopirellula sp. | reverse complement strand
GCCGCGTTTTCGTTTCTTGTTCCCGCTGGCAGTATTTACGACGGACCCGGTAAAAATGGTTCCGCAGCGATGCTGGCTGACTGGATAACTCGCGGAGCCGGACCTCACGACAGCCGTGAGCTGACCGCGACGCTGGACAATCTGGGGATCGCCCATAACCAGTCGGCAGGCTCCGAAAACATCACGTTCACCGCAGCCAGTGTGGCAGATCGCGTAACCGACGGTCTGGCGATCTTTGCCGACGTCATCCGGCGACCACACCTTTCTGAAGAGCAGTTCGAGCCCGTCAAACTCGGGGCCGAGCAGAGCCTCGTCGCGACTGAAGACGATCCTCAGCGCAAGGTGATGGTGGAATTGCGAAAGCGAAGTTTTCGGGCGCCCTGGGGCTTGTCGTCCGACGGCTCGCTGGAAGACCTTCCGAACATTACGGCTGCCGATGTTCGGGGACATCACGAACGCTGTTTCCGTCCGAACGGTGCGATCCTCGGTGTTGCCGGAAACGTCGATGCAAAAGCCGTCATTGAAGCTGTCGGAACTTACTTTGCAGACTGGGAGCAAAAGGCGGAGACGACTGTTGAGCCGGGGGACTGTGGACCCAGACGCACTTTCATCGAACACGAATCTGCTCAGACGCATATCGGAGTCTCTTACGACAGCGTGTCGTTCCCGGATCCGGATTACTACGCAGCGTGGGCAGCAGTCAGTGTTCTGAGTGGCGGCATGAGTGCTCGGCTCTTTACGGAAGTTCGTGAGAGGCGAGGGCTGTGTTACTCGGTCTATGCCAGCCAGTCCTCGTTGAAGCACGAAGGACGCGTTCTTTGTTACGCTGGTACGAGCAACGAACGGGCACAGGAAACTCTCGATGTTACCCTGCAGGAACTGAAGCGGCTTGGGGACGGCATTGACGAAAGTGAGCTGCAGCGCTGTAAAGCGCGAGCGAAAAGCTCACTCGTGATGCAGCAGGAATCAAGCCGTGGTCGAGCCAGTTCGCTGGCCCGCAACTGGTTCTTTCTCGAAGAGACTCGGACGCTGGACGACGTGCGGCAGAAGATCGACGCGCTCACGGTGGACTCGATTCTGGATTACGTTCACCGCCGCCCGGCCCAGGACTTCACGGTACTGACGATCGGACCGGAAGAATTGAAAGTCAACGGCTGAACTCAGCATCCTGAAGTCATTGTGGCAGGTTCGCTTCGCGTCAACACATTACTCCCTGAAGGTTCAATTCTTCATGCAGTTCCAACAGCACACACTTGCCAACGGGTTGAACATCATTGCCGAAAGCAATCCGAGTGTTCACAGCGTTGCTCTCGGATTCTTCGTTCGTACAGGCGCTCGCGACGAAGCTCCGGAACTCAACGGCGTCAGCCATTTTCTGGAACACATGGCGTTCAAAGGGACGGAACGATTCACGGCTGACGATGTCAATCGGATCTTCGACGAGGTCGGTGCTGAGTACAACGCATCGACCAGCGAAGAAGTGACTCAGTTTTATGGGTCCATTCTGCCGGAGTATCTGCCGCAAACATTCGAGATACTTTCGAGTATTCTGTTCCCGACGCTGCGGCAGGATGACTTTGAGATGGAGAAGAAAGTCATCCTCGAAGAGATCAGCATGTACCAGGATCAGCCGATGCATGTCGCTTATGAAGCCGGCATGCTGAAGCACTTTTCAGGGCACCCGCTGGGCGTGTCGATTCTCGGCACACTCGAAAGTGTCGAAGCACTCACTGCTGAGCAAATGAGGCAGTACCACGCTGATCATTACCGAGCTGGCAACATCACCCTGGCCATCGCTGGCAACTTCGAGTTTGATCAGATTGTCGCGCTGGCAAAAAAGCATTGTGATCACTGGCCGTCGGGAACGCTCGATCGCCCGATTCACGAAGCGAAGCCGCAGGGGGGGATCTCGATCGTCACTCAGGAATCGAGGTTTCAGCAGAATATTGTCCAGATGACTCCCGGTCCCGCTGCCCAGGACCAATTGCGTTTTGCGGCGGAGATTCTGTCGGTCATCGTCGGTGACGACGGGGGCAGCCGGATCTACTGGGACCTTGTCGATCCAGGGCTCGTCGAGTTTGCAGAGCTTGGCTACTACGACTACGACGGCAGCGGTTCGTACATGATGTGGATGTCGTGCCAACCGGAAACGACTGAAGAAAATCTGGCTCGAATCCGCGAAATCTGCGACGCCGTCAATCGGGATGGTGTCACTGAAGTCGAACTCGAACAGGCGAAAAACAAAGTGGCTTCCCGCGTCGTCCTGCGCAGCGAGCGACCGATGGGACGCTTGTCATCGCTTGGCAGCAACTGGGTCTACCGCAAAGAATACCAGTCGGTCGCGGATGATCTGGCGATTCTGCAGGGGCTGACGCTGGACGATCTTCGGAAATGTCTCGACGCCTATCCGCTGGGGGAGTGCACGACCGCTGCTGTTGGACCGTTGAAAGAGCTGCAGTTAAGTTAGTTCACATCAGCCTGCGGTTAACCCGAATTCGCAAATAGCTCCATGTCTCAACCACCGAACATTATTTTCATCATCACAGACCAGCAGCGGTACGACACGATCGCGGCGCTGGGTTACGACTACATGGACACGCCAAACCTCGACCGGCTGGTCAAGGAAGGCGTTCATTTTGAGCAGTGTCATGTGACGGCAGCATCCTGCGCACCGGCGCGGGCGAGTTTGTTCAAAGGCTATTATCCCCACACGACCGGCATCCTCAAAAACGCCGACTTGTGGCGTCGTTCCTGGATCGAACTGCTGAACGATGTCGGCTACCACTGCACGAATATCGGCAAGATGCATACGTGGCCGTTCAATTCGTCGGTTGGTTTCCACGAGCGGTACGTTGTCGAAAACAAGGATCGATACCTGGAAGGTCGGTACTATTTCGATGAGTGGGATAAGGCACTCCGTTTTCGAGGCCTCGTCAAGCAGCAGCGGGAACTTTATCGGCAACTTCCTGATTACAAAGACGCACTTGGAGCCTTTGACTGGAATCTGCCGGAAGACGCTCATCCGGACGTTTTCGTCGGCGACATGGCAACTCACTGGATCCGAAATTACCCCAAGAGCGAGCCGCTTTTCCTGCAGATCGGATTTCCGGGTCCGCACCCGCCCTACGATCCCACGCCCGAGTACGCCGCGCCTTACTTGGAAAAAGAACTGCCCATCAAGGAAGTGACTCAGGAAGAACTCGAAAGTCAGCCGCCAGCGTTTAAGGCAATGCGAATTCACAATGTCGAGGTCGATCACGACTCCGTTGTGCATCAGCTCAATCCTTCACCAGAGGCTCGGCATCGGCAACGAGCGTACTACCTGGCGAACGTCACGATGATCGACAGGAAAGTCGGAGAGATCTGCGAGGCTCTGGAAGAGCAGGGGTATCTCGACAACTCGGTCATCATTTTCACTTCCGACCACGGCGACTGCATGACTGACCACGGTCACAGTCAGAAGTGGACGATGTACGACGACATCACTCGCGTGCCTTTAATTGTGTGGTCGCCCGGTCGGTTTGATGCGGGCAAGGTGGTGACATCGCTCGTCCAGCAGATGGATCTGGGGCCAGCGATTCTGGAACTGGCCGGTTGCGAAGTTCCGGAAACGCTCGAAGCCGTTTCCCTGTTGCCGGGTCTGGAGCAGGACGACTTCGCGGGTCGAGATTACGTGTTTGCGGAGCAGGCGAAGGACAATATTCTCACCGATGCCGAGTTCATGACGATGGTCAGAAATCACGAATGGAAGCTCGTGCATTTTCTCGACGAACCTCACGGTCAGCTGTTCGACCTGCAGAACGATCCGGACGAAGTGAAGAATCTCTGGAACGATCCGGTTTACAACGAAAAAAAACAGGAGTTACTGGCTGTCCTGCGTGAGTGGCGGATTCGCAGTCAGTATCACACGTCCTCATGGTGTGCTGAGTGGCGTTAACGGAATGGAAATGGTGAGGAGTAATCTGCCTGCTTGAATGAATGATCGGTCGGCAGATCGTTTCGCGGTTCGTGTTTGAAAAGGGCATTGCATGTCGTCGTCAGCCAGCGATCAGTTGTTCGTTCACAAACACACCAGAAAAGAATTTCGCGAGCGCATGCAGTCGGGCGAGCTGAAGGCGTGCATAATTCCTGTGGCGGCGACGGAGCAGCATCTTGAACACCTCGCGATGGAGCACGACTGGCGCAGCGTGAATCACATTGCGAGTCTGGTCGCCGAAAAGCTTTCGCCGCAGGTCGTCGTCGCTCAGTCGATGAACATCGGCATCAGCGAACACCACATGCGGCACATCGGAACGTTGTCCGCGATGCCCGGTAGCTGGCTGGGAGTCCTGTTCGACACGATCCGCAGCATGAACCATGCAGGCTTCACGAACATTCTGGTGCTCAACGGCCACGGCGGAAACGTTGCTCCCTGCGAAGGCAACTGGGGACAGTTTCAACAACGACTGGAGATCAATCTGCAGTTCGAGAGTTACTGGTCGTTCCTGCCGGACAGCGTGGCTGAAGCCCATCTGAAAACGAAACGCTGGCCAGGACACGCGCAGGAATTCGAAACAGCATTCGCCATGGCAGCATTTCCCGAGAACGTTCGGCACGATGCCATGCGGGACCAGCCTGATCAGGAACCGATGGAAGCGACGGCTGAAGCCGGAGCAGCAATGATCGACGCGATCGTTGACGGAGTTGCTGATCACGTTCAGAAGATGATCGATGGAGACTCCATCGCAGAAATTCCGCCGTTTCATGCGTAGCGATTCGGTAGGCGAAGTCTTCTGCACCGATGGTTGTCACGCCGTGTCGCGCAGCAGTAGCCATCGAATGCTGGTCGCGATGTTGCGTCAACTCAACGCCGCGTTGCCTCACGGCATCGTGCTGCCACGCGTGGAATTTGCGGGTTCGGTCGCGAATTCGATCGGATCGTGACAACCGCTCTCTGTGTTGCACTCGATCTTCTCACTGAACCGGGAATTCAGTCAGCCGATCAGCTCGTGGTCTATGTTTCGTCATCCTGGAGATTCCAGGCTCTGGCGGCGCGAGTGCGCCGTTGCAGAACGTTCATCAGATCCGATTGAGGTTTCTCGCGATCATGCGGATTTCGCTGGGTGTACGATCCAGATTGAAGATGCCGACGGTGTCGCTCTGCGCGATCGCCGGTCTGGTTATCGCATGGCCAGAGAAAATGTTTTCCGGCAGTCTGGTTCCGATTCCGGACTCGCTGGTTTCGGCGACCGCTGGCCCGATTGCGAAGCTCACGTCGGCAGGCAGTCTCTACCTGCTGGAAACGCTGGGTTGGTTCTTTCCGGCAAACGGTGGTGTGCTGCAGATTCACGATTCTTCGGTTGACCTCGTGACAGCCAGCGGCGGCCTGCGAGTTCTGATTGCAGTTCTGCTCGTGTCGATTTCAGCAGCTGCGTTGTCAGCGAAGCCCGTCTGGGAGCGACTCTTGATTGCGGCCAGTGGCTTGCCGATCGCGATTGTGTGCAGCGTCATGCGTGTGACAGTCGGCAGTCTTGTGCTTCACGAAGGCGGTCAATTGTTGGCCAACCTGATTCTGTTTGATGTGGCTGGCTGGCTGACACTGGCCCTCGCCTGGACTTTTCTGCTGGTGGAACGCGAACTGCTATCGCGTCTGCTGGTTGCACCACCGGAACGAGAAGTGGTTCCCGTTTTCGTTCGGGCAGATTCGTTGTCTGAGTCGTTCAGGCAATCCGTTGCATTGCTCGCATCGCAACCGGATGCGGAAGAGGCGACTGAATCGGAACCGCTTGAGCTTGAGCGCCGGGCTTTGTCTGAATTGCAGGCTGAAGAATCAACTGAGCAGTTCGCACCAGCGCTCAGTGCGGCTCCCTGAAATACTGAATGACACGTATGGACGATGATTCGTCCGCTCCGAATTTTTCTGGATCAAATCGTTATGTCGTCAATAGAAACCGGAAGCCTTGCGAAAGGCACGACTCATCCGCGTGCCTCGACGTCACAGGAACTTCACACGCGACCTCCTTCGAAAACGGTCAAGCCGGGCCGTTCCACTCAGAAGAGCGGGCCGCGTGGAAATCCCGTGTGGCGTGCTTTGCAACTTGCGGAGCCGATGACGCCGCAGGGACTGCTGTTGGCCTGCAAACGTCGCTGGAAGCCAGCGTTGCTGATCGGCATTCCGGCAGCTGTGCTGGCCGCCGCTGCCGCCTGGGTGCTGGTGCCGGCTTATTACACGTCGTTTGCGCTGCTGAAAGTGGCGTCCACCGAGCCGCGACTCGTCTTTAAAAAGGCAGAGTCTGAGCAGAGCTTTGACACTTACCGACAGACTCAGATGGCCATGATTCAGAGCCGCTTTGTTCTGAATGCCGCGCTGCGTCGTCCGGGCATCAGTGAGCTGGAGACGATCCGGACGAAGGCTTTTCCGCTGGAATGGCTTGAGGAGAACATTGTCGTCGGCACTTACAACAGCCCGGAGATTCTGAAGATCTCGCTGGCTGGTGGTCATCCGGAAGACATCACGAAAATCGTCAATGCTGTGAAGGATGCGTTTCTGGACGAAGTGGTTCTGGCTGATCGCAAGCAACGAATCGCCCGGTTGAACGAGCTGGAGCGAATCCACAGTGAGACCGAAGAGAAAGTTCGCCAGAAGGAACAACGTGTGGAATCTCTGGCGAAAGAGCTGGGCACCGGCGATTCACAGGCGCTTTCGATCAAGCATCAGATGGCTCTTGAGCAGATTTCGTTGCTGCGCCGCGAGCATGCCAGGGTTCGCTTTGAGTTGATGCGCGCTCAGATTAATGAACAGTCCGTCGGTGCTGCGGGCGTTGAAGCCGACTTACCAGTTCTGTTGGGAAGTTCGCCGGAGGCCGGTGTCGCTCTCGGAGCATCGCCAGGCAAATCGCAGGCGGCGCTGACGGCTAACCGGATCACACAGCTGCAGGCGTTAATTTCCCGCTATGAAGCGCAGGTTGTTGATCAGAATCATCCGACGTTGCAGAAGTATCGCGACGAGTTGCAGCAGCTTCAGGCATCGACGGGGAGTGTTGAGACGAGCGGCGGCGAAGCTCACGGGTCGCGCCTCGACATTCTGAAGCGGCAGGAAAAACTACTTGCCGAAGAACTGGAGAAGTACTCTGACCTGGTGAAAAACATCGGCAGCTCATCGTTCGAGCTGGAGTTGATGAAGTCTGACATCGCTCAAATCTCGAAGGTCTCAGATCAGGTCGGTTCTGAAATGGAGTCGCACCGGATTGAGTTAAAGTCTCCGACACGAATTACACTGATGCAGGAAGCCGAAATTCCGCAGGTACTCGATCTCGGTAAGAAGAAAAAGCTGACCGGAGCGGCTGGCATCGGTGCGATCGGATTCGTGTTCCTGGCGATTTCGCTGATCGAGTTTCACTCGCGGCGCATCACGGACCCGCAGGATATTTCTCAGACATTGGGACTGGATCTGCTTGGCAGTCTGCCGGCCATGCCGAAACCGCTGATCAAATTCTGGGAGCAGCCGAAAGAATCCCGGATGGCGCTGTGGAATAACGCGCTGATCGAAGCTGTCGACAGTACGCGGTCGATACTCCTGCACGATCCTGATGTGGAGCAGCGTCGCGTTCTGATGGTGGCCAGTGCGGCGGCTCAGGAGGGAAAGACCACGTTTGCGTGCCAGTTAGCCGGCAGCCTTGCAAGGGCTGGTCGAAAGACTGTTCTGGTTGACTTTGATCTGCGGCGTCCACGTGCTCACGAACTGTTGAACGTTCCGCTGGAGCTGGGGCTGTCAGAATTGCTGTCCGAGAAACTTGACGTGCAGACGGTACTGCATTCCACATCGGAGTCGTGTCTGAGTGTCATCCCGGCCGGTCGTGTGAACGAGGCGGCACTGCAGAGTATTGCTCAAAACGGTGCGGACTGGTTGTTCGAAGAGCTGAAGAAGGAATTTGAATTCGTCATCGTCGACTCTTCACCGATTCTGTATGTCGCTGATGGAGCCTCGGTCGGTCGCAATGTCGACGGAGCGATCATGGTGGTGCGTTCTCACGCCAGCCGGTTGCCAGCCGTCGCTGTGGCTTGTGAACGCATCGAGATGCTGGGGATCGACCTGATCGGTGGAGTGATGGTCGGCGTTCAATCCAACCTCAGCGGCTACGGATACTCTTACGATTACCACTATGGCACGACATCTGGTTAAGGGCAGGCGGCTGTCTATCAAAGGGTGGCCGCACGGCGTCGTGGAACAACGCCGTTATTGACGACGGATAATTCAACTCACACTCCGAATGACAACATGACGACGACACTTACCAACGCGATGACCGTGGACGTGGAAGATTACTTTCATGATTCCGGATTCGCTGATCAGGTGACTCGATCAGACTGGGACAGCATGCCCAGTCGTGTCGTCGTTAACACGCATCGACTGCTGGCGTTGATGGAGCGGCATCAGACGCGTGGGACGTTCTTTATTCTGGGCTGGGTGGCCGACAGATTTCCTCAACTGGTTCGAGACATTCACCGGGCCGGTCACGAAATTGGCTGCCACAGCTACTGGCATCAGCTGGTTTATGACCTGTCTCCCGATGAGTTCCGCGCGGATCTGCTGAAATCGCGAGACGTCCTGCAGGAGCTGACGGGCGAAGCGGTCACTCTCTACCGCGCTCCGAGCTTCTCGATTACGGCTCGGTCATTGTGGGCGCTGGAAGTACTCGCCGAAGAAGGATTCACGTGCGATTCCAGCATCTATCCCGTTTATCACGATCGTTATGGTATTCCGGAAGCCGATCCCGCTCCTCATCGTGTTTTGACGTCAGCAGGTTCGCTGGATGAATTTCCTGGCAGCGTGATGACGCTGGGGAAGTTGCGTCTGGCAGTTTCGGGGGGGGGATATTTCCGGCTCTACCCACGTCGATTCACCAAGTTCTGTCTGACTCGAATTAACTGTCGAACCGGCTGTCCGTTCATGTTCTACATTCATCCGTGGGAGGTGGATCCGGATCAACCCAGACTCGCGGGATCGGCGATGTCGCGATTTCGGCATTATCAGAATCTTCGGACCACCGAGCACAAACTGAACTGGCTGTTGCCGCGGTTTCGGTTCGATTCGATGAGCGCATCGATCAGAAGCGTAGCGGGCGAGTTGAGCGAACACTCATTGCATGATGGTCTATACGGACTCAATGGGTTGTCTGTCGAATGCCCCGCACGAATCGCCGAACTGCAGCTACAGAAGTCCTGATAGCCTGCTGATTCAAAAGGCGACATCCGTGACACGGCCTTCTTGCCTGATCTTGACGCACCGCGTTCCGATGCCACCGAACCGTGGCGACCGGATTCGCACCTGCAACTTTCTGCGACACATCGCGAAGCGAGCCGACGTCTGGCTGGGATGTCTGTCTGACGAACCTGTTACCGACGACACGTACGATTCGCTGCGGTCTCTTTGTTGTCAGGTAGCGATCGTGCCGGTCGAACCTCGACTGAGATGGTTGCGAGCCGGAACATCGTTCCTCACCGGGAGGACGATTTCCGCAGGAGCGTTCTCGTCGTCGCGTCTGAGGCACATCGTCTCTCAGTGGGCCGCGCAGACTTCGTTTGATTCGGCGCTGTGTTCTTCGTCAGCACTTGCTCCGTATCTGCAGATTCCAGAACTGGAAAACACGCCACGCCACGTGGACCTGATCGATGTCGATAGTGAAAAGTGGTTCGACTATGCAAAGGCGTCCGGGCTGATCAAACGCAGGATCTTCCACCTGGAAGGAAGCCGATTACGGAAACTGGAAAGTGGAATTTCCGACTGGGCCAGCGGGATCACCGTGGTCAGCGAGCCGGAAGCTCAAATCTATCGCTCCTTCAGAAGTGACGGCCCCATTCAATCAATTGCGAATGGTGTTGACGTTGATTACTTCACTCCGGAAGTCGGAAGTCTGGACGGTGTCTCGACGAATTCATCGTCACAGAGTGGTTGTGTTTTCGTTGGCGCACTCGACTACAAACCGAATATCGACGGCATTACCTGGTTTGCCAGAAGCGTGTGGCCGCAGTTACGACGGAAGCATTCAGATCAAACGCTGAAGATTGTCGGTCGTGAACCCGTCGCGGAAGTGCTGAAACTCAGTGAGATCGATGGCGTCGAAGTTGTCGGCACAGTCCCGGACATCAGGCCGTATCTTTCTCAGGCTGCCGTGGCTGTTGTCCCGCTGCACATTGCCCGCGGCGTACAGAATAAAGTTCTGGAAGCGCTCGCGATGGCGAAGGCTGTCGTCGCCTCCCCGGATCCGCTGGTTGGATTACGAGTCGAAGACGGCCTGCATCTTCTCAAAGCTGTCGAGGTGGAGCAGTGGGTCGGCTGTGTGAGTCGGCTCCTGGAAGACGCTGAACTGCGGCGAGAAATCGGCATTGCCGGGCAGGCTTACGTGACGGCTCATCATCGATGGGAACAGTGCCTGGAACCGCTGATGCGTTTCCTGCATCTGGAAAATCACCCGGATGATGGTTCGGTGGTTACGAATACCGAGTGTCAAATTCTTCATCGAGAGATCACATGAAGGGTTTGATTTTCACTTACGGTATGACAGCAGCCGGGGCCATCTGTGGGCTCTTCTGGCCGTTCTACGGACTGCTGGTTTACATCGCGTTTGCGATCATGCGACCAGATGCGTTGTGGCCGTGGTCGGTTCCGCCTGCCCGTTACAGTCTTGCCATTGCCGGCTGCATGTTGATCGGCTGGGTTTTTACGAAGCAGGCGACATTCAAACTGGGGCGAGCGATCGTGCCGGTGTTGCTGATTTCGGGCTTCCTCGTCTGGTCGTTCATCGGCGCGTTCATTCCTCAGCATCAGGATCTGGCGTGGGACTTCGTTGAATGCGTCAGCAAGATCATCATCCCGATGATCATCGGCCTGACGTTGATAACATCGACAAAAGAGCTGAAGCAACTGGCCTGGACGATCGCACTGGCTCAGGGGTACGTCGCGTTCGAAATGAACTCGTACTATTTCTCGGGATACAACTTGCTGAGGTGGGCAGGCTTTGGCGGGATGGACAACAACAGCGCGGCGATCGCGCTGGTGACTGGCCTGGGGACCGCATTCTTTCTGGGCGTCCATTCGGAAAAGACGTGGCAGAAGGGGCTGGCATTTTCGCTCGCCATCTGCATGGCCAATGCGATCATGTTTTCGTTCAGCCGCGGCGGGATGCTCGGCGGAATCGTCATTGGCGCTGCCGCCATTACTGTGATCCCGAAACGGCCCCGAACCTACGCGATCATTGGTCTGGCGATTGTCGGTGCGTCAGTCATGGCGGGTCCGGAAGTTCGGGAACGCTTCATGACAACATTCGTCAAGAAGAAGGGCGGAGAGCGGGAAGCGTCCGCCCAAAGCCGCGTCGATTTGTGGAAAGACTGCATCGACGTCATGAAGAAGAAGCCGGTGATGGGCTGCGGTCCCAATCAATGGCCGATGATCGCGTCGCAGTACGGCTGGCCGCACGGCAAAGAAGCTCACAGCCTCTGGATGCAGACCGGAGCGGAACTCGGTTTCACCGGGCTGGCGATGTATCTCGGCTTCTATCTGACCGTTCTGGCCTTGCTCTGGCAGCTCACGTGGAAGCGAACTCACGTTGCGGATCCCTGGTACAAATACGTGGCCCGAATGTCGTTCACCGGGTTGGCGGGGTTTATTGCGTCCGCTCAGTTCGTGAGTCTGGAGTCGCTCGAAATTCCATACTACACCGCTCTGCTTGGATGTGGTGCTCTCAAACTGGCCAGTGCGCCACGATACCGATCTGATCTCGCGATGTTTGACGAAGAAGAATCGGACCAGTCCGACGACATTGATTTCAGCGAAGACAGTGACGGGAAATTCGGCTGGGATGACCCGGAAGACGGATTTGCAGCGTACCCCGATCTGACTCCGAGCCACGCTGCGGATGGGATGCTAGTGAAAGCTGCCGGCGGAGATGAAAGGTTGCAGGCAGCGTCCTCATTCGGTTCCGAAAAAAATCGCGGGACTTCGTAACGCCACTGTTCGGCTGACAGGCGGCATTTCAATTTCAGACTTTGACTTCAAATCGCGATGACTACTTTCAGGTTGACCGACATGCCATCTCTGCGAAACACACTGCGCGACGAATTCTTCAAGGTCTGGAAGAAGGCCTGCGCGACTGACGATGGTAAAAACGCAGTGGCCTCTTCCCTGAGAGATTTACTGGCGTGGCGTGCATCCGACGTGAATGGTGATGTGCTGGCCGAGTCGCCCTACAACGAAATCGGTCGTGCGTCGCGTTCAGCTCAAACCTGCGAACGCGATGACATCATCATTGTCAGCGCGAGATTTCGCAGCGGGTCGACGCTGCTCTGGAACCTGTTTCGGAATATCCCCGGCCTGGTGTCGTATTACGAACCGTTCAACGAACGACGCTGGTTTGATCCGGCGGCTCGCGGTGAACGAGTGGACTCGACACATCGCCAGGTTGCCGACTACTGGACCGAGTACGACAGGATGGCGGATCTTGGCGACGTGTTCGATGAGGCGTGGAACGAGCGGGATCTCTACATGAGCGAGTCCGCCTGGAATCCTCGCATGAAGGCTTACATGGAGCAACTTGTCGAACGAGCGAGCGGACGCCCCGTGTTGCAGTTCAACCGGCTGGACTTTCGGTTGCCGTGGGCGCGAGCGACGTTTCCGAATGCGAAGTTCGTGCATCTGTATCGCCATCCTCGCGACCAGTGGACGTCGAATCTGCAGCAACTCGATCGGTTTCCACCAGATGGGCAGATGTCTGACTTCGCGAATGTCGACGGTTTCTATCTGTTGAACTGGGCTCGCGATCTGAAATACCGATTTCCGTTTCTCGATGAGCAGAGCATCGAACACCCCTACCAGTTGCACTATTTCCTGTGGAAGCTGTCGTACGTTTATGGCCGGACTTATTCCGATGTGTCACTCGGTTTTGAAGAGCTGACCACGAACCCGGAGCGTGCGTTGTTCCATTTGTTCGAGACGTGCGGGATCGAAGCATCTCATATTGAAGGACTGCTGCCGTTGATCGAGCCTCCGCCGTCTGGCAAGTGGAAGAGTTACGCCGACGACGCCTGGTTCAAACGTCACGAAGAAAATTGTGAGGACGTTCTTGCCAGTTTCTTTTCGACACAATCGGCGCCGTTGATGAATGCTCAAACAAAGGCCGAACGAGCGAAAGTCAGCATCCGCATTTGAATGTGATGGTCCAGGTCAATCCACACAATTTTCGTGAGTTCAAGCACTGATCCGAGTCTTATGAACGTTTCCAGAACCCACATGGAGAACGTGGCCTCCGAGCCTACTTCCGAACCACTCACGGTCCGGGTGTGGGGGTTTGTGTTGCGAAGTTGGTTCGCGACGGCGCGGGGACGCTTCGTGATGGCCGCAGCGTGTATGACATTTCTGACATACCTGCTGCTGTCTCAGGATCCGTGGTGGATGTTTCGAGTATTTCCTAAAGAGGTCGCCCGGACACTGAAGCACGGAGTTGTCGACAAGGTTTATCACCTGGTGGCGTACTTCGGAGCGACGTGCGTGCTGATGTGGTACGCCGCCGCGGGAACTCGCCGTACGTTCTACGGTATGGCGGCGGGAATCACCGTACATGCCATTGGGACGGAATTCCTCCAGCAGTTTGTGCCACGGCGGACGACGGATCTCGACGATCTGATCGCGGATTTCGTGGGCATCGCGGCTGGTGTCGTGGCCGGAATTTTGGTTCGCCGAACGCTGAAGTCGAAGCTTGCCGACAGCGTGATTGTTCAGAACGCCATCCAGCCAGAACCTGCGGCAGCAAAGCCCGTATTGCGAAGGGGGGCGGAGATGGTACCAGGCGTGATTCCGCGGCGAATGGCAGTTCCGATGGCATCGCGAGCGGAATCGGACGTCAGGTCACTGCCGGTTGCGGTGTCGGCTACTCGGACGAGTTTCGAAAGGCTGCAACTTTCATCCGAGCAGATTGCTGAAGTACAGCCGCGGCAGATCAACTACCGGCTGCTGGGGATCGTTGCTGGCGTCTCGGGGCTGATGCTGGCCTCGACTTACGCCGTGCATGGCTGGCAGGTTCGCCGTGTCTCTGGTTCACTGCTGCAACAAGCTCGCACGGCCGTGGCATCAGGACGGCCTGCAGAAGCACGTCAGTATTTTGAACAATACTGCAATGCCTCACCGAGCGACGTGAATGCGCTGGCAGAGTTCGCAATTCTCAGTGACGATCTGCGAGAGCGACCCCGTGGAGGAAAAGGTGTGTTCATGCTCTTTGAGCGTGTCCTGCGGAAAGACCAGACACGTGACGATATTCGTCGGCGAATCGTCATTACGGCGATCGAGCTGGGACGGTATTCCGACGCTCTGTCGCACGTGAAAGTGTTGCGGCAGACGCACCCGAAGGACGGTTTGTTTGATTACCAGGCGGGAATCTGTCACGAAAAACTCAGCGATTTCAAACTGGCGGCTGAAGCGTTTCAGGCGGCGATCGATGACACGCCGGAGCTGGTCGAGCCGTGGGAACATCTGGCGTGGCTGCTGCATTCAGAGCTGGGCAAGGTGACCGAAGCTGAGGAGTTGATGGCGCGACTAGTCCAGGTGAATTCGCAGAATGCCGATGCGTGGGTCGCTCGCGCGAAGTTGAACCTGCGAACGCAGCAGTTTGATGCGGCGGGGGACGATATGTCCCGCGCTCTTCAGCTGGAACCAAATGCATTTCGCGTGCTTCACGCAGCAGGTGAAGTCGGGATCGCGCGGGCAAGGCAGGCCAGGTCTGAAGACCGACAGCCTTACTCGCGGCGAATTGCCATCGAAGCAGAAACACTGTTGAACCGAAATGACCAGCCAAGCGAGTTGCAGAGGAAACTCGACCTTCAACGAATCATTCTGGAAGCGGAATTTGGACGTGTGGAACGAGCCTTCGAGCTGGCGAGTCGTCAGCTCGAAGACAACGCTTCAGAAGACGAAACCAGGATTCACGAGTTGATGGCAGAAATTGCGGTCGAGCACGGTGATGCCCAGCGGGCGACGTTATCACTGAATCAGCTCCCGCGTACCGAGATTACGGATGGGCAGCGGCTGCGGGTGAAGGCTGGTGTTGCCATGTCTGAGCAACGCTGGGAGGACGCTGTCGAAGTGCTGCAGGCCGCACGCTCCATCCTGGCGGAGTCGCCGACACACCTGCAGAAAGTCGATCTGACCCTGGCAACGTGCTTCGGGCAGCTGCGGAAAACTGACGAGCAGTTGCTCGCTTATCGGCGAGTTCTGAAATACTCACCTCAGTCGATCGCAGCGCGTCGAGGTCTGGCGTCAACGCTGGCGACGGCACGACGCTATCCCGAGGCGCTGGCTGAATACCGTCAGCTGGTCCACATTCCGGCGGTAAGGCTGGAGCTGGCAAGGCACCTGATCAATTACAACCGCCAGCTCCCGGAAGTCGCGCGAGACTGGAATGAAGTTTTGGAGTTGCTGGCTGCCGCCGAAGCAGACGGCGATTCGTCGGTTGAATGGACGGTGCTCAAGGCAGAAGTGCTGATGTCGCAACGTGATTTCCAGGAAGCGCGTCGACTGGTTGTTCAATCGGCTCGCGAGAATCCGAACAACAGCGAGCTGCGAGCCATGCAGATTCAAATTGCAGAGCGGTCAGGTGATTTGGCAGAGGCAACGCGGCTGAAGGGAACGCTGCTCGCTGACGCTGGTCAGGCGGACGAAGCGGAACGCCAGTTGCGAATGACGCTGCTGGACTCTCAACAGAATGCGGAAGCTGCGATTTCGTTGATGCAGTTTTATCTGCAGCAGGGGCAAACTGATCAGGCCGTCGACGTATTTAAAAAGCATGCTCCAGCGATGTTACCGGTCGACCTTTCCAGAACGTATGAAGTGTTCGGAGACGTGCAGCGGGCCGTCGGCGTTCTAGAGGACGCAGTTCGAACTCGACCTGAAGATGCGGTCGTTCTGCAGAAGCTGTCGGAGCTGTTGATCCGGTGCAAACGCGAGGAGCAGGCAGAGCCCTTGCTGGAACGCTTGATTTCACTTGCGAGCGGAGTGACTGCTGAACAACGTCGCGAAGCTCGTCGCCGTCTGGCGGTGCTGTTGGCGGAAAAGCAGAGTTATCGAGCGTTCCAGAAAGCGACCTCGTTAATGGATCAGAATGCAGCCGAGACGACTTCGGTCGAGACAAGCGATCTGCGGTGCATGGCGATGGTGCTGCAGCACTCGCCGAGCGTAGCGGATCGGCTGGTGGCGACAGGTCTGCTGGAGAAGGTCGATGATCGACGACAAATGCATGCAGAAGATCGATGGCTGCTGGCGAAACTCTACATGGCATCTGGTTTGCCCGAGCAAGCCACTCCGCAGTTCGAGCAGGCAGCGAAGGCCGGATTCTCGGACTCGCAGTTTCTGACGGACTTCATCACGCACCTGATTCAGATGAAAGAGCTGAATTCTGCCTGGGAGAAACTGGAGCGTCTTTCGGCTTCGTTTCCGTCAGGCGATCTGACGCGACTGCGGGCCAGATATCTCGCTGCCGTTGGTCAGTCAGCGATTGCTGTCAAAGAGTTGGATGAATTTGCTGATTCGGGAAGCACTCTCGCGACTCATGCAGAACGACTTCTACTGGTCGCGGCAACGTGTCGCGAAATTCTGCGGAGCGAGTCGGCAGCGGATGTCGTCGCTTTTTCTCAGGCGACAGATCGCTACCTTCAGGCGACCGTTGAGGAAGACCCGAAACAGGTACACCATCTCATCGACTGGCTCTTACAGCAGGAACGGGACGTTGAAGCGTTCGAGTTGCTGGATGTCGTCTGGCAGCAGCTGCCAACGGAAACGGCGGCTAATGTATCACTGAATATGCTGCGGGCAGGTTCGAATCACAGCCGCCGGGACCGTGTCGAACGTCTGCTGGCGGCAAAGATTCAGCAGGAGCCGCAGTCGCAGGAGTTGAAGTTATGTCAGGCCGAAGTGTGGTCACTCGGGGAAAAGTATTCGGAAGCGGAAGAGCTGTATCGAGAAATCATCCGGGCAGATGGCCGGAATGTTCCGGCACTGCACTCGCTGGCCTGGCAACTGGCCATGCGAGGACGCCTGCTTGATGACGCGATGACATTCGTGGAGCGAGCCATTTCCGAGGCAGGCCCGGTTGCTCAACTGCTCGACACGCGCGGCTGCGTGAAGCTTGCCCAGTCGCGGTTGCGGGCGGCGAATGACGATTTGATTGCCGCTGCTGAATCGAACGGTACTCCCGCAACGCTGCTGCACCTGGCCTTCGTGCAGTTTGAAAGCGGAGACACAGTGCTGGCAAAGCGGACGATGGCTCACGCTGTCGAGCGAGGCCTGCGAGCAGATCGACTGCACCCGCTGGATCGGGATCGGTTCGAGCAGCTGCAGACTCGCTTTCAAAGCGGCCGAGGCCCGGTTGAGACACCAGGCCTGGAACTCTAATGAAGTCGATGAGTGGGGCGGGCAAGGCGGCACGCATGACTCCGCAGGCAGAGCGAGTTAAAGTCGACGCCTGTTTTTCGCGTCCCTTGAATTGCCTCGATGGAGTTTCGCCATGCGTTTGACGTTGTGTCTGCTTGCCGGGCTGGTTGTCGTTGCCGCCACTTCATTCGCCAGTGCCGGACCGCAGGACGGTCGGCTGGATGTCTACTTTATCGATGTCGAAGGCGGAGCAGCGACATTGTTTGTGACACCGGAAGGCGAGTCGCTGCTGATTGATTCGGGGTATCCTGGATACGACTTCCGCGATCGCGATCGTATTGTCGATGTCGCGAAGAACCATGCGAAGATCAGGCAGATCGATCACGCACTGGTTTCACACTGGCATCTCGACCATTACGGAAACCATGCAGCGCTCACTGAGAAGATCAAGATCGGAACGTTCTGGGATCGAGGGATTCCTGATGCTTTGCAGGAAGATGCACAGTTTGGCGAGCGAATCGTGGCGTACCGCGCGGCGTCTCAGAATCAGTCGAAAGCCGTTAAGCCTGGTGACCGTCTTCCGATCAAGTCAGGCGGCACGCCGCTTTCGATGAAAGTTGTGACCGCCAGCCGCGACGTCATTGCGAACACGGGAGACGCGAATCCGTATGCGAAACTCCACGAGGCGATGCCGGAAGACAAGTCTGACAATGCCGCGAGTGTCAGCCTGATGACGACATTCGGAGGCTTCAAGTTTCTCTGCTGTGGAGACTTGACCTGGAACATTGAAGGGAAGCTCGTCACGCCGAACAACCCGCTCGGTCAGGTTGACGTTTTCATGGTCACACATCACGGCCTGCCGTCGAGTAACAATCCAGCACTTGTGATGGCGATCGATCCGGTCGTCGCCATCATGTGCAACGGCCCGACGAAGGGCGGCCACGAGCAGACGCAGCAGACTTTGCGAAACGTCAAATCGTTGAAGCATCTCTACCAGTTGCATCAGAATGTGAATCTGGCGGCGGATCAGCAGACGCCTGCGGAGTTCATTGCCAATGTTGGCCAGCTGGGGGAATGCAAGGGTGTCTTCGTCAAGTTGTCAGTCGCGGCCGACGGAGCGAGCTACACGGTGCAGATTGGCGAGGACGGCAAAGCTCGCGAATACAAAACGCGTAACTGAGCAGGCATTTGTATCTGCATTGCGTCGGAAGCGCTGAGCTTACTTCTTCAGCGGACCGGTGAGGACGCATTCAAAGTCGCGGCCCGTCACACGTTTGAGTGTGGCGAGGTCGTGATCGTTCCAACGCGGATCCGGAGCGCCGGAGATAAACCAGTTGCTGCCGTTGTCGGCGAGCAGCATGCCGTACTTCTTGAGTGCGATCAGGATAACCTGAGCATGGCGAGGGAATTCTGAAATGTCGTAGTCGGCGCGAAGCCGCACTCGCAGACCCATCGGAGGCAGGGTGGGATCGTTGTGGCGACTGGCAAAGTGACGCGCCGGATGAATACAGGCTCGCTGAGTCTGTTCGACGGTGAATCGCAGGGCGTGTCGAATCTCACCCTCGGCAACTTCGTCGTATCGCACCAGGCCAGGAAATATCGGAAGCCCGGCAGCATCGGCTGATGTCCATCCGTCCGGACGGAGCTGGTCGGAGCTGAGGTCGAAGATGGCTCCGGAACCGGCTCGCCATCCAAAGATCGGATCAGGGATCGCCTGAAAGAGTTCGTAAAGGAGCTTCCGCTCTGGATCGATCATGATGATATGCCGATCGCTTTCGAAGGATGCGTTCGGTCCGCCTTCGATCGGAACACCGTCAGGAATCGGGTACGGCCCCGGATCGCTTTCATCGTCATATTCAAACTTGACGGAGACCTGAGGCTGGTCAGAGTCGACAACGATGAAGGGAATTCCGATCGGGTCTCCTCTCCACACCGTTCCGAAATCCGGGTGAAGTCCGTCGGCCAGGCCAATCGATCGGAGCCACGTGCTCGACATTCGATGCACGGGCAACGAAGAGACGTCGCGGTTCCAGTCATTGTCGGAAGTGAAGATGTCGACGTCGCCGAGACGTGTCTTCAGAACCGGCGGAGCAGGGCGGGTTGCTGCTGTGTCATTCCGTTGATCGGTTGCGGGATTCGCGATAACGCTGGTGGAAGGTGGCTGTGCAGGCGGTGAAAGTTCCGTTGACTGCTCAGGTGTGATGGGATTTTCGTTGGAGTTGGAGAGCTCGCTCGTTCTTGATTTGTCAGGAAAGGCATCCAGAGCATCAACTTCCTGAATGGATGATGCGGACGTCGTGCTGGCCACGGCGGATGATTCTGGAGGGCCGGAAGTGTCGAACATCGTCCCCAGAAAGAACGACGTGATGGCCACCAGAATGTAGAGCGGCGGATGGTGGGAAGGCTTCATGTGCAATTTCTTGATCCGTTATCAAAGTAATAATCGTTACTTCGTACACGCTCTTATGGGCCGCAGATTTGTCCTCGCGAGCCGAGTGCCGTTGGAAGATTCGACAATCGTGCTGACGGGGAAGTCCCGACAACGCAGCCGCAGGGTTTTCAAAGATAGCTTTTCCACGCGACCAGTCTGGAAGTTGAGTCAGGAACGTCAGCTTTCCTGTACCGACTCTGAAGCGAGCATGGGTTTGTCGCGTGAAATCGACAGCGCCCCCCTGCTAAAGTAGCCGCCTCATTCAGAATCCCATCGCCAGGATCCTTCTGCCGGTTCCTGTCTAATTCGCTTGTTGTCAGAGCAGCAGCTGGCCTGATGGCCGTTGTGTCTCGGAGAGTTCTTCATGCCAGTCAAAGTTCGGTGCGAATGTGGAGCGGGTATTTCTGCTCCGGATGCCGCGCGAGGAAAAGTCATTAAGTGCCGAAAGTGCGGCGAGCCTGTTCGAGTTCCCAAAGGAAGCTCGTCAGGTGACGGTGGGAAACCTCGCCGGAAGAAAGCGGCGGGGCCACGTCCGTCTGTCGACGATGATGATTTCTTCTCGGCACTGGATCTGGAACGAGGCGAAGATCAGGACGTTCGCATCTGCCCGAAGTGTGCTGTGGAAGTTGACGAAGAGGACATCGAATGCCCGAATTGCGGCGTGGATATCGAGACGGGAGTTCTCAGTCAGAAACAGAAGAAAAAACGGAAACGCAAGGGGCCGGACATCGACCTGTTTCCAAAGGTCGTCTGGTCAGGTCCGACTGAATTTCTAAAAAAGAACAAGTCGCTCGCACTTCGTCTGATTGGCGCGTTCAGTCTTTATGCGACGATCTTCTGCGTGTCGCTGTTCATGGCAGCAGACTATTGCATTCCCGAAGACACCTCCAATCCTGATACCCCGTTGAAAGTCCCCGTCGTTGTGTTCTGGGGGTTTCTGACAGCGCTGAGCGGCGGCGCCTCAATGGGTTGCTTCTGGCAACTTTTCATCCTCATCATTCAGGCCACGATGGAGGAGCAGGATTCACTGGACCGCTTCAACTTCGACTTCTTTGTCGGCGTGGCGCTTGGGTTTAAAATCCTGCTGTGGCCACTGGCGGTGATGGGAGTTGTCTGGATTCCGGTGGCGGCGGTTGTCGGATTGCTGGTGGCGATGGGGAATCTCACGCTGGGCGACAGCGAGATTCAAATACTGGCCATTGTCGGAGGGATCGTCTACCTGATTCCTCTCTGGGCGTTTCCCGTTGCGATGAGTCACATGGCGGCCAGGTACACTTATCGAGCTTATATACCCTACGACGTTTTTCGCTTTGGCCTGGCCTCGATGAAAGGTGTCTGCCACTGGTGGCTGGTAACCTGCTGTGCCATGTTGCCAGCAATTCTGGTCATTGTGCCGCTGGGGATCTTCTACAAGAGAGTCTATGCCGAACTGGGCAACGCGCTGTTGAAGCTGGTGGAGCTTTGCGGCATCGCCACGGAAGTCGAATCGCGGGGGTTCATGTTCTCGATGGCAGCCGCCGGAATCGGCATCGTTCTGATCATTGTCAGTATCGCGATTGTCGCCGTGCTGCTGGCGTTTTCGGCGGTCTTCGTCATGCGCGCGACCGGTCTGTTTTCCTACTACTTTCAGAAAGATCTGGGACTCGGTGATCGCCGCGAAGAAAATGTGCCAGCGGGCTTCTGGGTGCGTTACCTGGCCTTGATGATCGATATTCTGCTGGTCTCGATCTTTATTGGCATTGTCTGGGCGATGATTCTGGGAATGCGGGAAGTCGTCATTTATCTGGAAATGGATGGCATGGTCTCAACGCTCAACTCGGTCGGCCAACTGGTTTCTATATTGATTCCAGTGGTCTACTTTGTCTTCACCGAAAGTAGCCCAGGTCGAGGAACCATGGGCATGAATTCCGTCGGCATCATGATTACCGATATGGAAGGAAACAGTCCGATCGAACGCGGTGCCGCGGTGACCCGATTGTTTGGACGGCTGACCCTGATCGTGGGAGCGTTCACGATGTCAAACGATCCGGAAAAGCAAACGATCCACGACAAGATGTCAAAGACACGTGTCATCTGGCGAAAGCTGAATGTGTAACGGCTTCCGGGCGTGACAGATTCGTTGCTGCGCCGCCGCAGGTTTGTCGATGCCACATCGCAGCAGGATTGGCACAGCGGCAGGTTTGGTACCGCGACAGGTTGGCAGGATCGAGGACTTACAGCCCGTACTCTTTGAGCTTTCGATACAGAGTGCGTTCGCCGATGGCGAGCAGGCGGGCGGCTTCGTGGCGGTTGCCGCTGGTGAGTTCGAGCGTTTTTTCAATGTAGTGCCGCTCGATGTCCGCCATCGTGCGTCCAACCAGCGAATCAGCTCCCTCGCCTGAAGACAGACCACTGCCGACGTGAATAATTCCGCTGTCGCCCGCATCGCCACCGATGGCGGGGATGTCGTCAGGCAGGTCGTCGATGTCCAGGACGCCATCGATATCCTGGACGAACATACTTTCCATGGCATTGCGAAGTTGTCGAATATTCCCGGGCCACTCATAAGCGGTCAGAGACTGACGGGTTGCACGCGTGACGGTTGGCTTTTCGCGACTGTACCGTTCGGAAAGATCGTCGAGAAAGCGATCGATCAGCAGCGGGATGTCCATGCGCCGCTCACGCATGGGCGGCAGCATGATCGAGGTGACTTTCAGCCGGTAATACAGGTCCTCGCGAAACTTCCCTTCCTTGATTGACTCTTCGAGATCGGCGTTCGTGGCCGCGACCAGGCGAACGTTGATCTCAAGTTCTTCATTGGAGCCGACTCGAGAAATTTTGCGGCTTTCCAGAACTCGCAGCAGTTTGATCTGCGTGTCGATGGGCATCTCGCCGACTTCGTCCAGAAACAGCGTGCCGCCATTGGCGTATTCAAACTTACCGATCCGGCGATCAACGGCCCCGGTGAACGATCCGGGTTCATGGCCGAAGAGTTCGCTTTCCAGAATGCTTTCAGGCAACGCCGAGATATTTAAAGGCACGAACGGTTTGTTCTTACGATCACTGTTCTGATGCAGGGCTCGCGCGACGAGTTCTTTGCCCGTGCCGCTTTCACCCAGGATCAGGACGGATGCGCTGGTGGGGGCAATCTGCCGCAGCCGATCAATGACGCGTTTCATGGCGGGGCTGTTGCCAATGACGCCTTCAAAACCGAATCGCTCGTCCAGGCGGCGCGAAAGCTCTGCGTTCTTTCGCAACAGACGGATGCGAGTGGATGCGCGCTCGACCGCCTGTCGCAGTTCGCTGATGTCGACTGGCTTGGTCAGGTACATCGATGCGCCGGCCTGTCCGGCAGCCAGTGCTGACTGGTAGGAAAAGTGGCCGGTCAGCAGGATCACCTCGGCGTCCGGCAGCTCTTCTTTCGTTTTCTGCAGAATTCCCAGCCCGTCGACGTCGTCCATTTTGAGGTCGGTGATCACGACGTCGAACTCCTGACTCTCGATCAGCTGCACGCCGCGTTCGCCGGAATTGGCGATCACGCAGTCGTACCCGACTCGTTCGAGGCTTTCAGCGACAGCCTGCGCGTGCGGCTCGTCGTCGTCCACGATCAGAACGAGAACGGGGACGGCTGGTAAATCGTTGGTATCCTTCCTGGGAGCGGCCATTCGACTTTCAATTGTCAGGGATTCTGGTGATTTCAGCGGAGCGGTTGTCAAAGGACGCTCCGAGTGTGGAAGATTCTGAACGCAACGGTAGCATGTTCGGGTATCGGACATGGGATTTCCACACAGTCCGCGGTGAATCTGTGACCGCGCAGGTTGTTCGGGAAACCAGCCGTTTTTCCGACTTCAGTTGAATGAGAACCAAAGGCAGGGCAGCAATGAGCGATTTCGTCGTCAATATGTTCAGCGATACCGTCACCAGGCCGACTCCGGGAATGCTGCAGGCCATGATGACGGTGGAGGTTGGCGACGACATGGGCGGCGAGGATCCGACTGTGAACCGTCTGGAAAGTATGGTGGCGGAACTTCTGAACAAGGAAGCCGCAGTTTTCGCGTGCTCCGGGACTCAGTCGAACCAGATGGGGATCCGGTCGCATTGTTTTCCGGGAGACGAGTTGCTGATCGAAGAGAACGGGCATATCGCCCGGTTTGAAGGCGGGGCCCCGGCAGCGATCAGCGGGATCACGACGCGAACGGTGCGAGGCCGTCATGGCATGGTCGACGTGTCTGATCTGGAAGGAAAGGTCCATGCCGACAATCAGCATCTCGCGACGACGAAGCTGCTGTGCTGCGAAAACACAACGAACGGCGGCGGCGGGCGAGCATGGCCGGTCGATCAGCTCCAGCGCATTTGCGGCTGGGCTCACGAGGTCGGCCTGAAGACACATCTGGATGGCGCGCGGCTGTTTAACGCGGTGACAACTTCCAACGTCCATGTCCGGGAAATCTGTGACGGCTTCGACACGGTTTCAATCTGCTTTTCAAAGGGGCTGGGCTGCCCGATGGGATCGATTCTGGTCGGCTCGAAAGAGAACATCCATCGGGCTCGGCGCATCCGCAAGATGATGGGCGGAGCGTTGCGTCAGGTGGGGATTATCGCTGCCAGCGCGATCTACGCTCTGGAGAATAATGTCGAGCGTCTGGCTGAGGATCATGCGAATGCCCGCACCTTTGCCGAAGCAATCTCGCGGATCGATGGCATCAGCATCGATCTGGACGGAGTCGAATCGAATCTCGTCTTCTTCGGCCTTGATCCGGAAATCGGCGATGCCAGTCAGTTGTCTTCGGCTCTACGTGAGCGGGGCGTTCGAATCGGAGCGATGGGGCCTCAAATGCTGCGAGCCTGTACTCACCTGGACGTGGACGCCGCTGGTGTCGTGCGAGCGGCGGATGCCGTGGCCGAGTGTGTTCAGGCGGGGATCAAGCAATTCGCGGCCTCGAAATTTGGCCCATTCTGCCGGGCGTGATGGCTGCGGCTCGCGTCATCCCCGCGAGACCTCATCCCCTTAGACGCCCTCATCCTTTCAGACGAACTGTCGCCGAACCGGGGTAGTAATACTGCAGAATCTGCAGGGCGGATCGACCGGCCAGCGCGAGGCCGCGGGAACCCCATTGACAGAAACCGACTCCGTGCCCGTACACCGCTCCCGAGAATCGGACTTCGGTTGCGTCGATCTCCGCCGTCAGTCTGGGACTCGATAGTGTGCCGATTGGCAATACGTGTCGCAGATCAGTCCCGGCAATCTTCCTGGTTCGGATTCCGTCACTGACCAGGTAGAACGGTAAATCGCCTGCAGCTCCGAACGCTGGTTGCAATGACTTCAGCTGGCCGAACTCTTCGTTCTGGCTGGCGAAGTATTCCTGCAGAGACCGGGACATTCGGTCGAGCGAAATTGAACTGGTCCAGCGGTAACGGTCTGCTTCGCGACACCAGTCACATTCAACGCTGGCAATGGCAGGTACGGCGTCCTTGAAGACAGTGCTGCCCAGAGTCGTTCGTCCGCCGCAGACGGCGGTGTAGTACGTCGTGAAAACTTTGCCCTGCCAGGTACAGACAATGCCGGCGGTGCGGGCTGAAATGTCGCGGCTGCCTTGTGTTTCACCCGCCAGTCGTCGTCCTTCGTCGTTCCGATACTGGTAGCCGAGATACTTCTGGCTGCGCGACGTGGCATAAACGTCGAACTGCGGATGCCCTTTCATTTGCGACAGGACGTAGGTTCTGGCGGCGATCATCTGCGCTGTCCGGGCGGCGTCCGGAAACGTCGCGGGCATCTCACTGTTGACGACGCTGGCGAGGTACTCTTCCATTGGCAGCAGATTGACCGCGATCAGTCGATCGCCGGGCCGGCGAAAGATTCGCACACTGCCGCGATACTGATTGCGTCCGACCCAGATG
>JABMPE010000123.1 GCA_013203845.1 Rhodopirellula sp. | reverse complement strand
GGTCGGTGAATCGGGCTTTTTTCATGCGCGGAGTGTTCGTCACGGGCGTTGGTGAGTCGCGTGATGATGGTGGTGTCGCTTCGCACGTCGGGAGGTCGCGATAGAAGTGGGTGCGGCGCGACGGGATTTCAGATCGGCGCGGAACGGGAGCGGGCTCGCTGCTGAGGGTTTTCAGAAACGAGTCACGTGGCGCTGGCGAATGTCTTCCGGCTCGGCGATGGCGGCAGACGTGGTCTGAGACTGACGGTACGCGCCAGTCTTCGAGTTCCAGGTCCGGTTCGACGTCGTCGGGGAGCCCACAAAAAATGACAGTTTTCTGCGTTCATTGGGCCTTGAAGATTCAGCCCACGACCCGAAGCCTTGTCACATCAAAGGCAGGCGAGGCATGAGTGGCGGTAGTTACTTTTGAGGCAGCAGCTGGAACCCAGATATCCATGACGAAAGCAGGAATGAGCAGGTCTACGACTTTGCTGGTGCTTTGTATTGTCTCTTCCGACAGGAGCTTAAGGCGAATGGTGGACGCGACTGGCAGTCTGCGGTTCCAGGATTTTCAGACCGATAATGCGGGCAGAAGTCTGACGGGAACGGCGAGGGGGGCCCGTCACTCAGGTTGGTCGGGTATCAGCAACGTTTTCAGATGCACGTCGACGCATTCAGCCAGCGCGTGTTTGTCGTAGCCGCCTTCCAGCACGCTGACCAGTCGACCGTCGGCGTATGTGTCCGCGACGTCACAGACCATTGACGTCAGCGGTGCGAAGTCTTCTGTCTCCAGACCCAGAGAACCGATGGGATCCGCATGGTGCGCGTCAAAGCCGGCGCTCAGTAGAACGAGTTCCGGACGACAGCGCGCGGCGGCGGTTGTCAGGATCGTCTGGAACCGCTCCAGCAATTCAGTTCGACTCACTCCAAACGGCAGTGGCAGATTGAAGATGGTGCCGAGGCCGGCCCCTACGCCAGTTTCATCAGCGGCGCCGGTTCCCGGATAAAACGGCCAGCGGTGCAGTGACAGGTAATACACATGGGGATCGCGGTAGAACATGTGCTGCGTTCCGTTGCCGTGATGCACATCCCAGTCGACGATCAGAATCCGGTGCAGACAGTAAAACTGTCGGGCATACGCAGCGGCAACCGCCACATTGTTGAACAGGCAAAAGCCCATCGCGTGACCGGGCAGCGCGTGATGTCCTGGCGGTCTGACCAGACACATGGCCCGTCGGTCGGCTCCTGACATGACCTGATCGACGGCGTCGGTCACCGATCCTGCTGCCAGACAGGCCACATCAAACGACTGCTCGCTGACGCAGGTGTCCCGATCGAGCCAGCCTCCACCGTTCTGAGCGAACTCTGCCACCTGCGAGAGATACGCAGCACGATGAACCAGCTCGATCGTTTCGCGATCTGCCGGCGCAAAGTGAGGTTGCCGGAACTGGTCGATGAGCCCGGAAGAACGCAGTTGTTCGTGCAGGAATCTCAGTCGCTCCGGACGCTCTGGGCACTCCGGGTGAGCGCCGGTTTCGTGGTTCAGAAACTGGTCATTCAGGTAAAGCAGTGCCACGTTCTCAGCTCCTCCGTACTGTTTCGTCGTTCGCGCTCTGTTTCATCGCCAACTCATCGCCAACTTTTTCTGCCACGACTGGTGCGGCCAACGCATTGATGGAATCAGTGCAGATCGGCTCCCAACTGGCACAGCACGTGCAACAGAGGTCATCATCACACTGGTCGCCGAGTATCTCGTTGCGTCCTGTGATTAAACCGTGCAGTCAGAGGGAATTCTGTGCCAGTCCGCAATTTGAATCGCATCTTTCAGCCTCGACAGATTGCTGTTGTGGGTGCCAGTTCCAAGCCGAACAGCGTTGGCTATACCGTCTTTCGGAACCTGATTGAAGGCGGTTTTGAAGGGAACGTGTTCCCGGTCAACCCGAAGTACACGACCATTCAGGAGCAGACAGCGTATCCCAGTGTCGGCGATCTTCCGGAAAAAATCGATCTGGCGATCATCTGCACGCGCGCGGTAACCGTCCCTGGAGTCGTGGCCGAGTGTGGCGAAGCCGGGATTCGCGGAATCATCGTTTTGTCCGCGGGCTTTCGAGAAGCCGGGGCAGCTGGCGAAGCACTTGAGCAGAAACTGCACGATACGGTCCGGAAATATGACGGCATGCGTCTGATCGGGCCCAACTGTCTGGGGATCATCGCTCCCCATGCCAAACTCAATGCCAGCTTTGCGGCCAGCGTGCCGGACTCCGGACAGATTGCGTTTATTTCGCAGTCGGGGGCGCTCGGCACGTCCGTTCTGGACTGGGCCGTTCGCGATCAGATCGGCTTCTCTCATTTCGTGTCGGTCGGCAATATGCTGGACGTCGGCATGGCTGATCTGATCGACTATTTCGCTCAGGACCCGAAGACGTCGTCTATCATTCTGTACATTGAATCAATTGCTGATTGTCGGCAGTTCATGTCGGCTGCTCGCGCGTTTACGCGACAGAAGCCGATTGTTGCGTACAAGGCTGGTCGCTTTCCGGAGTCGGCTCAGGCGGCGGCGTCGCATACTGGCGCGATGGCTGGCGTCGATGCTGTGTATGAAGCCGGCCTGGCGCGTGCCGGCATTGTTCGCGTTCACGAGATTGAAGACCTGTTTGGCTGCGCCCAGTTGCTGGCTCGACGTCAGACGCCGGCTGGTTCACGGCTGGCCATTGTCACCAACGCCGGTGGTCCCGGCGTCATGGCGACGGACTCGCTGCTGGAACATCACGGCGAACTGGCTGTTCTGAGCGAGGCAACGATCCAGTCTCTGAGTCAATGTCTGCCGGCGGCCTGGTCACACGGCAATCCGGTCGATGTCCTGGGAGATGCCACTGCCGAGCGTTTCGCTCAGGCGTTGGAGTTAACGCTGGCGGATGAGAACGTCGATGCGGTGCTGGTCATTCTCACGCCACAGTCCATGACCGATCCCACAGCAGTCGCCAGAAGCGTCGCCGAAATCGAAGCGAAGTCGTCCAAGCCCATGCTGGTTTCATGGATGGGCGGAGCGCTCGTCAGTGGTGGAATCGACATCTTTCACGAAGCCGGAGTCCCCACGTACAGCACGCCCGAGCAGGCGGTGAGAGCCTTCACGTATCTGCGGTCGTACGCCCGCAACCGGGAAGTGCTTTACGAAACGCCGCGAGATATCCCGGTCGAGTTTCCGCTGGACCGCACGCGACTGAGAGCTGTGTTTAATACGATCCTCAGCGAAGGGCACGATGTCCTGACCGAGAGTACGTCGAAGGCGTTGCTCGACGCGTACGAAATCCCGATCACGCGACCGTTCGTTGCTCGCACCGCTGAGGATGCTGTCGAGTTCGCTCACCGCATTGGCTATCCCGTCGTGCTGAAGGTGTTCTCTCCTCAGATCACTCACAAAACAGATGTCGGCGGCGTGGTATTGAACCTGAACAGTGATGGTGACGTGCGTTCCGCCTTTGATCAGGTCGTTGCCGCCGCCAAAGAAAGCCGCCCGGATGCTTCCGTCGAAGGCGTCACTGTGCAGCAGATGATACGGTCGGCAGCCGGACACGAATTGATCCTTGGTGCGCGACGCGATCCACTCTTCGGACCGGTGCTGATGGTTGGATTTGGTGGCATCGCGGCGGAACTGTTTCAGGACCGCGCTCTGGAACTGCCGCCACTGAACGAGCGACTGGCGCGGCGCATGCTGGAATCGCTGCGATCCTGGCCGTTACTGCAGGGTTACCGCGGTCGGCCGGCTGTTGATGTGGATCGACTGGTCGAAGTGCTGATCCGGTTCTCGTACCTGGTGGCGGACTATCCGGAGATTCTGGAAATCGACGTGAATCCACTGCTCGTCACTCCGAGGGATGTCGTTGCGCTCGATGCCCGCATCATCCTGGACCATCAGACGCTGCTGCATCCGGCTCGCGAATTTTCGCACCTGGCCATTCAGCCTTACCCGGAAAAGTTAGTGCGGTTGACGCACCTCAATGATGGCACCTCTGTGCGACTGCGTCCCATTAAACCGGAAGATGAGCCCATGTGGCACACGCTGCTGGCGTCGTGCTCGGAAGAATCAATACGCTTTCGTTTCTTCCACCTGATCCGGCAGACGACTCATGAAATGGCGACGCGATACTGCTTCATCGACTATGACCGGGAAATGGCCATCGTCGCTGAGGTCGAAATCGACGGTCATCGCGTACTGGTCGGGGTTGGCCGTCTGGTGGCCGATGCAGATCATACAAACGCCGAATACGCAATCCTGGTAACCGACGACTGGCAGAACAAAGGCGTCGGCAATCTGCTGACGGACTACTGCCTGGAAATCTGCCAGAGCTGGGGTATCGACCGTGTCGTCGCCGAAACTGATCCGGAAAATCGTCGCATGATTCATATGTTCCAGAAACGAGGATTCGAGGTGCATCATGATCGCGACGTCGTTTCCGTCAGCCGGACGCTGACGTAAGAGATCTGTCCCGAAATAACTTCCCGATAAAGTGCACAGAGGCACAAAGCATACAGAGATTGCCATGAGAGAAGTTTCTCTGCGCCTCTGTGGTTAGAGATCCCGATGGCCATGGGACGTCATTTCAGGACCAAACCAGGCACGGGGGAACGATCCGCGTCGCCGGGTAGCGTTTATCCGCGTCGTCGGTGGGGCTATTCTTCCAAAGTAAAGTAATAATCTGCGGCAGCAATGAGGGTGCCGATGAATCAACCAGGTCTTCTTGAACAATTCGCAACACTGCACTTCACGAGTCAGCTGCCGGAGACGGTGCGTCGCTCGCTGGTGCAGATCGCTCGGGAACGCAGTTTTCGAGTCGGTGAATGTCTCTGTCGTGAAGGCACCAGCACGCGCGAACTGTTTCTGATTGCTTCCGGGCAAGTGGCGCTCGACATGCTGGTTCCCGGTCGCGGACAGATTCGCATTCAGACGCTCGGCCCCGGCGAGGTACTGGCGTGGTCCGCGGTCGTCGGAAATCACGGAGCAACCGCATCGGGAATCGCCACCGAAGAGACACACACGATCGTGTTCCCGGACGACGCGCTGATCAGTCTGTGTCAGAGCAACCACGATGTCGGCTATCTTGTGATGCGTGAACTGGCCAAAGCCATTTCACGCCGACTGGTCGCCACGCGACTGCAGTTGCTCGATCTGTTTCAGGAGCAGTCTTCTTCTTAAATGCAGTCGAACAGAAATCCAGAAATTGCCGGGTGCCGTTTCACGACAGGCTGCTGATCAGTTCGCCGATCGGCAGAAAACAAACACGGATGCAGGGATCAACATGTCAACGGAGTCTGTCGCACAAACACTCTTCCTGCCCAAACACGAATTACAGTCGCTGATCGATCTGCTGCGGGCGGATGGCTTCACGGTGGTCGGGCCGACCATCGATCAGGAAGCGATCGTGTATGACGAGATCACTTCGATTGACGCACTCCCGCGCGGCTGGACGGATCGGCAGGAAGCAGCGAAGTATCGGCTGGAGCGTCGTGACGATGAGGCTCTGTTCGGGTTCGTCGTCGGACCGCACTCGTGGAAGAAGTATTTGTTTCCGCCACTGACGACGGTGTCCTCGGCCGAGAAAACCGAAGCCGGCTGGCAGATGCGAACTCCGGCACCCGATTCCACAAAGTACGCGTTCCTTGGAGTACGGGCTTGCGAGCTGGCAGCGCTCGGGATTCAGGATCGCGTCTTCACCGGCGGCCCGTATGTCGATCCCGTGTACAGCGCTCGTCGGCAGAACGCTTTTATCATCGCGGTTCACTGCGCGCAGTCTGCTCCGACCTGCTTCTGCAAATCGATGAACACCGGGCCGGAATGCACGTCGGGATTTGACCTGGTGCTGACCGAACTCGACGATGGCTTTGTGATCGATGCCGGCAGTGACGCGGGAACGGCGCTGCTGGAT
>JABMPE010000122.1 GCA_013203845.1 Rhodopirellula sp. | reverse complement strand
CGTGCACGAGGACAACGCCCGGAAAAGGCCCCTTGCCGACCGGCAGCGTCAGCGTGCCCGGCAGCGCCCACCAGCCCGATCCGACCGTCACCTCTTCTTCAGTGAACGATCTTGGGTCCGCGTAGGGAGGTGGCGGGCTCTCGGGCGGAGGTGTCGGCGTGAACCACAGCCCGCTGACTTGTCGCTGCGTATCGTAAACGAGTTTCACATCGAGCTGCGCCTTCTCGAACTGGCAGGTGACCAGGGCAATGTCGTACTTGCCTCCCTTTTCCAAGCGGACGCCAACGATTTCCTTGAGCGCGCCGACCTTGGGTGGCAGCGATTGCCAGGCGTCACGCAGCTTGTCTGCCGGCATCGCGCCGGACATCGTGGCGTCGAAGCCCTTCACTGCCTGGTCATACTCGCCGGCCTCAAGCTGCTCGACAAATCGCCTCGCCTGAGCCTTCAACCCGGAGTTGACGGCATCTTGAGCTCGCACCGATTCGCAGGTGACTACCGCTACGAGCGCGATGGTGAAGAAAGCGTGTCGTCTGGACATGATCAAAATCTCCTCGTTTAACGGCAATACCGTTCAAGTTTTCATAACGACAGTCTGCTCAAAGGTTTTGGTCAGCGGCGGTTTCCTTCGGTGCTCGGGGCGCGCCTTGTTCCAGCGAGACATCTTGCGTTTGATCGCACGTGGATTGATTCGGTTGCGACGGACGGGAGTTGTCTCGCAACTCATCTCCCATAGGACGGCGTCGAACCAATCGGCGAAGCTTGATTCGGTGCGCGGGTTACATTCAGGCAACCGTGTCTTGAGGATCTGAAAACAACCCTTGAATGACAGGCGATCGACGTCGATATTCGAGGGCTCGGCGGCCTGCAGCATCATTGCGCGGATGATAAAGTGACCAAGTGACGGGGCATACAATTCCTGTTTCAATCCGTCACACGTTTCGCTACGCAAGTTCATGGTCTTTTCCGCGCGGCACGGATCCTGATGCGTCTTCTGTTCGTCAAAGACGATTTCTTCTTCCCACCGTTCATGGTATTCCAGAATCAATTCCATCGCCGGATATTGCTCGGCATCGAATAGGTTGGTCATCAGGCGATGGATTTCGTTGTGGCCTGTTCGTTGAGGGTCGTCGAGTTTGTATTCGATGATTCGAACCACGATGCCGCGACGATCATTCTCTCGATACCAATTACTGGGATAGATCTTCGTCAGATACGATCCGTCGGGCAGGTATGTGATCGACTTGAAAACCATCGACTTGGTAACGCGGATCAGTAAGTTGTGCTTTCGGTGCAATTGTTCCCAGCTCTTGTAGCTAAAAAATCCTCGATCCTCGATGAGCAGTGCATCTCCGGGAATGGAGTCCCAGAGCTGTTCGACCTGCTTCCTTTCGGAGTCATTCCAGCCGCCGAAGACAAAGGCAAATTCAATATGGGTTCCCAGTTCAACCAAGCTCACTTTGCGGACTTGTGGAAATGGCCCTTCGCCGCGACTTCCTGAAGAGCGTCCAAAATGCTCGTGTGCCTCGCAATCGGGAACGTCCAAGACGGTTCCATCGATGGCGACCTTGCGCATCCCACGGTAGAAGGCGCCAATGGTTTGCTCCGTCGCCATCGGCTTGACCACCAATCGATGAAGCTCTACAAGTGGTTCGCTTCCCAAACGTTGACGTGCCATGCACAGACTCGAGCGAGCCGGAGACTCTTCGCCCCTTCGCAATCTTCGAGAAACCTTGAATACTTGTCGGATTGGCATTTCCGTAAACAGTCCCATCGCCAGTACAACCCAAATCATGATTTCATTGGTCAGCGAACATCGACGCGTCGATTGCTTGCCCGTTGATGCCAACGCTTGCGTAACGAGTTCCGGGAGAATGATCTTCTCCATTCCGGCCAAACGATCTAAAATGCGTCCACTCTCATCTGCCGAAAGGCGTGAGCATCCTTGCTCGACCATGTCGCGACTCCTTGCTGGTGATGGTTGTTCGTCCAACCCAACATTAGCAGGAGTCGCGATTTATGAAAACTTGAACGGTATTGCGTTTAACGGCAAGCCGCAGGCGACTGTGTTTATTTGGCCCCAAGCCGCAGGCGACTGCGTTCGTTTAACCCCAATGCCCATCGGGCTGGGCGTTTCTTTGGGGTGGTTCTCTGGAAAGGGCCCGTTGTCGGCTCCTGGGATGGCATACGACGCTAAGTTGTCAAAGAGCTTGCGGGCCTGCGTTGATTGCATATGCGG
>JABMPE010000121.1 GCA_013203845.1 Rhodopirellula sp. | reverse complement strand
GTAGTGGGCTCCCGGGTCGAGTTCCGTCGGATCGACAAAAACAGAGATCAGGTCGCCTTCCGAGGACAGCGTTGATTCAGGACCGACCTGAACCCAGTCCTCGGTGCTTTGCAGTTCGAGGCGAATTCTGAAGTCGACCTTTTCCTGGCTGGTCGCGTCCGGATGGAACAGTGGCTTCACGGTTACTCGGTATTCCTGCGGCTGAGCGTCGTCGCCGCTTTCATGAGGTTCACGCAGGTAAACTCCGCGGTTGCCATTGGCGAGTGTTGCTTCGAGTCGGTACAGCTCGGCGTTACGGCCTGCGTCTCGCTTGAGAGCTTCGAACGTCGCCGGTGTCTGAATCAGACCGGCACCCTGAGCCCACGGTGACGCGTCGTCAATCCACTTCGCCGCATTCTCGAACGCTCGTCGCACGCTTTCCGGGTTGTAGGTGATTTTCTCGGCTTTCAGACCGGACAGCACGAGAGCGAAGTTGCCGCAGCAGTTGGGAGACGCCATTGATGTCCCGTTCATCTGCATACTTTTCTGGAGTGTCCATTGCGGAACCGGCGCGAACGCTCCGCCCGGAGCGAACAGGTTCACACCGATGTCGCCGTCGAACGTCGGACCGCGAGAACTCCATGTGTAAGGTCGATCCGAAAACGTCTCACGCAGTGCGTACTGAGCCTCCATCATCTTCGGAGAGACGTGGGCTCCAATGCCGATCAGCGAGGATGACGTTCCGCCAGGAGCACCAACCGTCGACAACGCCGGTCCCGAATTGCCGGCACTCGCACAGAAGATGACTCCGTGCTTCGTCACCAGTTCGTCAAAGTAGCGAATGATGAGGCCTTTGTTCGGTGCCTTGGTGGGCTCGCCGAAGCTCATATTGACGAGGTCGCACTTGTTCTCCAACACGGTCTTCGTCGCGCGGATCAGTGCCTGCCCGGTTTCCATGCCGTCGATGTAAGTGTCACCGATTTTGCAGGAGACAATCTGAGCCCCCGGAGCGACGCCGTTCCATTCCGGCTGATCAGGATAGTAACCGGCCACGATGCCGGCCACGTTAGTGCCGTGTGGATGCGCGTCCGCCACGATCGACAGCACCTTGCCGTCTTCGTAAATGTTGACGCCGAAATTCAGCAGCGAGACTTTGTCGAACTGAGAGAACTCGCGAGCAACGCGGTAATTGGTCATCGCCTTTTCGTCGGCCAGATCGCCGTCTTCGTCTGTGTCGACGACGGCTCGGAAATGCTCGCCATCGTGGAACACAACACAGTCATACAGCGGGCCGGGATCGGTATAACTCTTTCCGGCTTCAAGTAACGCTTCGAGTCGCTTTTCGAGTTCCGCCTTGTCGACCTGAGACTTGTCTTTGTCGTCTTTGACGAAGTTTTCAATCTGGTTTCGCAGTTCGTTTTCAAGCTTCCGCTGTTTCCGGGTGAACTCTTTCTTGCGATGTTCTTTCACGCGGTCGACGAGTTCGTGCGGGTAAAGTTCGTAGCCGGCTTTCATGCCGATACGAACTTCGCCTGCTGGAATCTTCCACTTTGGATCAAGCTTCAAAGTGCGACCGCTGAGCCCGGTGACCTGAGACTTTTCCGGCTTCACAACTTTCGACATGTCAACGTCGCCCGAACCAGTCGCGTCCACAATGTCGATCACTTTCGGACGACCGTCAGGAGTGGTCTGCAGTCCAACGACTCCTGGATCAACACCCGTGTCGAAAATTGCGACAGTGACTCCGCGGCCGTCGTATTCCGGATGCTGCCGGATGAAGTCCAGTGCTCCGGTTTCCTGTCGTGGCATCAGGCCGTAAACAAACTCGGCGGCTTCGCGTTCGGTCGTCGTGCGGTCGTTATCGGCAGCGATCGACGAGTCCAGAATGCCAAACATCAAAGTGCTGATTGACAACAACAGCCAGTACGCCACCGCAGTACGTTCCCGCATGATCCGTCTCTCCAAGTCTCGGTTTTGCCGCTGAACGAGGGCGGCACCTCTTGCCAGAAGCAGGCAGAGTGCCAGAACAATTCGTTACAAATGTTGTAGCCCGATTGGGATGTCAGTCTAAAGAGACTGCGTAAATTGCAACAACCTTCAGAGCATAGGCCAGAAACCAGTGGTGGCAGAACTGACCGGCCAGACACAACGGCAGCGTCTGGCAGCAGCAACCGGCTGTTGTGGTTGTAATGGAAACGCCGGGGTGTGATGTTGTTGCCGTGTGCGGATGTTCTCTGTTTCAATGCAGGGAGTGTGGATCGAAACGGAACGGTCGCGAAACTGATGTCGATCCGGTCTTCTTGCCGGTCTCGATTGGCGCCAGTCTCAACAGTAACGAACACCAGAGTTGTGCGGGAACTACCAACATGACGGCAGCCATTCGCCGGGGATTTATCGGCAACTCAGATTTATCGGCAACTCAATCGACAGGCAGCTGTTCGCCGCTCTGGGGTCGATGCAGAACGAAGAAGTTCTCGGAGACTTCTGAACAATGTGTTCACCATGAGTTTCTCAAGTCGCCTCCTGGTGAGTGACCACCAGCCTTCAGCATTCAGGATTCCTGGTTGGAAATGAATTTTTTCCAGCGGCGCAGCAAAGGTGTTTCCTCAGCATCGCCGGTTGGTGTCAGCGCTTTGGCGAACTGGTCTCGCTCGCGAGCCAGCTGTTCCGTTTGTTCCTTCAGCCTTGACTGGTCACGTGAAAGCCGGGCTCGTTCGATCGAGACTTCAATTTCGGCGACACGCAATTGATCGTGAATCAGCTGCTCGATTTCGTCGACTCTTTTGTGGAGATCGGTGTCGTTCGATTCTGTTTGCAATTCGCCCAGCCAGCCTTCAAGTCGACCGGTAATCTGACGCATCTGCTGACAGAGCCAGCGGATGTATGCGTCCCGGTCATTGACGGCTTTTCGAAGTTCTGGTTCGGTTGCTTCGAGTTCATCGAACGGACAGGGCAGGGGGACGTGCAGGTCGTCCGGCACGTCGTCACTTGAAATTAGAACCAGCCGGACAGGTGCGTCGAGTGGCCGTCTGACTGATAATGCGTGCTGGTCAATGTCAGAGGCTGCAAGCTGACTCCGCCCGAGTGGTGATCCATCGTGCTCGCCGGAAAATTGTCCGACTTCGTTGTCGTCGAGGGCGAAGCGCGAGGCATGAGCGTTGTTTGCCGGGACTTGCCCATGCAGCGTTGCTTGTTCCAGCTGCTCGCGAAGTTCTTCGATGCTGGCTTCCATTCGTCGCAGGGCCGGGCCTTCGTATCGCTCTTCCCAGGCACTGACGAAGCGGTCGAGTTTCGTTGCGACTTCGCTGTGTCCTGCGAGCAGGGCAGCTGTTTCAGCGCTATCAGCACCTGTCCCCGAAAGGACGCCACCAGACCGCTTGATTCGATCGAGTTCGTCGGCTGCCTGTTCGAGCCGGTTGGTCAGGATCGACACGAGTTGCTCGCGGTCGGCGAGACGAGTTTCAAGTTGCTGCATCCGCGCAAAGTCGACAGGCTCCGCTTGAACGGGAGCTGCATTCAGTTTCCTGGCCAGTTGATCCAGAAGGTTTGAATTCCCTGAAAAGCCAACCGGTTCCAGGGTGCCCGTCGAGTCGCCTTCGAAGCCGAATTCATGTTTTCCGTTGCCGTCGCTCATTGATTTCCTCCGCAAGTATCCTGGAGCAGGATTGTGCCTCACGACGGGAGGGATTCTTCTGATGAGGTATTCGCCGCTGCCGAGTGAGCATTGGGTAGCGGATTGTCACAAAAGCAATAACCAAAGGCTGATTCGGCAGATCCGTTGAATTTGCGCGTTGCGCTTTGCGGATTGCCCCGCTCTGTTCAGTGCGACACGCGGTGCAAACGACAAATCATGGACGCAAAAAGGGAATTTGATGAGCGAATCAACGATGACGCCACAGACAGTGGGCAAGGAATCGCGGGGAAGGATTCCAATGAACGTGAAGATCGTCTACTCCGCGTTCATGGCGGTTTTGATTCCCTACTACTATCACGCGTACGGACCAGCGAACTTTCTCTGGTTCTGTGACGTTGCTCTGATCGTGACGCTGATCGGACTTTGGACGGACTCGAAATTCCTCGTCAGCACGCAAGCGGTTGCAATCGTGTTTCCACAGTTTTTGTGGGTAGCCGACTTCTTCTTCAACATGGCATTTGGCCAGCCGATGGTGGGACTGGCGACTTACATGTTCGATTCGGAGATTTCACTGTTTGTCAGAGGGCTGTCGCTGTTTCATGGTTGGCTGCCAGTCCTGCTTCTTTGGCTTCTTTGGCGATTGGGGTACGATCGCGGCGCGTGGAAAGCTCAGATCGGAATTTGCTGGGGCGTGCTGCTGACGGCATTTCTGGTACTACCGGGACCGACCACGCTGGCGGGAAACGTGGATAAGGTGTTCGGATGGGGCGAGACCGCTCAGACGGTGATGCATCCACTTGTCTGGTTGGGAATTGTCATGCTGGCCTACCCGCTGCTGGTCTACATCCCGAGTCATCTGGTCTTCCGGAAAGTCTTTCGGACCGACAATCAGATTGCGTGAGCCACGGTTGGGCTGGGACACGGAACCACGCGGATTGATTGAACGCGGGTTAGAACGAGCCGTGTTTATCCGTGAAATTTGTGGTCCTTTCAGAATGTCGGCACGGCAACAAATCCGTCAGAAATCGGAAGCCTGAAGAACGAAACGAGCCCCGCCGGAGTTGTCCGACGGGGCTCGCTGTCAATTCAGCTTTCAGCCATTTCAGATTTCGATCGTTCTGAGTCGACTGATCAGACCTTGCCGAAAATGCTCTTGCCTGAAGACTTGAGGTCGTCGCAGGCTTCGCCCATGCGAGTGGCAACGCCGTTTTCGCCGAGCTTGATGTAAGCACGCGGATCGTAGGCTTTTTTCGAGCCAATTTCGCCATCGATCTTCAGGACACCATCATAGTTCTTCATCATGAAGTCGACGATTGGTCGCGTGAAGGCGTACTGCGTGTCGGTATCGATATTCATCTTGATCACGCCGTAATCCAGCGTTTCCTGGAGCTGGTCGCTGGGCGTGCCCGATCCGCCGTGGAAGACGAGGTCGAATTCTGCTTCGGCTCCGAACTTCGCGATGACCGCCTGCTGGCCATTTTTCAGAATTTCCGGTCGCAGTTTGACGGCGCCCGGTTTGTAGTGCCCGTGAACGTTGCCGAAGGTTGCTGCGAACATGTAACGACCGATACTGCTCAGCTGCTCGTGGACATAAACCATGTCTTCAGGAGTTGTGTAGAGCTTGTCAGCTGGCATGTCGCTGTGATCGATGCCGTCTTCTTCTCCACCCACGACGCCTGCTTCGACTTCAAGGATGATCTCGTTTTCGACGCAGAGTTTCAGTAGTTCCTTGCTGATCTCCATGTTCGCTTTGATGTCCAGTTCAGAACCATCGAACATGTGCGAGTTGAACAGGTTGCCCTTGCCAGCAGCTCGTCGTTCGGCGGTAGCAGCAATCAACGGTTTCAGGAAGCCATCCACTTTTTTCGGCTGGCAATGGTCTGTGTGCAGACCAATCAGGATGTCGTATTTCTCAGCCAGCCGGTGTGCGGCTTCTGCCAGAACGAGGACTCCGAAAACGGCGTCTTTAACATTGAGTCCCGATGCAAATTCGCCGGCACCGGTCGAGAACTGAATGATCCCGTCAGACCCTTTGTCTGCAAACCCCTTCAGGGCAGCATTGATAGTGGCGATCGACGTCACATTGATGGCGGGGTAGGCGTAGCCACCCTGCTGAGCAGCATCGATCATGGCAGCGTACTGAGCGGGAGTTGCGATAGGCATTCTGGAGTCATCCTTTTGTTTATAACGGCGAAGAGAATCGCCACGTCTGCGAAAGCTTCCGCGGTGCGCTCGGTCAACCTTCGGGGGCGGGGCGGGTAGCCTGCGGCGGTCGAAATCGGTAGTTGCCGAGTCATTCCGGTCTGAACCGGGCGGCAGCTTATGGGATCGAGAAATCGAATCCAAGCATCACCGTGTTCTATGCTTCTTCATCGCAACGTATCGATGAACACGGATGAGTCGGCAGTTCATTCTCTGTAGCTGCGACGCGCCGCGATTAATTCGAGGTGTATTGATCAACACGCTTTATCAATGGCTCGATGTCGGTGTGGAGGCAACGATTTTGAGGTCATCGAACAGGACTTCGCCGAGGCCGTGCAGCGTGAGTCGAAGCCGCAGGCTGCTATCGGTTTTCACCTCGCGGATCAGCTCGAACGTTTCCCAGCCGCGGGTCTTTTTCCATCGAACTTTCGAACCAGTCAGGCTCTCGGTGACGGTGACGCCTTCGATTGATGCTGCCGGACGAGCCTGGATTCGAATCCGACCGCTGATATGGACAATCTGCCCGGCTTTGAGCGGCAGCGGAGGCGTTGTGAGGGCTATCGGAATGCCTTCCAGAGCGATGGGGATTTCGGCGTTCGTATTAGGTACGGCCAGAAGCCTCAACGCAAAACCGGATTGGCTGCCGAGCGACGCCAGTTCGGCAGCGGCACGAACTCCTTCAATCTCATCCTGCTCGTTGGTCCAGCCATCTTTGATCATTTGGGCCGTGTCAGTGTTTTCAAAGTCGCCTGATGGCAGCTGATTTTCGTAGCCCGCAAAATGTGTCGTCCCCACTCGACGCACGAAACGCCAGTGTTCGGGCAGTGTTTGAAAGCTGAGAGTGTACGGGCTGGCCACGGCCGACGAACGTTCGGCAATGGCGGCTTCCCAGTGGATGCGCTGCAGAATTCGCAGCGACTGCATAGCCGCCTGGCATTGAAGCCGTACGAACTCGGGAGTGCTCGTTGTTGCGGCGTAGGCCGTCTGAAAGGACGCAAGCGTTACGCCCTGCGGCGTGCTCGATCCGACTTTCAGACGCTGAGCGGCCAGAGCAAGATGGGAACGGGCGCGAGCCATTAGCTGCGGACCGTCGGGGATCCCGTGCCCCATTTGTTGCAGCTCGGCGTCGACGTCCTGGACTCGCCGCAATTTCTCGCTGGCCAGTTCGTACCAGAGTTGAGCGTTGCGGTCACTGATCTGGTTAATCTGATTTCTGAGGATGTTGCCCCAGTTTGGATCGGTGGAAATTACAAGAGTGGCCAGCTGGTCAAAGTTTTCAAGCGAAACGCGAGCACCTGTCGAGCCAGGTTGTCTTTGCACAGTGCTGACGCCGGTTGTCGAAACTTTCCAGATTGTCGCGGTGTCCGGGACTCCGGGGATAACAATGTCAATGCTTTGTGCGGCCATCTGACCGGGCACGAACTGAGCATCCTTCTGGTACCACAAGGGGATCAGAAGCTGCCCGTTCGGGCTGGTCATAATCGCCATTTCAATCACATTGCTGTCGTCAGAAATGGGTTGAGTTCCGATTTGCGCCTTGGCCTTCTGCTGTTTCGCGAGTTCCCGTTGCTGGCGAGCGTTGTTCATGATCCCCAGGTTATCTGTCGGGCTTGCTTCCCGGTCAGACTCAACTGGGATCGCGACCCGCTGATGTTCATGCACTGTCCACGAGGCCAGCCACGGTTCCAGCAGCGCGATCTCCTGATTCGTGATGGCGATTATCAGATCTCGTTCTTTCGCTCCGACAAACTGATCATCAAACGAAGTACGCTTCCAGTAACCGATGCCTCGCGCTCCCGCCGAAAGCCCGGTCCAGGCAAGCTGCCGAATCAGCTCTGGCTCGATGACTGGCAACGGATCCGGTAGCGAGTTGCCGTTGGGCTCAGGTTCGGTCTGGACCCACGTGGTGACGAAGGTTCCTGGGCGAAGCAGGCGTCGTTTCTGAGTCAGAAACTGTCGGTAATCATGCAGCGAAAAAGCGGTCTGCAGGGGATGTCGAGTTAGACCGACTCCGTCCAGCAGTCGAGAATATGACCGCTCCATTCCGCCGATATCTCCGATAATCGGGCGTTGCGTGAGGCGGTCGGCTGCCCGGATAAGTCGCACTTGAGTGGTTACTTCGTCGCGCGCTCCCGGTGGGATTCTCGTTCCAAGCAGCCAGCCGAGAATCCCATCGTACTTCGGGCCAAAGTCATCAAGACTGGGGACGGATGTGCCGTCCAGGTCTTCTCCCGAAATGCGACCGCGAGGCGGAGTGGCCAGGGACCAGATTCCCGCTTCGCCCAGTTTCGCGACACCGGCAATGTCGGTGTAATCTTTGATCCAGACAGCGTTCAAACCAAGTTCGCGAAGTCTTGCTGGCAATTCGTCATGATGCGGGGCGAACCTCAGAACCGAAGGGCGACCGTTGACAATCAGTCGGTCAAGTCGCATCTGGATGTCTGACCGACGTTGCCCGGCAGGTTGTTCCGCATTCACCTGCACAATGGAATTCTGAGGCGCCGCGTAGCCGGTCCAGCGCAGGTCGTCGATGAACAACTCGGTCGTACCGGTCTGAAGTCCTACCAGTAGAACCGCCCGGTCGATGTAGGCGTCGTTCAGGTTCAGGCTGACCGAGCTGAACTCCGCGCGCAGCCGAGTAATTCGCTGTCGAATTTCGTCCTGCTGCGCAGTGGCTTTCAGCGTCTGCCATTCAGAAGTCTTAGAATACAGATCGCCGCGCAGCCAGGCCGTCAGTATCTGCCCAGTGGCCGGATTGGTCTGACGAGGAAACACCATTCTCATCGCCAGAATTGCTCCGGGACGGTTCGACCGATACTCCAGCGAGAGCGACAGGTCTTCAATCGGGGCCGACCGTGGCAATTCATGCTCAAGCTGAATCATCGGGCCGTTGCTGAGACTAGAGATCTGCAGTTGCTCGGCGGCCTGCCCGCTGTGGCGAATATACAGGTTTCGGCGATGCTCACGTACTCGTACACCGGAACCTCTGGGGACCGTCGCCACCCACGTCGGTTTCTCGCTGTCAAAGCCTTCGACGTAATCGTCAGACAAAACAGGTTGCTGCACCGCGAAAATAGTGATCAGGAATCCGATCAGCAGCACAAGACGCCCGAGTCGGCAGCTCACTGGCCGCATTCTCGTCGGCAGACAACGGGTTGCCGCGTGAGATACTGTGAGCGCTGCGTTAACCGTGTCTGAGCATTGAGGCACCGCTGGCCTGCCGCTCGCCATTTCCTCAGCGATACGCTCGGCAATCTGCCCGGATTCTTCCCTGAATCGGAACGACACAAGTATCCCTCGATGTCTCTGTAAACGGCGGATTCGTTGCCCGTGATGAAAATGTTTCGAAATTCCCGCCGCGAAGCCGGTCTGACTGAAGCCAGTTCGTTGCCGCGACACCTCACCGCAGAGCTCTGCTTGACCTCACCTAAGTACCGAAGTCTAAAGCACTTTACGCCGCTCGCCAAGACGAAGCGTTGCTTTGACGAAACGCTGCATCAACTGACAATCTCTTCCCGTCGGAACCGGTAAGGTGCAATGCTGTAAGGGTTTAGAAACCGGCTCTTGTGAAGGCTCCAGGCTCTGCACACAATCACGCTCCCTTCGATTGAACGACAACTGGAGACGGATACGCCATGAATTCGAGAACTCGATTCCCTGACAGCGGCGAGAATGAGCTGCCACGTGAGCTGGTTGATCTGGCGCGGGCTATCGCAGCGTTGCCCGAGGATCATCAAGCCGAGCTGGAAGGCGTTTACACGCGAGTCGTCGACTCGGTGAAACGGCGTCGCCGGATTCTGTCGCTGGTCCAGGAAGCACTCGCCCAGCTGCGACTCGATATCAAGTACCTGATGTTCGACCTGGAAGTCACACGCAAGGAACGCGACGAACTTAAAGAACGTCTCGAGTGATCGTTCTGTCGCTTCTCGACAAGCCCGCCTCACGAGTCCGCCTGATTACGCCACGCTGGTGTCCAGGTCGTCGGATCCGCTGGCTGCTGCGTTTTCCGCTTCCCCAACGTTCGTGTCTGATGGTGGTCGAAAACTCCACCACTGAGCCAGCAGGGTTCCGGTCAACATGCATCCGAACGTGTAGACTGCCGTGGGAATCGCCGCTGCTGGCTGATCTTTGAAGAGATCCAGAACGAGCACTGTTCCCAGTCCGGCGTTCTGCATCCCGACTTCCAGTGTTAACGCTCGACGCATGCTGTTTTTCAGCCTGAGCGCGCCGCCTCCAAAGTAGCCGGCCGCATACCCCAGCAGATTGATTAACAGCAGGACGACGAGCAGTTTGCCGGACGACGCGACCTCGCCGCCGAAGACCCCCAGCAGGCGATCTCGATTCAACGCGACGACAACTGCAATGAGCCAGACGATCGTCCCATTGGCAATCAGTGGTGCTGCCTTTTGTGCAAGACGTGAACCACCCTGCCAGAAGCGGCAAAGCAGATGGCCAATCAACACCGGACCCACCACCTGTTTGAGCAGCTTCAAGGCTTCGTTCAACGGATCAATTTCGACGAAGGTGCTCAACGTCAGCTGGAATGCCAGCGGGACGATGATTGGCGACAGGATCGTGGCGGATGTCGTCAGGCTGACGGAAAAGCTGACATTTCCTCGCGCGGCAAGAGTCAGCACGTTGGAAGCCATTGCGCCCGGCACGCAGCCCACGACGATAACTCCGACCAGGTATTCGCGTTCCAGACCAAACAGATTCCCCAGACTCCAGGCCAGCAGCGGCATTGATGTGTACTGAATCAGGGTTCCACCCAGGACCAGAGGCCAGCGTCGAAAAACTTCGTTCACCTCAGAGACGCTGATCATGCAGCCAATGCAGAACATCGTCATCTGAATCATGACTCCCAGCAAAGGCCGGGATGTTCCAGTCAGGAAGACCGGATCGATCAAATCCAGCTGGAAATCTGCTGTTCCAAGAAAGGGATCCGGAAGACCGGACCGCGTCCAGACCAACGCCGCTACGCAAAACAGGACGAGCCATGCCAGCAGCGTTTTCTGAATGAATTGTCCGGCTCGTTCCATCAGCGGTCGTCCTCTTCGGCCAGTCGAAGTTTTTCAATAAAGTCGTCACTGAGTCCTGCCTGGCGGCGAGCCTCCACCTGGAAGACGTCGCCTTTTGCTTTGACCGGTCGAAGTGGCCATTTCAGATGCTCGCAGAATGCGTCCCAGTCGGACTGTTCTGCTGGTTTGAGCTTCCGCAGCCATTTCATGCCAAAGGCGACGTGTTCGATTTCGTCGCGATGGATAACCCGCATCAGTGCCGCGCTGCGGTCGTCGCCGGCATCTTCAAAACAGGATGCGAATTCCAGCGTGTGATCGAGGTTGCAGCCTTCAAACACCAGTGGCAAGGTCGCGATGTAATCCAGCACCGACTTGAATTCGAGCGACTTCGTCCAGATGTACGAGTTGACCGGCAGCGAACTGAACTCAATGCCGAGCATCGCGGCTCGTTCAGCGTGCATACGAGTATGCCGCTGCTCATCCTGCATGATCCTGCAAAGTCCAATACGGAATTCTGTCGGAGCATCGGGGAAGAGCAGGGCGACGCGGGCCATTACTTCCAGAGCCTGCAGTTCGTGATTCGCAAGAATATGGTGAGCAGTGCCTCGCCGCTCGGCATGTTTGAACGCTCCGGGTTTCGGCATCGAGGCTTCCATTCGTCGGGGGGCAAACTTCAGTTTGTCCGAGCGTGCGGGTTCCTGAATATTCACTGACTCGCCCGGTGAATCATCGGTGAAGTCACCGACCGCCGGTTTGAGTTTGTCCTCAAGCGATTCCGAATATAGAACCTGTTCGGCGAACGCGCGAACTTCCATGCGGCAGTCTTTTGTGGTTTCGTGTTGCGAAATACCAGTGGCGGATGCCGGAGTGTGCTGGCTCTTTTTCAGCCGGATTCCGCGGGTTCATCAGCCGAATTTCGGGAGTGTTGACGGTTCCGGTTGTTTGTAACGTCACCAGTTGCCAGTTCAATCGGACAGACTGCTTCCGGTTCCGGAGACATTACTTCATGGGTGAGTAGTCGGTGGCGGTCAGGAATTGCTTGTCAACTTTCTTGACGATTTTTCCGTCGACGATCGATGCTTCATACGCAGCCTTCCATTCGGGATCGTTGCGGAAGGCGTCCCACGAGGCATTGGCTGCTTCGAGCGACTTGTGAGCGATGATGTAAACCAGAGTGTCTTTGGTCTCGGCGGGCGTCCAGTAGGCGATGTTCTTCATGCCGTGCTTTTCGAAGATCTTCATTGTGTGATTTCGAAAACGCTGATGCAGCGCATCCAATCGGCCTTCGTTGGTCGTGTAGGTCCTCAATTCGTAGACCACCGGACTATGTTTCTCATCACTCACGGCTGGCCGTTGGAGTACTGCTCCCAAACCAACAATTGCAATGACGATGGCTGATGCTGTAATAATTCGTTGACGATTCATTGCTGAACTCCCTGAGGTCGCGGTGCCCGGAATTTTTGTGATAACTGACGACTACCGCCGATTCTGGAGCAGACGAAGCCTGGTCGCAACTCACGCGTAGAATGGAATCAGAGATGGAGCCGACGATTACCCCTTCCGAGGCACGTGGACTCAGGAAGCCTTCTATGGTTCTGTTTGTTGTCGTCGCTGCTTCAGTGGGTGGCGGGATCAGCCGGTTTCAACAGGCTCCAGATGGATCTGACAGGGCGGGCGACGTCTCTTCGGAGATGAGTCGTCCGGTGAATGCGGAAGCATCGCCGGTGAGTTCAAATTCGGAAGCGTACCAGGTGGCGGGCGAAGCGGTGTCTCTGGAGCCTCTCACAACTCAGTCGGTGGTTGTCGATGAGTTATCCGGAGAGTCTGCTGCTCGTGAAGTCGTGTCGGGGCATCTGGTGGAAGAATCAGCAGCGGGTTCAATTGGTCCCGCACCGGAGAGAACGACCACCGACGATCCAGATGCCGCTCTCAAGCAACAGATGCTCGGCACGTGGGAAGACGACTATAAGGGACACCGCATTCTGACGTTGCTTGAGGACGGGACGGGAACAATGGTCGTCGAACTGGACGGTTTCGCGGCAACGCTGTTTGCAAAAAAACTGACGTTTCAGGAAGAGTGGGCCGTCGCTGATGGTAAGGTCACGATGAAAGCAACTGGCGGGGAACCTTCCGGAAAAGTACGACTCGTCTTAAACCTGCACGGCAACAGCTCAACGCAGAGAATCGCTGAAGTGGATAGCGACCGGATGGTTCTCATTGAAGAGCCGTCAGGAACCCGTTTCGAGTGGCGACGCGTGGCAAATGCCGAATCGCCGCAGCGTTGAAGGTTGAGACATCCCTGTCGAATCGTTGTGATTCCTGACGCCCTGATCGCTGAAATTGTCTGATGAGAACTATGCCGATTCCGAGAAACGAAGAGCTGGCACGTCGGCTTCTGAAGGTGCTGATCGACGCTGACGTGGAATTTTTTGTTTGCGGTGGCGTCGCGGCGAAGGCACACGGACTGCGAAAAAAAATCAACGACCTGGACATCGTCTATCGCCGTTCTCGCGAGAATTTCCGCAGGATTGTCGACGCTCTGAAGCCGTTGCATCCCTACCCACGCGGCCTGAAACCGGGACAGGACATTCTGTGGAACACGTCAGTCCTCCGCGATAGTTACAGCCTGATCACCATCACTGATCTTGGCGATCTGGATCTGATTGCCGAACTTTCAGGAGGTGGGACATTCCAGGCTCTCCGCAAACAGACAACCCGCCTGCTGGCACTTGGTCTCGAATGCGACGTCCTGAATATTTCCCCGTTGGCCGATCACCTGATCGAATCCGGGCGTCCGAAAGATGTTCGTCTGGCGGAACGGCTGCGAGCGCTGCACCTTCGGCAAATGAAAACCCGGACGTGAAAATCGGGTGGCTCCTGTGGCGATGATCTGGTCGAGTTTCTCGGTTTTCGTCGCGGTCAGGATGCAGTGAGGTCAGGCTGTTCTTCTTCATTCCTGCGGGCAGTGTTCTGGTTCGAAACCTTCCGGCGAAGAATCCTCGGACTCCGCTGTTGACATGCCTGTCTGTTTCGGTAGATTGTTGCGACTGAGTCTCAATGTCTTGGTTCGTTTTACCGATTGAATAGTGAATCCAGAACACATTGGATCGATCAGCTACGGCGACGCGGAACAGGAGTGTTCCGATTGTTCTGATCTTCTTTCACTTCCTGATGGCTTTTGCGATGTCCAAAACGCTTTGCGAAATGAAGAAGTTGTTGAAGGCGGATTTTACCGTCTACAAGCAGTATGTCTGCGGTGCAACGCACGTCTGTACAAAGTGTGGTCGAGCCGCGAACGAAAAAAAGTTGCTCTGCAAGCCCGAGCGGTTGCCTGATAAATAGTGGAACGTTGATGCCGTACTGCATCATCGAGTTCGCTTTCCAACCGGTGTGACGCGTCATCCGAGGATGTTCGCAAAGGTCTCCGGACGTCAATCACGGCACAGCTGTGAGGTATTTCTGACGACACTGCATGACGTGCAGGTGAGCGACAGACGTCAGCCCGCAAGCCCTGGAAATCCAACGAGACCGTTGGACCAGCGTTGCCACATTGGAACGTGTCCGAAACAACTTCCCGAAAGATCGAGTCCAGGTGGATGTAGGCTGGTTCCAGCCTGCTGTACGAAATCGGGACGATATTTCGGACGCGTTCTTTAAAGAGAAGACCGAAATCTTCCAGGCAGTAAAGGGGGGAGATTTCGAAATGCAAGTAGGCACTTACACACTCGATTCACGACAGGTGGCGGCAATTGCCGCTTGCCGTGAAGAATTCAGAACGGGCAACAAATCAGTCCTGATTGTCGCCCCGACTGGATGCGGAAAAACGGTCATCACTGTTGGGCTTGCTCATCTTCTTTCCAGGAAAGGCAAGAAAGTCGACATCATCATGTCTGGGCGGCAGCTCGTGTTTCAGATGCACGACACGCTCATTGAAGCCCAGGTCCCAGTGACGGTTTTGATGAGTGATTCTGGTCATCAGTTTGACCTGAACGCACCTGTTGCCGTTATCAGCAAGGAGACAATCGAAGCTCGACGCAAATCCTCGCTGGCATTCCAGGTTTGGAAACCGGACTTCTGGATTGTTGACGAGGCCGATGTCTGCACGTCACGAATCTGGCAAGAGTTGTTCCAACTGGCTCCATTGAAGATTGGCATGACAGCAACGCCATGCGACGGCAAGGGAAAGGGGCTGGGGTATCTGTATGACGCAATGGTTTCCGTTGCAAGTTACTCGGAGCTGATTGCTGCTGGGCGGCTTGTCGATGTGCCGGCGGGAAAAGTGTTCTCGCCGTACCGTCCGGAACTCGGCGGGGTCGGCTCAACGGCTGGGGACTACTCCCAGCAGCCGCTCTCACAGCGAATGAACACGGACCAACTCGTTGGTGACATTGTCCAGGAATGGATCAAGCATGGTGAAGACGAACTCCCGCGAGGCCGCTTTGTCGTCCGGGTGCAGCGCACCGGCACATCACACTGTCAATGCTGACTCACGCGACACTGGCAGTCATCCGGCCGGCGGCCCACTCGGTCGCTTCAAAAAACGTTCTTCGAGGAATCGTGTGCGCGGGTGACCGACTCAGCCCTTGACCGGCTGATCTGGGGCATCAACGGTGAAAAGCCGAATTGAACGGTTGAACTTTCAGCAGGCGGATCAGGTTGGCATTGGAACCTGATTGATACCCAGCTTCGCGAATTGCTCCTGCGCGGACGCCGCCAGTTTGAGCGCATCGTCCTCGACGTCAGATATACGAGCGAGTTCGCACGTCAACTGCGAGGTGAAGTACGGCATGCGGAAGCGTTCGCTCAGATGCAGTCCTTTGCGGAACGAACGTCGTGCTCTGGCAACGCGACCTTTCAACAGATGAAGTCGCCCGTCGCACAGACGCTTCAGCGGACTGGAAATCGGGATCATGACACTGAAGATCGCCAGTCGTCGTTGCATGCGACGCAGACGGCGATTCATTTTAACCGTGACTGCCGCGCGTGGGTCCGCCGCACCCACTGCGGAATACAGATCGACGAGTGCGGAATACACCGGCAGCAGATACACGGCGACCGGTTGAGCGTTGCCGATGACTGTTTCAATCTGGTCGGCAATTTCCAGCGCCGACGACCACTCACCGCGTCTCAACCGTGCGAACAGCAGACCGCCGCGTGCAAGCACTTCATCGGCGAGTGCCAGCTCTTCGTCCGCATCCAGCCAGTGCTGAAGTTCCGCCTCCGCCGCCAGCAGATCCGAACTGTAAGGATCCCGGGCGGACTCCACCCACAGCAACCAGCCGTACGCCCAGGTTGCCACCTGAATTCCCAGTCCGGAATCGGCGGCGGCACAAAGCTTTCGTGAATACTCCGCCAGCCTGTCCCACTCGCCATTCCAGCAGGAAAGGTTGAGCGTCAGCGCCGTTGCCTCTGACCAGCGACGGTGGTCTCCGATCGACGTACAAAGATCGAGCGCCTGATCGAGCGTCTGCCGAGCCTCTTTCCACTTGCCCTGCCCGATGAAATGGACTGAATTGATCGTCTGCACGTACGCTGTGGTCGAAAGATCGTTCGACTTTCGCGCTATGCTGCTGGCACGCTCGGTGTAACGATCTGCCGCCTTTGAAAGCATCATCGCACTGGTCATTGCCGACACGTTGGAATAGCTGCGAGCCAGCTCGGGACTGAATCCGTACTGCTCGGCCAGATTCAACGCCCGGAACGTGGCCAGCAGAAACGCGGGCATGTCGGTACGCTGGTACTGAATTTCGACCAGCCGCTCGTAGGCGCGAATCGACTCCAGCAATGCTTCGCTGGGAGCTGTCGTCGAGCGTTTTGAAAATCGTCGACGCAGTCGAGTGCCGAGTTGCCTCACCATCTCGACGCTGCCATTCAACAGCTGAGGAACGGCGGACTCGGAATCGGCATGGCCCAGCAGCCGCAGTGCTTTTCGCAGGTGCCGCATGCTGGCCGGCACTTCACCGATGCGGTAAAGCGATTCGCCAAACTTCCGATGCCAGCGACCTCGGCGAATCTGATCGAAGTTTTCTTTCGACTGCTCCGCCAGTTCAAGCGTTTTTCGATAGAAGGTGACGGCTTCCCGATTCGCGTTGTTGATCAGCGCATTCTGACCGGCCGCTTCGAGGCACTCAATTGCCCGCGTCAGATTCCCGGCTTGTTGCCAATGTTCGGCCAGTCGCGGGAAGTGGCCATCCAGTTCGGTCGCATGCCGGTCTTCGATCCAGGCCGCAATTTCCCGATGCAGCTCCGTCCGATGCTTCACCAGTACCAGGTTGTACGCCACGTCGCGAATGGTGCGGTTTCGAAATGAATGCTCCGAATCCTGACGTTCGTCGGCTGTGCGAATCAGCTTCGATCGATCCAGCGATGTCAGGTGCGTCCGCACCTGCTGACGTTCCTTCTCAATCGGAAAGATGTCACGCAGCAGCGACGACCCAAAGTCGTAACCCACGACGCTGGCGACTTTCAGCGTCAACTGTTCCGACGGTGGCAGTCGATCAACACGGTTAATAATCACGCCTTCCAGCGACCCGGAAACTTCGCGAGCTTCAAATTCTTCAAGATTTCCGGTGAGTCTGGCTGTGCCATCGACCACCTCAACGGTTCCGGTGTCACGCAACGCGTACGCGAGTTCTTCGACGTAAAGAGGCTGGCCGTGAGTCCGCAAACGAACCAGCTGCTCCACCGGTCGCGGCAACCGTTCGGTGCCCAGGATCCGCTCAACCATGCTGACCGAGTCATCCGCCGCCAGCGGTGCCAGCACCAATTGATGCGATGATGGATCGTCGAGCACCGCCTGAAGTTCTTTCGGTAGCGGTCGTGGTAACGGTCTGGCCGTACTCAGAATGTGCAGTCCGGCGAGTCCACCGGCGACCACTCGCAGAAGTGTCAATGATGCCGAATCAAAGTAATGCAGATCTTCCAGCAGAATCACCAGCGGCTTTTGACCCGCGGCATGCGCGATGAATCGAGCCAGCAATCGGTTGGTGTTGTCCGCTCGAATCGCCCCCTTCAACTGAGTCGTCCACTCGTTCTCCGGCAGCGCCACCGAAAGCACCGACGACATCAGCGGCAGAAGTTTCCGCAGGTCATCGTCGAGTTCAACCTGTCCGTAGATGGTGTCTTCCAGTTCGTGTGCCGAATGTGGCAACCCGTCGACGCCAACCAGTTCATCAAACACAGCTCGCCACGCAAACCACGGAGTCGATTGCTCAATAGCGTCGCCGCGACCGTACAGGACGCGACATCCATGCTGCTCAGCGCGTTGAGCACACGCGTAAGCCAGGTGCGACTTGCCGATTCCCGCGTCACCTTCAATCAGTAACGTTGAATTCTTTTGCTGGTCGCAGAGTTCCGTCAGAAGTTCGCCAAAGAGTTCCTGTTCGCGAACTCTGCCAAACACTTTGACTTCCTGCGGCGACGTCTTGCGAGCTGTGCAGCTTCGTTGAACGGGACGATAACACGCGACCGGTTCTTTCTTTCCCTTCATAGAAAGTGGTTCGAGCGTTTCAAAATCGAACTGCGACGCTGCTGCGGTATGCGTCGCCTGGTCTGAAAGGATGCCGCGTTTGGCTGCCTGCATCAGCCTGGCCGACGTGTTGACCGTGTCGCCGATCATGGTGTACTCGCGGCGTTCCTCATTGCCGTAAGCACCGCAGAAAATTCGACCGGTAGCGACTCCGATTGAACATTCCCAGCCGAGTTCGTTAATCCGCTCTTTCAGAGCGATCGCCGCCCCGATGGCTCGCGCCGCGTCATCTTCGTGGGCAATCGGCGGCAGGCCAAAACCAGCCAGCAGCGACACGCCTTTGTCGTCGACACTTAGTTTGTTCAGACTGCCTTCGAAGTGGTAAATCGTCTGCTGCAGCGCGGTCATCACCTTCTGAGCATCTTCGATTCGAGTGTGGATGTTGAAGCCAGGCAGGTTTGCAAAGACGACGGTGACTTTGCGGAGTTCTCCCAGCCAATCGGTTTGCCCCGCGGCGAGTCGCGAGTAAATCGCGGCGGGAATGTAACCACGAATGGCGGCGATCGAGTCCGCTCGAAACGGTGCTTCGGTCAACAGCGACTGCCCGCTGGAATCCGAGCAGGTGAATTCATCGGGCCGCCGGTTCAACGACTTGACGCGGACATTTCCGTCCGACAGCGGTGCCCCATCGGCGAGTTCGTTGATTCGTTTCCACAGACTGGCAGCGGCAATGATGTCTCCCGGTCCGGCCAGATCGTTGGCGTCTCCCAG
>JABMPE010000120.1 GCA_013203845.1 Rhodopirellula sp. | reverse complement strand
GTGGTTAGCTTCTTTCATTTCAGGCAGCACGTTTCGAAAGACTGAGCGAACGCAATGAATTCTAACGTTTTCCGCGGCGGCATTCCTGCCCTGATGACTCCCTGTCACCCCGATCGAACTCCGAATTTCGACGGCCTTGTGCGGAAGGGTCAGGAGTTGATGGCCGCCGGAATGAACGGCGTTGTCTATTGCGGTTCGATGGGTGACTGGCCGTTGTTGACTGACGAAGAGCGTCAGCAAGGTGTCCGTCATCTGACTGAAGCTGGAGTTCCGGTCGTTGTCGGAACGGGGGCTCAGAATCCACGCCTCGCAGCCGCTCACGCTGCACACGCACAGGAAGTCGGAGCCAGCGGTCTGATGGTCATTCCACGAGTTCTTTCGCGTGGCACCTCACCCGCCGCGCAGCGGGCACACTTTGCGGGCGTCCTGGGAGCCGCTCCCGACATCCCCGCTGTCATTTACAACAGCCCGTACTACGGATTCGAAACAAAAGCCGATCTGTTCTTTGACCTGCGTCGTGAATTCCCCAATCTGGTCGGCTTCAAAGAATTCGGCGGAGCGGACGCGTTGAGTTACGCGGCCGAGCACATCACTCACAAAGACGACAACGTCCTGCTGATGGTCGGTGTTGACACTCAGGTTTATCACGGGTTCCTGCACTGTGGAGCTGTCGGAGCCATTACCGGCATTGGCAACTGCATTCCGACAGAGGTTCTTAAACTGATCTCGCTGTGTGAACAGGCCGCTGCTGGTGATGCGACCGCTCGTCAGCTGGCTAAGGAACTCGAAGAAGCACTGATCGTGCTGTCGACCTACGACGAAGGTCCCGACCTGGTTCTGTACTACAAGTATCTGATGACACTGGTCGGTGATTCTGACTACCAGTACCACTTCAACGAAACAGACGAGCTTTCCGCCAGCCAGCGGCGTTTCGCTGAGGCTCAGTTGAAAACGTTCCAGGCCTGGTGGGCGACGTGGCCCGGTAAGATCTACGGCGACAAATAGGCTTTCGAGTTTGTTGCAGAACACAGCAACAGGACGTCAGGCAAACCTCGACAGCGAGTACGGAGTCGCGTCGATGTGCGGTGTCTGCTCGCTGGCGATCTCGGCAACGAGCTTTCCAGTCGCCGGCGCGGTGGCCAGGCCGATCATGCCATTACCCGCCGCCACAATCAGATTACTGGCGCCCGGTGCGCATCCGATGCAGGGCAGTCCGTCGACAGACATCGGCCGCCAGCCGGCCCATTCTTCATCCACAACGGCGGGCAGTGGTTCTTCCAGATGCGCGGCGGCGGACTTTCGGAGTAGCGCCAGCCGCTCCGCATTAATCGAACGATCGTACCCGCAGAACTCCATCGTTGATCCGACGCGAAAGCCCGATTCCAGAGGCGTCACTGCCACGTGGTGCTCTTCAAAGATCATCGGAATCTTCGGTTGATTCCGGAGTGGCGGCATTGTCAGCGAGTATCCCTTACCGGGCTGAATCGGCAGACGCAGGCCGATCGCCGATGCAAATTGCGGAGCCTCAGCTCCCGTGGCGAGTACGGTAACATCGGCAGCGAATGAACCTTGAGACGTCTTGACAGAGACAATCCGACCGCCTTCCCGGTCCAGCGACAACACTTCGACATCTTCGCGAATCGTGCCGCCGTGCCGCTGGATCGCCTGTTTCAATCCAGCCAGAAGCTTGTCGGGGCGCACGTGAGCATCGCCAGGAAAGTGCCACCCGCCCGCCATTCCCGATTTCAGTGCCGGCTCCAGTGTCTTCACTTCCTCGCCACCGTACGGAACCGCGTCAATCCCGAACTCGCGTTTCAGCAAATCGGCAGTTGCTTTGTACCCGGAAAAGTCTCTGGCAGACTTATAGACCAGCAGAAGGCCACGGTCGGTCCATTCACAATCAACTGATTCTTCCTGAACAATCTCACGATAGAGAGTCATTGACGACGCAAGCAGCGCGTTCCGACCTTTTGCTGCGTGCATCATTCGGTCGTTCGTACACTGCCGAGTGAACTGCAGCAGCCATTTCCACAACGACGGATCAAATCGCAGTGGAATCGACAGCGGCGCGTCCCGCTGGAAGAGCGATGGCAGCGTGTGAGCAACCACTCCCGGCCCGGACAGTGGCATCGCGTGACTGGGGCAAACGTAACCGCAGTTTCCGTGCGATGCCCCGCTACCGATGCGTTGCCGTTCCAGCAGCGTGACGGCCCAACCAGCTCGACAGAGATAATACGCCGACGAGCACCCAATCAGGCCTCCACCAATCACAATTGCCGACCTGCGATCACTCATGTCACATCCGAAGTTTTCTCTACGAGTGACCGCGAACGTCGATCAATACAGTTGAGTATCTGTTGATCAATCCAGATTTTCAACGCAGAGGAGCCGAGGGCCGCTGAAGAAAACGCGGAGAACAACCAACAGGTGAACTCTCCGTTTCTCTGCGAAAACGTCGTGGTCTCGACGATTAAAAGTTTTTCAGAACGAGACGCGTGTCGTGCGTACGCCATGATTGAAAAGCCGCAGGCGAATTTCTCCGAAACTCGGCTGATGGTTGAAGGTAACTCGTTTGCCTGCCCTGTGTTCTGCGCAAATGCTGGGTTGGCAGATTGTTATGGCGATCTGGCTGGTTGTGGTTGTTGTCGGTTGTTTTGGATTACCTGGCAATCAATTCAACGCGTTTTCAGCACAGACTGATTTCCTCTGCGCTGCAGTAGTCCCAGGTCTGGTTCCAGGTGGTCGCGTGTCTCGACGACGGCAGAGGCAGCGCGAGCGGTCTGTTACTGGCGATGGCAATGCCAATGTTGCGGCCAGTTATTCGCGATTCAGTTCTGCTCAGCAGCAGTCGGAGGCTCGCAGAAAGGCTGAGTCCAACGGGCACGACTTGCGAGTTGATCAGAAGTTTTCGGATGAGGCTGTCTCCGGTACGAGGCGAAACCGGCTTGGGCTGAATGAGATGCTTCGCGCTGCCGCAGCAGGCGAGTTCAAGGTGCTGTATTTCTACAGCATCCGTCAGCTGGTTCGTGAGTCCGTGATCACGATGCCGATTCTGAAGTGACTCGTTCATACGTATGGAGTTCGAGTGGTCAGCGTGGCCGAGAGGATCGACTCAGCAGTAGGCGGCTGGGAAGTTCTGGCGACGATTCTCAGTCTGGTCAGCGAGCGGTTTCTCAAGGAGTTGGCCACCAGCGTTTTCCGCGGACAGCAGGGGACGGTGGAAGATGGCTTCTCGGTCGGTGACTACTGCTTTGATTATCGAGACCGGAAACACCGATCCTGATGTTTCCAGTCGACTTGAAAGTCGACGCCTTGAGCTACAGACACTGCGACAACAGGAAACGTCGCTCCTGCATCAGCAGAATGCCGGAGCCGAACCTCCGACGGAAGCATGGCTGCGTGAGCAGCTTGTGGAACTCGGAACGGTGCTTCACGCGAGGACGCCGGTAGCTGCGTACGCATTGCGAGACCTGGTTGGCGGTGTCATCACTGTTAGCGAAGTTCGCCGGGAAGGACGGAAACGGCACTTTCTGAAGGCGACGTTCGCCCTGCAGACATCGTCACTCGCGGACTCGCTGGGCATGTCGTTGACAGCCAACGCCAACGAGGCTCCATTGCCTGTCAATCAGATCGAAATCAACATCATCGATCCGGCCCGGTAGTCGGGCTGCGGCGGCTCGACGACTCTACGATCTGGACCTGCCGAAAAAGGAAATTGCAGCTCGCATGGGTCTCTCGCGTGGAAGAGTGACTGAGCTGTTGAAGCAATCCTTCGCAGACTCGGGGGAAGTGATGCCAAATGGATACCGGCGTCGAGCCGCCCTCACGCATCAGAATGAGGCACCCCCAAGATACATGCAGATTGCTGATGAAGTGATGGCCCTGAGTGACGAGGGCTGGCTGCATGGCGACATCGCCGAGTTAATCGATTGCAGCCGCGACCTGATCACCAAGGCAGTTCGTTACTGGCACGAATCGAGAGGACTTGAGGTTCCGGATGGTCGCAGTTGCGAAAGTATCCAGAAGCGCAAGCCCCAATCCGATCAGTCGTGAGCTGCCTGGGTGAAGCGGGCCTTTCACCTCTGAAACACGCTTCGCCCTTTCTACCATTTCCTGAAACCGCCGAACGCGGTGCAGCCTTCCGTTGTGAAGTGCTGCACCGCGTTCGCTCGTTCAAGGACATCCACAAACACTGTTAACGGACTGAAAGGAAACTATGTCACACATTGTCACGATCGCGACAGAGATCCGAGATGCCGAGGCACTGTGCCTCGGGTGCGACCGGCTGGGGTTGGAGCGACCGGTGCATCGGACGGCGAAGTTGTTCAGCACGGAGGCAACGGGTTACTGCGTGGAGTTGCCGGACTGGCGGTATCCAGTGGTCTGCGATGTCGAGTCCGGTCGCGTCCACTACGACAACTTCAATGGCCGCTGGGGGGAATCAGTCGCGGCTGGATGCACTGTTGCAGATGTATGCGGTGGAGAAAACCCGGCTGGAAGCCAGGCGGCGGGGACACACGGTTACCGAGCAGGCTCTTCCGGACGGAGCGATCAAACTCACTCTTCAGGTTGGAGGAGCCGTATGAAGACAACGTCAAAAACGATTGAAGTTCTGGTCGGGCCAGATGGCCAGACGCGTGTCGAAACAAAGGGTTTCAGCGGCAGCAGCTGTCTGGCAGCCAGCCGCTTTCTCAAAGCGGCACTGGGGACTCTGGTCAGCAGTAAGCAAACCGCCGAGTTCCATGCCACGACGGCAGCCACGAACGTGGAGCTGGGCAGTTCTGAGTCCTCACCCACGCAGGCGTCGTAACAGTGGCTCAAAGCAAAGAACCCGATCGCGGCTGAAAGCCATCACCGTCGTGTCAGGCCATGTCGCCGGACACGGATGCTTTTTCTTCTCTCACCATCAGGAGAGCCCATGCTGAAAGAACAATTGGCGGAGTACGTGCGCGCGTGCTTTGCGGTATGGATGATGGATTGAAACTTTTGAGCCCAATGAGGCTCTGCGGGATATCGTCAGCCATACCATTGACGCAATCGAAATCGCACGCAATACTAATTGCGTGCATTGAAGGTTGCGTCTCGGAAAGCGATGTGAATTGAAATGAGAAAAGCGAAAACATCTGAATTCCGTGACGACCCTGACAACACCGAATTCAACGAACTACTCACCAGATTAGGTAGTTTCGGTGTCACTCAGCGCGAAGTCGCTGACTTGCTTGACGTTTCAACCGGACAAGTCAGCCGGGTGAAGAACGGTGAGCGTCATGCCTCGGTCAAACATGTCAGGAAGATGCGGAAGCATGTGAAAGAACTGATAGACGCCCGGAACGCCGAGCCAACGTTACGGCCCTCATCTCTTAGTAACACTCCGTTTGGAATGACACACGCTTCACTTCGTGCTCTCTCTCCGACGGAATCCGTCCTTGCATTTCGTGACCTGCTGTGGGCAATGGCAGCATCGCGTGGAATCCCGACAACACGAATCAGTGTCCCGAGCAATGTTTTTGCTGCCGACGGCGGGATTGACGCTTCGATCCTCAACGGACCAGGGGACCCGATTGCTGCGGACGACCTGTTGACTGCTGGCACACGATTCCAGATCAAGACCGGCGATTTTGCTCCATGGCAGAAAAATCAAGCCGACACCGAGTTGTTCGGTCGTGGCCGATCTCAGAAATTTGAAAACCTCGGATCCGAGATTCAGAACGCTCTGCGCCGTGGCGATCGAATCGTATTTGTCTGCTTCGGGAAGGATCCGCTCGATGGTGAACTGCGGAAGGCGGTCAGGAATTTCTCGAACGCGTTTCAGGAATGTGGTTTTCCAGATGCGGCGGTAGAAGTCTGGGGGCAGACGCAGTTAATTGGCCTGTTTGAAGAATTTCCGTCACTTTGTTTACGGCTTCGAGGGCACGTGTACCAGGGATTCCGGTCTCACGCTGTGTGGTGTGACGACCAGGACATGAAACCGACAGTTCGCTACGGAGCTGAACAGTATCAACTCGTAAATGATTTACGTGACGGGCTTTACTCTGGCGCAACTCCACATATTCGGCTAATCGGCGAACCGGGTGTCGGCAAGACTCGGCTCGCGCTCGAAGTGACAAACGGTGACAGCCTCAGGTCGGCAACACTTTACGTCAGAGATGGCCGCTCACTGCTTCAAAGTTCGTTCTTCAATGAGCTATTAGAACTGGATAATCGACGATTTGTGGTCTTAGTGATTGATGAATGTCCGTCAAGAGACCTCGCCGAAATCTGGAATCAACTGAAGTCACGCGCAGATCGAATTCGGCTGATTACGATCGACCACGGACCGAACGAAGCTATTGACGACATGACCAAGGTCGTCGACGTCCGACCGGTCGACGATGACCAGATAGTTAGAATCCTTTCTGATCACGGTGTGACTGAATACGATGCAAAGCGCTGGGCCGACTATTGCCAGGGATGTCCACGCGTCGCTCACGTCCTTGGAGTGAATCTTTCAGCACGTGCTACGAACATCCTGGCATCGCCTTCAATCACGGAAGTCTGGCGGCGGTTCATCGACGGGTACGACGATCCTGATTCTGTCAAAGTGCAAATCCGAAAAATAGTGCTGCAGTGCGTTTCTTTATTCGAACGATTCGGATTCGAAGAGCCTGTCGCCGACGAAGCGAAGTTCATTCAACGACTTGCCGAAGGCTTCGATCAAAGCATTACGCCGCTTGCGTTTCGCACAGCTATCTGCGAGCTCAAAGATCGTCGAATCATCCAGGGGACCACGACACTTTATCTCACTCCCCGCCTGCTTCATGTGCATCTCTATCGAGAGTTCTGGCGAGTCTCAGGAAGCGACTTCGACATTACCACAACATTGAAGACTATGCCGCCAGCACTACGGAACTGGTTCGTGGCGATGTTGCGATACGCTCATGACGTAAAACCCGCGGAGAAGGCCGTCGAGCGATTGCTCGGTCCAGCAGGCATTTTTTCCACGGGGAGCTTCCCGGACACGCAGGATTTCGGTCGGATGGTTAATTCGATCGCAGAAGCGTGCCCGAAGCAGACGCTCCATTGTCTGGACCGGACAATAGGGCAGATGGACATCGTCGAATTACAACGGATTAAGGAATCACGGCAGTGGCTGGTTTGGGCTCTTGAAAAGATTGCCGTCAGCGAAGACTGCTTTCCGCGCGCAGCGGAATTGCTGCTTGATCTGGCGGAGGCAGAGAACACCAATTACGACAACAACTCAACGGGCACGTTTGTCGGATTATTCAGTCTCGTGCCTGGCTGGGCACCAACGCAAGCCCCGCCAGATGTCCGGCTTGACTGTCTCACGACAGTCCTCGACTCAGAGTCACGAGAAAGGCGGCTGATTGGATTAAGGGCGTGCCGGAGTGCCCTTGAAACGCGGCCAGCGGGTCGAACAGTGGGAGCGGAACATCAGGGGTTGCGACCCACAATTCCATTCTGGATGCCTGCCACCTATGGGGAACTGTGGGACGCCTATCAAGATGTCTGGAATCTACTCATCGAAAGGCTCGATGTCTGGGTTGGTGAAGACCGGCGAGCTTTGATCTCTGAGATCATCAAAGCGTCCTGGTCGATGCTGCACATTCCGCCGTTAACGAAGTCAGCTGTTGCCACCATTCGTGCGATCGCACTCGACAACGACACAGACGTCACGGCAATCATCGACCTGACGCGTCGACAGTTGAGGCACCGGAACAGTGATCTGCCTGAGGAAACAAAGACTGAATTGCTTTCGATTTGTGAATTGTTGAACGGGCACGACTTCCCGTCACGGCTTCGCCGCTTCGTCAAGTATGTCTCGTTTGAAGACTATCACGATGACGACGACAACGACTCCCGGCTCGTTAATGACCAATTGGACGAACTGGCGAAATCTGTCGCTGAGAATCCGCCCCTGATTATTCCAGAACTCGGCTGGCTGGTCCGCGAAGAGTCGAGTCCCGCGTACTGTTTTGCCATTCGTCTCGGCAAGGGCGACACGAACCGGAAGATGTTACCCTCGATCCTTGAACACCAGTCGGCTGCTGGCGAATCAGGGGCGACATCTTTTCTCAGTGGCTACCTTCGAGCCGTATTCGAACACGATATCAGCGAATGGGAATCCATACTGGAAGGAATCGCCGGTACGCCTGATACCGCTGGGAAGTTTTCAGATTTCGTTGTGTCGTCAGGAATGTCAAATCGAATGGCTAAAGCGGTCATAGCTCAGTGCAGACGTGGTGCGCAAAGCAAGGAGCGGCTAACTCGCTGGTGGTTTGACAGCCAGGTTGAATCGCTGGAAAAAGAAGTCGTGAATGAAATGCTGACACTTCAGCTTGAAGATGGCATTGGCACGCTCTGGGGCAATGCCGTTCGGATGTGCCATTCGTACTACGTTCAACGCAATGGTGAGTCGAAACCACTGCCGGAAGACCTCGTCTTCCAACTTCTAACATCTGACGCATTGACTGATGAACGAGTGCTTTATCGTGCAGCCTACTACTGGTCGCGTCTTGCCCGTGCTTTTCTCGACGAGTTCCCAGAACGCAAATGGGACCTGTTCGAACATATCTTGCGTGTGGCGATTAAAAAATGGTCGGTTCTCGATGATCTCGACACGAACAAAGAGCAAATCCTGACGTCACTGCTTAAGGAGAATCCGGCATCTGCCTGGGAGTGCATCGCAAGGGTGTATGAGTGCGCGGGGAATGATAGTACGTTCGGTCTTCAGCATTGGCTGTGTTCCGCCGGGCATCGCACAATCGGAGAAGAATGGCCCGGCCCGATTCAGCACGTTCCACCTGAGATTCTATTTGATTGGGCTGCCCAGGAACCGAAAGACCGCGGCTATTGGCTGACACGTGTACTGC
>JABMPE010000119.1 GCA_013203845.1 Rhodopirellula sp. | reverse complement strand
GTTCCAGGCTCTGATATTGAATTGAGGTTTCGATGCGGCGACGAAACGATCCACACTGCTGATATGCACGCAACAGAAAATGAACGCAGAGGACGCCAAGGGCTCGCAGAGGCGGAGAAACTGTTCTCCTGTTTCTCTGCGAAATCCTCTGCGCCCTCTGTGTTTCGAAATGCAGGAGCCGGAAAGAGCTTATTTGGCAGGCAGGTTGAAGTCGCCGTTGATGTTTCGCCAGATGGCATGTACATGGTTGGCGCTGTTCTGCGTGTTGTTGTACTCGATCAGGAACGTCGGCCCCTGAACGCGATAGGCGTGTCGAGCGTTGCGTTCGCTGTCGCCCCACCAGGCAAAGTGGATGCCGTCCTTGCCGGCTTCGTTAATCTGCTTGCGACGCTCTGCCGCCACGTCAGCCGGCATGTTCTGCAGGTACTCGGTCAGCAGGTCAGCCATCAGTTGTTTCTGATCGGCAGACATTTCTTTGACGGCCAGACCGACCGCAGCGCTCGTATCCGGCTGCTGGGTGCCGGTGCTGCGGATGTCATTCGGAGCCTCTTTCGACAGCCAGCACTTCTTGACCTGGTCGGGCGAGCACTGCTTCAGGATCTGACGAGCGATGTCTTCCTCAGGACCAAGGACTCGGATTTCGCGTCCCGGTCCGGCATCGACGAAACCGGGGTTGGCTCCGAAGAATTCCGGAGTCGTTGAAACCAGCTCACCATCCACGATCGTGTAGTTCAGCGAAAGGTGGTGCCCTTCGATACGCCACGCCCACGAACCTTTGTTGCCAGGCTTGCCGAAGATGCTGATGTAGTACTTCTTCGGGTCACGCTTGTCACGGCGTTCTTCGCGAGTACCGCCTTCCAGCAGGTAGAGCAGCTCTTCCAGACTCATGACGTTGAGAGCCTGATCGTAGCCAACTTCTGACAAACCGGAACGAAGCAGGGTGAGCCCAGCGTTGAGTGCCGCTCCTTCAAGCTCGCGGATCGGCAGGCCTTTCCGTTCGCGCGGGATGTAGTGCCAGTTGAGACGTTCGGCATCGTCGAATTCGAACGACGCTTTGCCGCGTTGAGCATCAGTCAGTGTCGCGGTGAATGCGTTGGCGGCTTCAGCCATTTGCGAGGCCGGCGCCGGTTGTTTCTGGAAACTGGCCGAGAGCAGCGCGCCCAGCATAAGTACTACGGACAGCGATAAAACCATCTGGCGAGTTTTCACAGAAGTCACTCCGTCATTGTCAGGAAGAGAATTTTTCGGGGGAGGCAAGGTGCCTTCTCGTGTTGTTCGATGATGACTTGACGCATCATCTAATGATGCCGCAGTGCAACATGAAATTGGACGCCTGATGCGTTGCCGAAACTGTTGCAAGTTTACTTCAGAATCAGAAAGTCGCAGCCCGCTAACGGGTTGCGCTATCCTGGAGGCCAGGAAAGCGATCGACCACCGAGTACGTGGATGTGGATGTGGTCCACCGTTTGCCCCCCGTCAGTTCCGCAGTTGATCACCGCGCGGTAGCCGTTCTCGAGTCCGAGATCCGCGGCGACCTTTCGCACAACAACAAACAGGTGTCCCATCAGCGCGGCGTCTCCGTCTTCGAGTTCGCTTAACGAAGCGATCTCTTTTTTCGGGATGACGAGCACGTGAGTGGGTGCCTGCGAATTGATATCTCGAAACGCCAGAGCCTGGTCGTCTTCATAGACGATGTCGGCCGGAATTTCCCGGTTGATGATCTTTGTGAAGATGGTGGGCATGACGATTCCTGGTGCGCCTTCCACAACTGTCGAAAGCAGGCGGGTGAAGGTAGCAGATCAGAGTTTTGAAACAAACGGAGCGGGCGAACGCTGCTCATGTCGCCGTGTGCATGGGATGCGTGATCAGGTAACGACCGGACTCAGACTTCCGGCACAAGGGGATCGACAATGATGCAGACGTTTAAGACAAGCTTCGCAGATCGATTCAACAATCCGGGCTCTCGGCGCGGGAACATCATCCTGCTCTCGGCGTTTGTAATCACGATGGCTCTGGGCTTCGCGGCCTTCAGTATTGATATTGGCTATCTCGCCGTCACCAAAGGGCAACTACAGTCCGCCGTTGATGCAGCCACTCTGGCCGCGGCGATGGAGCTGAACCCGAATATTGATCAGGCAGTCGTCGCATCCAATGTCAAGAATGCCGCCCAGCAAGTCGCCAGGTTGAATTCGGTCGGAAATCATTCTGGCCTGTTGCTGGACCCGAGCCTTGATATCGAACTGGGACGTCGTGACTGGAACTCGGCGAATTCCTCGTTTGTCTTTAACTTTGGAACAAACGCGGTTCCCTACAACATCGTCAGGATTACCGGTCGACTCGATTCTGTGTGGAATGCCGATACTGGCCAAATGGAAGATCGAAGGTTGCCAATGTTTTTTGCACCGGCGATCAATCAGGACAATGCCACCATGAAGGTTGGTTCCGTCGCCACTTATCAGCCTCGTGACATGATGATCGTTCTGGACTTCTCCGGCTCGATGAACGACGACACCGAATTCAAGAGCTGCAACGAACTCAGTCATGCAACGGTCAACGCCGCCATTGACCAGATGTGGTCAGAGCTTGGCGAACCGGCCTACGGCGACATGCCTTACGCTCCAACCTATCTCACCGTGGAAGGCGTACCTGAAGATACCGGCAGCAACGTCCCGCACATTACCGTCCAGTACCGTGGGGACAAAGTCGAAGTGACTTCCACGATGAATATCGACCAGGTGAAGTTGAAGGACAAGAACGGGCACTATCAGACCTACAGTGGTTATTCCGGCACAAGCGGAACCTTTCAGGATGACCGTACGATTCGAGCGGTATGGGTTAAGTCAGGATTGAACTGGGTCAACCTGGGGAACGTCGATGGAGAGCCGTTCAACTTCTCTGATACGGACATCGTGAGATATCTCGGCCTGGCGGATGTGTCATATCCTCATCCATCAGGTTCATGGACCGACTTCGTGACCTATGTCAACGATAGCAGCTACGTCAATGAAGCGAATTACCAGTACATGTATGGGACCAAGTGCCTGATCAACTACTGGAACGAGCAGAAACCGATGTATTCTCAGACAACTGGCCTCGCGGTCTGCAGCACGCAGCCATTGACGGCTGCAAAGAACGCATCGGACGTCCTTTGCAACTATATCACGGAAGTTGAAGCTGACGACCAGGTCGGTCTGACAATCTATACACACCCGAATTCAAATGGAGCCATCCTTGAGAGTGGACTCACCCATGATGTGTCTTCGATTAAACCTCTGTACCGAAGTCGTCAGGCTGGTCACTACGACAACCTGACAAACATCGGTGGTGGCTTGAAAGTGGCTCGGCAGGAACTCGAAAACAATGGTCGCCAGGACGCTTACCGGGTGGTCGTGCTGATGACCGACGGTGTTGCAAATCGCCCATCCAGTAATCCTGCACAATGGGCGATCCAGCAGGCGAATCTCTGCAAGGCGTCCAAGATCAAGATCATGGCCATCGCACTGGGGCTGGGTGCCGACGATAACCTGATGCTGGAACTTGCTGAAATCACTGGTGGAAAACGATTCATCGTCCCGGGCGGCGGAACGATCGCAGAATACGAAACGCAACTCATGCAGGTATTTCAGGAGATCGCGGCGGATCGCCCACTCAAACTACTGCCTACCAGTTATTGATCCTGAAGTTCAGTGGAAATATTCCACTTGCTACTCATCATCGTTCGCCAGGACGACCGTCCGTCATGGACGTTCAAAAGGCCGCACGACGTGACATTCGCAACAACTTCGCAGGATCGAATGATCTAAGTCGAAAATCATTCTTACAGGAGTCGCGAATTTCGACCTCGCAGAATTCATGGGCTAGGTTCTGGTGGGAGGAACCAAACGATGAAACAGCTTATGAATCGACGACACAACCGTCGTGGGGCGGCTCTGGTTGAGATGGCTCTGGTACTGCCGATCTTCTTCGGAGTCGTATTGGGCATCGTCGAATTCGGACGGGCAATGATGGTCAGCCAGATGGTGACGAACGCCGCTCGTGAAGCGACTCGGCTCGCGATAATCGATGGTTCGACCAACACAACAGTCGACACCTGGGTCAAAGATTTTCTGAAAGATTCGATTAACGTCGCCGCCGGTGACGTCACAGTGACGATCACGGTTGTGGCTGCTCAAGGAAACGATGATCCCATGAATCAGGTTGGAAACGCTCAGGCACGAGACCTCGTGACTGTCAACGTTTCCGTACCCTTCGACAAAGTCAGCTATGTGCCAGGAAATTATCTCAACGGGAAAAACCTTTCGGCACAAAGCTCAATGAGACACGAGTAGCGTAGCTTGTGTATGAGACGAGAAACTGAGAAGGCCTCGCATCCCATTGGGCTGCGAGGCCTTTTCGCATTTCGGTTTCGGACTGTCTCATTCATGCAGTCGGCAGCCGGCTTTGATCAACCGCCACCGATGGCCGGCAGAAAGTGGATCTCACCTCCGGGCGACACTTTCTGGAACAGGCCCAATCCGCTGACTCGACCGCTGACCGAAACGCTCAGCCCCGGACGCAATTCGTCGCCCTGGCAAAGTCGATCGGCAATACCGGGAAATCGTTCGTCGAGACACGTGATCGCCTGCCGGACAGACGCGGCTTCCACTTCGATACTTTCGACACCCTCAGCAAGGCTTCGAAACTGAGGCGGGATGAAAACGGTGATCATGAGCGTCTCCGTGTGGACGGCATCTGAAGCGACGATGGCAAATGGGGTGTCTCGACGTTCAATTTGTTCAATCAGACTGCTCCGGTGCGATCAGCTCCCCAACACTTTCCATCAGCGGCAGGATGGAACGTTCGTTGATCTCGCCTTTCGCGAAGGCGAAGTTCTCCACAGCCTGCTGGCCCCGGTACAGAATAACCGTCGTTGCCGCATCTTCGTGAAGGTTGTGGCAGCCTGGGCCGGCAATCGCTGTCGTCGCCGCCGTCAGCGGCATCCTGATCTGCTCATCAAATGCCATCGTTTGAAGAATCGGGACGGCGCGAGCAGAATCGTCCGTCACGAGGACTCCGAAACTTCGCAGGCCACTAACACGGTTGTCGTCGACGATCGCATCAATGGCTTTCAGCATTACGGCGAGGTTCGGATCCGACTGCTGAATGAGCACCATGACGACCGGTCGGTTTCCGTATCGACAAACGTAACAGACCGATCGATTTCGATGAGGCCCGGTCACCGCGCGAACAAAGAACTGATGGATCGTCGAACCGGCTTCCGGCCCGGACTGCAGCGTCCTTCGCGACTCCGCTGACGAAGCGACTTTCGCCGTTGACGCCGCTGCTGATTCCTCGCAACGCACATACGAGCTCTGCCCCATGAATGCGGCCAGCGAGGCGACAGCCAGCAATGCATATCGGCCGATCAGATTTCGCGACCAGAGGTGACCTGCATTTTCACGAGAGCGCAGCATGGAACACTCCAGAGCTCATCACGCAGAAATCAATCGACTTCGATCGTACATCTCGATCTTGACGAGCCAGCTTACGTCCATCGGAATCTGCAGGCAAGAAGCGCCCCAGGCTTATACCGCACACGGTCAACAGTGAGATGTTCTGACGCGGGAGTCTACTTGCGAATTGTCTCACGCATGGCCGCGTCAGGTAGAAGTATTCTCGCGGCGAGACTCAGCGTGCCGCCTGTGACGCGTGATTGAGAATCGCCTTCTGGTAATCACGAAAGGTGAGACTCTCAAGCGATTGGTCACCCACTTTGTTTTCCCAGTGCTGAATGCTTTCTTTGTCGATCTTCTCCAGCTGCCATGCGAACCGATGATCGGCCTGCAGCAGCATGGGCTGATCAAAGTCAACTCGCAGTTGCACTTTTACCGGCAGAACATGGTGCTGCCGCAGACTCTCATTCAGCTTCATGCGCGATGCGGGATACAGGCTACGAGGGTGCATGACATGATTCAGCTTCGCCGTCCAGTCGGCATAGTACATATACGCGTCAACGGCTTCGGGAATCGGAGTCGTCCCGCAATTGACGTGGTACTCAAGTTTCGGGCTGTCTAGGTCAAGCAACAGTGAACCTTGCTGAAAGGACTGCTTGAACGTCGGGTTCAATTGGAACTGCAGTGCCGTGGCGATGGTCTGCGAGTCTCGATCGTTTCGACTGAGCAGGCGTTCGGCGTGGTGGCTGGTTTCATCCTTCGCCGACGCCAGCATCCGATCGATTTCTTTGAAGTCGATGGTCGTCTTGATCATCTTTCGACCATTGAAAATCACAAACCGCTGATGAGCCGGCTCAAAAATCGTGACTTCACCCGCCGTCTTCAGCCAGTCGAATACACGACCGGCATGAAAGATCGTCAGGCTGCGCGCGACAACTTCCCCCTGCATTTTCCCGGGTTCCGGATTCTGCGGCGGAATCGAAACTTCCGTGTAAACGCGAAACTGCTGAGCGGACGCAACGGAATTCAAACTGGCAACGACTGCCAGAATCAGACCGATAAAAACAGGTGATCGTGTCATGTGAAAACCTTGCTTTCGAGTCAGGATTGAATCCTGCCTCAATTTATTTCCTGCAGCGAAACTGGCCGACCGCCAGACCGCTCGCTTTGAAGTGACGCCAGCACGAATCGCACCACATCCAGACTGGATTCGTGAGAGACCGATGGTTGTCCCGACTCAAACGACCGGACGATTTCGCGGCAGAGGTTTCGGTATGCGAATCTTGTCGACACGGTCTCCGACACAACGCCGCCCTCGCAGTACGCCACGAATCCGTACGAAGTCATGCCCGTCCGATTTCCACGAACCGTTCCGATCCGCCCGTCCGCCCAGACTCCGGTCACGACTTCCGCATCTTCAGACCAGGTCGTCGAAACCGTTTCGCAGCCGCTGCCGAGTAATTCAAACAACAGCTCTACCGAATGAATTCCGTAGTGAAACAGGCCCGGATTTCCGTCGGTTCGTTTTGCCGGCCCGTAAGTGATCGCTCCATTGATTCTGCCGAGCTGCTGATTCTGTAACGCTGACTCTTTGACTTCCCGACTGAACCGCAACGCCGAACTGTTCAGCAGTGTTGTATCATTCTGTTGAGCGAGTTCGACGATCTCTCTGGCGTCGCTGATCGAACACGCGAATGGTTTGTCCACAAATGTGGGAATCTTCGCTTCGAGAAACGGTCGCGCTCTTGCGAGGTGACAGTCGCCACAAAGAGACAGAATCAGCACGCCGTCGATTTGTTCCATCAGTTGTTCGTGACTGCCGACAATACCGACACCAATACTCTCCAGTTCGGCCTGGAAGGCGGAAATGCGTTCCGGAGCCATCACCGAACCACCGGACCACGCAGCCACCACCTGCGCACCTTCGACCCACTGCTCGCGATCGACTCCCGCGTGATTGAAACGGCGCGAGAATTCGACCGAGTGCGACGAATCAAGATCGACGATACCCAGCCGCAACATGGTTTGATCTGAATTTGAAGAGAACGGGTGAGGAGCAGGTTCGCTCGTGAATGAGCAAACACCGATCGGCGAGCGCAGCCAATTCCGGCGGCGCAGAACGACGATGCTTTGCTGAGTGGTGAGTGAGGGTGTTCAGGGAACCGGATGGTTCTGGAAATGACGTCCGGATGGACCAGATTTTAGGGAGTGGGCTTCGTGCAGCCCGGAGGGGAGTGGCACGATATTGCAGCTTCAGAAATGTCGCAATGCGAATCGTTGCTCCACATTTTCGGGCTGACGGAATCAGCCGAAACGGCTGGATCCCGCCGCAACGACGACTCAGCCCGCGGCCGATAGTTGTCCCTGCGGCGTTCGGAGCTGGATTGCCGCACGGTGCTGTCAGTACAGACCGCCAAGCTTCGCCGGCAGTGACCAGGAATCGAAGAATCCTACTTCCCGGCTTCCGACACGCAGTACAGACGCTTATCGGATCGGAGAAAGAACTCGCCGTTGCTGAACGCTGGTGTCGCTCCGAACGATTCTCGATCAGTGGTTACCGAGTTGACCGCCAACTGCTCGAATTTGTCACCAGCCTTCAGGACGAAGCAGTTACCCGAACTTTGCACGTAGTAGACTTTTCCATCCGCGATGACGGGTGAGGAATAGTCGCTTCCGCCGCCGCCGCGACCAAAGCCTCGTCCACCGCCGTCGCCGCCACTGCTTGAGCCACCTGCCAACCGGCCCTGAAAAATCTTCTTGCCAGTCTTTGCGTCGTTGCATCCAGCAACACTGCCCGAGAAAAAGTAAAGGCGACCTTCGTAGATGACGGGGGTTCCAAAACGACTCGAATCCGAACCTGACCAGATCGTATGCGACTTCGTGACGTCACCTTTACCGCCGGCTCGAACGGCAGCTGACCCGCCTCCGCGTCCTTCGATCGAGTAAACGACATCCTGCACCGCGACCACGCTGGAGCTGTACTGGTCGCCCGCCGGAATCCCGCTGTACCAACGCAGTTTGCCGGAATCTGGATTGAAGCCCCAGATCTCGTACGGCACCCCCAGAACCAGGTCCGTGCGTTCGTCATCGACCTGCACCAGCAGCGGAGTCCCCCACACGTTCGCCAGTCCTGAAGCTTCCTCACGCCAGACTTCTTTGCCGGTTTCACTATCCAGTGCCACGAGTGATTCGCTTTCGGCACTGGCCGTCACGATGACCTTGTCTTTGTAAAGAATCGGGCTTGATGCAGAACCCCAGCGGTGGGGGTCTGACTCAGTTCCGACACTCGTCTGCCAGAGTTCTTTGCCATCGAAGTCGTACGCGAGGACTCCCGATTTGCCGAAGAAAACGTAAACCCGATTTCCGTCACTGGCGGGCGTGTGCGAGGCGTAACCGTGGGCGGGAATTCCCATTCCGCTGTAGGAGTCTTCCGGCAGGACGGCGTCGACAGACTTCTGCCAGAGAATCTTTCCGCTGGTTCGGTCGACACACACCAGGTGTCTCTTCAGGTTTTCGATCTTCCCGAAATTCGCCCCGTAACCGGAGTAGCACGTCACGAAGATTCGGTCGCCGACAACAATCGGACTCGAAACACCGGCACCAGGCAGCGGCGTCTTCCAGCGGACGTTTTTGTCAGGACTCCACTCAACCGGAGTGGCCTGGGAATCAGTACTGATTCCAGAACCGTTCGGCCCTCGAAACCGAGGCCAGTCACCAGCCGATGTCAGAGATGTCAGGCCGGCAAACATCGCCAGACCGCAAAGAATTCGCGAACCAACCACGACTGCTCCTTTTTCCGATGCTCAGGCCGGATTCATAATCGACGGATGCTGTGAGAGAAGGCAGCAACGGACGAAACCCGAATCGCTGGGAACGCCATCCTCTTCAATACTGCAGCCGCCGCCGGATGATCCACTGGCAATCCTCTGGAAGCTTCCCGCTGAATCGTTTTGCGGCTGTTGACCTTCGCGTTCCTCTACACCCAGGAATTAGACCGGATCGGGGCTGAAACACCTGCAACCATTCGCTCCTGCCACGAGCGCAAAGAAAAACCCGCGAGACCTTAAGAGTCTCACGGGGTTCTAAGTGGCGCGGACAGGATTCGAACCTGTGACCTCGAGGTTATGAGCC
>JABMPE010000118.1 GCA_013203845.1 Rhodopirellula sp. | reverse complement strand
CACGCCGCCCGCCGGTACGGATCAGTCGGCATCACTTTCGATTCGCCACTTCTGGGAGCAACTCGGTTCGCGCGTCGTTGAAATGACGCCGGAAGATCACGACGTGGCTCTGGCGACGACGAGTCATCTTCCACACGTGGTGGCCTCGGCGCTGGCGGCAACGTTGCCTGAAAAATTCTTTCCGCTGACGGCCAGCGGATTTCGGGACACAACAAGGATCGCAGCGGGCGATTCTGATTTATGGGTCGCGATTCTGCTCGAAAATGCTCCCGCAGTGAGTGCGAGTCTGGCTGCGTTTTCCGAACCGTTTCGAAAGTTTCAGGAAGCGATCGAGAATCGGGATGCGGGCGAGTTGAAAAAGCTCCTGCAACTCGCGAAAAGAAACCGCGACGGTCTGTGATGCCATCCGTCTGAAATCCCGGAACACGGCTATTTCACGTAGACCGGACCAGGGTCGCGTCACTCGTTGCCGGAACAGCGCAAACACATCGCGATGGAGACTTTGTTTTCTCACACCTTGAAACTGACTTCGTGACCGAAGTTCCAGCACGTTCGGCGTTTGCTCGTTCCAGCCTGCTCCTGATGAATAATCCGGGTTAGCGTTCCAGCCACATTGAGTATTAACTGAGTCTTTGGAGTCACCCATGCTTTGGGAAGTGGAAATTCGTCCGGCAGCCGGTCAGGTCGACCGGGAAGGCCAACGCGTACTCGCCGAGTGCTCGGGCCTGGGCCTGCAGTCGATCGCCAGCGTTGACGCCGCGCGTTCCTTCATTCTGCAGGGGGAACTGGCTGACGATGTTGTGACACGTGTCAGCAGAACGCTGCTGGCCGACCGGGTTGCCGAGTCGTTCACAATTCACCGACTCGATACAGCGGCGGGAAACTCATCGAGCGGAACTCAGAACGGTCAGCTCCTCAACGTCCTCTTCAAAACCGGCGTGACGGACAACGTGGCCAACAGCGCTCTGAAGGCGATGAAGGATCAGGACGTTTCTGTTGAAGCCGTCGCGACCTGCCGGAAATACTGGGTTAACGGCGACGCGTCGGACGCCGAGATTGACCGTCTTTCAACCAAGGTGTTGTTCAACGATGCCATCGAGCATGTGGTCTCCGGTCCGTTGCATATGGATCGAATTTCGCTCGGCGGGGAGTACCAGTTCAAACTGACGCACGTTTCCATTCGAGAAATGGATGACGCCGCGCTGGAACAGCTCAGCAAGGACGGGCAGCTTTATCTGAGCCTCGAAGAAATGCGAACGATCCGGCAGCACTTTGTCGATCAGGATCGAGACCCCACCGACGTCGAACTGGAAACCGTCGCGCAGACGTGGAGCGAACATTGCTCGCACAAAACACTGGCCGGTCGCATTTCGTACGAAGACGAAAACGGGCCGCGGCAGTTCGAAAACATGCTGAAGGAAACGATCTTCGCAGCGACGGTGTCGATTCGTGAAAGCCTGGGAGACGACGACTGGTGCGTCAGCGTTTTCAAAGACAACGCTGGTATCGTGACGTTCGACGAGAAGCAGAACGTCTGCATCAAAGTGGAAACTCACAACCATCCATCGGCGCTGGAACCTTACGGCGGAGCGAACACTGGCCTGGGTGGCGTGATCCGCGATCCGCTGGGAACCGGACTCGGCGGTCGTCCTGTCTGCAACACCGACGTTTTCTGTTTTGGCCCGCCGGATTATCCGCACGACAAACTGCCGCGTGGAGTGCTGCATCCCCGCGCGGTGGCGAATGGCGTCGTCGCGGGCGTGCGAGATTACGGAAACCGCATGGGTATTCCCACGGTGAACGGGGCCGTCTATTTCGATGAGCGATACCTTGGCAATCCGCTCGTCTACTGCGGCAACGTGGCGATGATTCCGGTCGGCAAGAGCGAAGGCAAAGTTTCGCCCGGCGATCTGATTGTCGCTGTCGGAGGTCGCACCGGCCGCGACGGAATTCACGGAGCGACGTTCTCATCCGGCGAACTGGATGAAGACAGCGAAATGCGATCCGCCGGCGCGGTACAGATCGGAAATGCCATCACCGAAAAAATGGTGATGGACGTCATCCTGGAAGCACGTGATCGAGAGCTGTACTCGGCGATCACTGACTGCGGAGCCGGTGGCTTCAGCAGCGCTGTCGGAGAAATGGGCGAGGAGACCGGAGCCGAAGTGTGGCTCGACAAGTGCCCGCTCAAATATTCCGGTTTGAGTTACACCGAGATCTGGATCAGCGAAGCCCAGGAACGCATGGTGCTGGCCGTACCTGAAGCTAATGTCGAAGATTTCGTAAAACTCTGCGCCTCGGAAGACGTTGAAGCTGCGGTTATTGGGCGGTTTACTGATACCGAACGGCTGGTTTTGAAGTACGGCGACCACGAAGTCGCCAACATGACGATGGCGTTTCTGCACGACGGTCGCCCGCCGGTGATCCGTCAGGCCAGCTACAAACCTGAAGCCGAAACGGCACTGGTCGCACCGGAAAAAGAACGCTTTGACGACGACCTGAAGTCGATTCTTGGTTCGCTGAATGTCTGCAGCAAAGAATGGATCATTCGTCAGTACGATCACGAAGTGCAGGCCGGCAGCGTGGTGAAGCCGCTGGTCGGCGTCCATCGAGACGGACCGTCGGACGCCTCTGTTGTGCGACCGGATCTGGAATCGAACCGCGGACTGGTGATCAGTTGCGGAATGAACCCGCGGCTCGGCGACGAAGACCCGTACTGGATGGCCGCTTCCGCCATCGACGAGGCCGTTCGCAACTGCGTAGCCGTCGGAGCCGATCCCTTAAAGATCGCCATTCTGGACAACTTCTGCTGGGGCAACTGCGAGCGTGAAGAAACGCTGGGCACGCTCGTGCGAGCTGCCATTGCCTGTCAGGACGTCGCGATGGCGTTCGGCACACCGTTCGTTTCCGGCAAAGACAGTCTCAACAACGAGTTTTCCTACGAAGACGAAAACGGCCAGAAGCAAACAGTTGTGATTCCGTCGTCGTTGCTGATTACAGCTCTTGGTCAGATCGCCAATATCGAGCAGTCGGTCACGATGGACCTGAAGTCCGCCGGTAACAGGTTGTTTCTGGTTGGGACGACGTTCGATGAACTCGGCGGCAGTCACTTTGCACTGGTCAACAATCTGGATGGCGGAGCGGTTCCGATTGTCGACCTCGATCAGGCGCCGCAGATTTTCGCGGTGATGCACAAGGCAATTTCACGAGAACTCGTCGAAAGCTGTCACGACCTGAGCGAAGGTGGACTCGCCGTCTCCGCCGCCGAGATGGCTTTTGCCGGCGGCCTGGGTGTCGCGTTGAATCTCGCCGCTCTCGCGGAAGCATCAGACATTAACAGCGACGCCGTGCTGCTGTTTTCGGAAAGCAACACGCGGTTTCTCGTCGAAGTGTCCGAGCTGAACGCTGCAGCCTTTGCAGAAGCACTCAGCGGACTGCCGTGCGTTGAAGTCGGAGTCGTGAACGACGGCGACCAGTGCTCTGTCATCGGAACCGGCGGTCAGACAGTCATTGAATCACCAATCGAAGAACTCCGCCAGGTGTGGAAAAAGCCACTTGCCTGGTAGGCAGCGTGGAGTGCAGTAGGCCGGACCGAGGATCGCAGCGACGATGTTCCGGCATCTATGATTTACGGTGAATTCTGGATTGCCGGAATGGCACAGAGCCTGGTCCTGCCTGCCGATCGTCGACATTCGATCTCGATGATCAGCCTGCCTGTTCATGCCGGCGGATTGCGGGAATGATGCCCTCCAGAATCCGCTTTTTGATTTCCATTGGCGTGCCCAGTGGATTGATTGTGTGCACGATTTCCGGCGGGTAGTAATCCAGCACTGGTCGAGTCGACTCGCGATAGATCTCGAAGCGGCGGCGAATAATCTGCTCGTCCGCGTCGTCGGCTCGGCCTTCGGTCAGAGCCCGGTTGCGAAGCCGTTCGAGAATGGGTTCGTCGGACGGCGCTTCCAGATGCACCACGGCCAGCACGTCGATGCACTCTTCAAGCAGCTGGCTTTGCCCGACGCGCCTGGGAATGCCGTCGAGAATCAGCACGTCGCGGATCGGGTTGTAATTTCCGTTGGCGATCTGGCCGTCCAGCCAGCGTTTCCAGGCAGCGACAGCAACGTCGTCGGGAACCAGTTTGCCTCGGTCAATCAGGCTGAAAATGAGTTTCCCATCGTCACTGCCGGGATCGAGACTGCGGAAGATTGAGCCTGTCGAGACGTGAAACATACCGCTCATGGTCCCCAGCAGTGCCCCCTGGGTGCCCTTGCCGACGCCAGGCATTCCGAACATCAGGACCGCAGGAAGCTTCGCCGGCGCACCGTCGGGAAGCGTCAGCACGGTCTCATTCTTGAGGGTGACGTCCTGATCCGTTTGATTCATGTGTTGTTGCTCCAAGCTGGCTGTGGCGTGAGTCCATTCGAGACGTGGTTTTAACAGGCCGCTTCTGGATCGGCAATTTGGTGACGCCGCATTCTTCAACTCGGCGTATTCCTCAACTCGGTGCGAGGCGAACATCTGAGCGTGGAATCTGTCCTACTGGCGAGGGCGACGGACCACGTCTAGAATCAGCGACCCACCCGCAGGCTGGAACAAGCGCAGCGCTGTTCCAGCACCAGGCAAGGTATGTGGCCAGAATAATTTTCCGAAATGGTTTACAAACTGTGCGAACCACACAGGCAGATCGAACCACTGAGGCTCAGAGACATAGAAGGAAACCACTCCAGATCGTCTCTGTCTCTGCGTGACTCTGTGCTCTACGTGACTCTGTGGTTCAAAATCGGAATGTGATTCTGGACATGATTCTGGCCGGAAAGTTTGAACTGCCGGAACGGCGCTGCGCTTGTTCCAGCCTACAGAAACTCACAGGCGATCAACGATGAGCACGGAAACGGCTTCTTTAAAAGCCACCAGTCAGGTGCCCGACACCTCCGGCAGGTTTGGCGAATTCGGTCGACGATTTGTCCCTGAAACGCTGATGCACGCGCTGGACGAACTGACCAAAGAATACGAACGGGCTCAGCAGGACCCCGAGTTCCTTGCGGAGCTGGACAAACTGTTGTCAACGTTTGTCGGTCGCCCGAATCCGCTCTACTTTGCCGAGCGATTAACTGAGTACTGCGGCGGTGCTCGCATTTATCTTAAGCGAGAAGACCTCAACCACACCGGCGCTCACAAAATCAACAACACGATTGGCCAGGTGCTGCTGACTCGACGCATGGGCAAGAAACGAGTCATTGCCGAAACTGGAGCCGGTCAGCACGGAGTCGCCACGGCGGTGGCGTGTGCCCGCTTCGGACTCGACTGCGTCGTCTACATGGGCGAAGAAGATATCCGCCGGCAGAAACTCAATGTCTTCATCATGCGCATGATGGGTGCGGAAGTTCGCGGAGTCAGCAGTGGCTCCCGCACACTGCGAGATGCGATCAACGAAGCCATGCGGGACTGGATGTCGACGGTTGAGAACACTCACTACATCATTGGCTCGGTTGTTGGCCCGCACCCGTTTCCCATGATGGTTCGAGACTTTCAGGCGATCATCGGTCGCGAAGCGCGTCGGCAGTGCCTCGAAACCGAGTCTCGATTGCCGGATGAAGTCATTGCGTGTGTCGGCGGCGGATCAAACTCCGCAGGCATGTTCTATCCGTTCGTCGATGACGAAACAGTCGCTCTGACCGGAGTCGAAGCCGGCGGTCGAGGACCGAATCCTGGAGACCACGCCAGCACGCTGACCTACGGTAACAAGGGGGTCCTGCACGGCAGTTACAGCTACGTGCTGCAGGACGAAGACGGCCAGACTCAGGACGTGCATTCGATTTCCGCCGGACTCGATTATCCGGGTGTCGGCCCGGAACACAGCTACTGGAAAGACACCGGTCGAGTGAACTATGTCAGCGTGACGGACGATGAAGCGCTGGAAGCGTTGCAGACAATGGCGAAGCTCGAAGGCATCCTGCCCGCGATCGAAAGTTCACACGCCATCGCGCAGACGTTCAAAGCGGCGAAACAGCGATCGAAGGAAGAAATCATCGTCGTCTGTCTCTCCGGTCGAGGCGACAAAGACGTTTATGAAGTCGCTCGCCTGCTCGGCCAGGATCTGGACTGAGTCACATTTTCCACACTTTCAAGAGAAGCAGCAAACCGTGACCGAGCAGACTCGAATTGCGTCCACATTCGGCGCCCTCAAAGCAGCAGGCCATCTGGCATTCATGCCGTTTATTACGGCGGGCGATCCGGACATGGCCGCGACACTGGATGTGATTCGCGAACTCGGCAGCCGAGGCGTCGATCTGATTGAAGTCGGATTTCCGTACAGCGACCCAATTGCCGACGGGCCGGTGATCCAGGCCTCGTACACGCGAGCCCTCGACAATGGTCTGCACGTCAACGACATCTTTGACGGAGTCGCTTCGCTGCCGACTGCCGATCTGCCACCTTTGGTGGCGATGGCGTCTTACGCTCTGCTCTTTCGTCGTGGCGTGGAAGAGTTCGTCAAGCGGGCCGTCGAAGCAGGCTTTGCAGGATTCATCATCCCTGACCTTCCCGCTGACGAAGCGGAAGAAGTCGGAAAGATTGTCCGCGCCAACGGCGCGGACCTCGTCCAGCTCATTTCCCCGATGACGCCTCAGGAACGGGCGCTTGGAATTCTGAAAGCATCCAGCGGCTTTGTGTACTGCATCTCGGTGGCCGGTACGACAGGCGTGCGCGACGACCTGCCACCGGAGTTGAATGAACAGCTCAACTGGCTGCGAACTCAGACGGACCTGCCGCTGGCCGTTGGGTTCGGAATCAAAGGTCCGGAACAGGTCGACATTCTACGAGACGCCGCTGACGGAGTGATTGTTGGCTCCGCGATTGTCCGCCTGATGGAAGGTCTTGGCGAAGCCGGCGCCAGCAACGCAACCGTACTTGCCGAAATCGGTGCGTTTGCCGAATCAATGGTCCAGGCAACTCGAAAGAAGTAACGTCATGAATGCACGAGAAGCGATCAAACTAACCATCGACAGCGCGAAATTCGTCGTGACGGGTTATCTCGGCGACTTGTCCGACGAGGACATGCTGCATCGGCCGCATCCCGAGTGCAATCACATCAAGTGGCAGATGGGCCACCTGATTTCTGCCGAGCATCAGATGATCAACGGTGTGTGTCCCGGATCAATGCCCGATCTTCCTGAAGGCTTTGCTGAGCGATATACCAAAGAAACGGCAAAGTTGGACGACTCGGACGCGTTTGATTCGAAGGCTGACCTGCGACAACAGCTCGAAGAACAGCGGGCAGCAACGCTGCAGGCACTGCTCGGTTTGTCCGATGAAGATCTCGACCAGCCGGCTCCCGAAGCCATGCAGGCATACGCTCCGACCGTGGGCGATGTCTTCAGCCTGCAGGGTGGTCACTGGATGATGCACGCCGGCCAGTGGGCCATCATCCGCCGCCAGCTCGACCGTCCGCCGCTGTTCTGAGAATGGTCCCGCGTCCGTGACCATTGGGCTTGATCAGTGGCCCTTTCGTCGCAATCGCATGTGCTTCTGAAAACGCCAGTGTTATCCGCGCACGCGGAACCGTGAACTCATGCGTTAGCCTGGATTATTCAAGTAGGCTGGAACAAGGTCGCGCAACCCATTGCCGGAACAGCGCAAACGCATTGCGATGCAGACATTGTTTTCTCAGACCTTGAAACTGACTTCACGACCGAAGTTCCGGCAGCTGTTGCGTTTGCTCGTTCCAGCCTACGCCTCCAGGATCTGATCGATCGCGACCTGATCGACGAAGTAGCTGTCGT
>JABMPE010000018.1 GCA_013203845.1 Rhodopirellula sp. | reverse complement strand
TTGAGAAGCCGATGGTTCGCCGACGCGAATGGGCACAATTGGTCCCAATCCTTCAGGCAACAACCGCCCGGCGACCAGCCTTCTGAATTCGGTACACAGGGCGAGTAAGTGTTCTTTTCTATGAGGTTCGTCCCGAATCAGTTCGAATGATTTCGCCGCAGCCGCGCAAATCGCTGGCGGCAGAGCCGTTGAAAATACCTGCGTCCGCGCGGAATGCCACAGCCAGTCACGAACCGAATTCGAGCACGCGACGAAACCGCCCAGCGTCCCGATCGCCTTACTGAGCGTGCCGATCCGCACCGCGACCCGGTCTTCCACACCGAAGTGTTCGCAGACACCTCGACCGCTTACCCCGAACACGCCCGTGCCGTGAGCCTCGTCCACAATCAGGTGAGCGTCAAACCGCTCGGCAAGTCCGCACAACTCCGGCAGCGGAGCGAGGTCGCCATCCATACTGAAAACCGTGTCCGTGACAATCCATCGCCGACCTCCATCGCTTGATCTGGCAAGTTCGCGTTCCAGAACTTCGAGCCGATCATGGCGATAAACCCGTAACCGGGCCCCCGACATCCGGCATCCGTCGACCAGACTCGCGTGATTGAGCCGGTCACAGAACACGACGTCCTGATCCGTTACCAGAGCCGAGATCGTACCGACGTTCGCTGCGTAGCCGCTCGGAAAAAGTACAGCGGCTTCGGTCCCTTCGAATTCACGAATCGTTTCCTCAAGCCGCTCGTGCCACGGCGATCGCCCGCTGACCAGCGCGCTGGCTCCGGCACCAACGCCAAACTCGTCAAGAGCTTCCTTCGCCGCTGCAATCACTCGAGCGTCGTGAGCGAGATTCAGGTAGTCGTTCGAGGAGAGGTTCCTGACGCGCCGCCCGTTGATTTGGCACCAACCATCGGGCAGAGACTTAATTGTCCGAACGTCACGCCACAGCCCTTCATCGCGAAGCCGCTGCAGGTCCGAGTCCAGCCAGTCCCAATTCGTCATGGTGAACTCCGCCGAAAACAATCACCGCAAGACGCCAAACCATCCGTAGGTTATGACAAGCGCAGGCACACCAGCGAGTTGGTGTGTCTGCGCTACGCTTGTCAACACCCTACGACGCTAATCTCTGACGCAAACGATAAACTCAGTGCCGCACGAACAGCTTACCGCAACGCAATCCGATGATTACTGAGCCGCCGATAGCCGGTTTCCGTGATGAGATAGTTGTGTTCAATCCGAACTCCGCCGACGCCTTCCACGTACAGACCCGGTTCCAGCGTGACGACATCCCCGGTCAGCAGCGTGTCGTCGCTCTCCGGAACCAGGATCGGAGCTTCCGGATGGCCCAGCCCGAGACCGTGGCCGGCATGATGAGCCAGCGGAGCAAACCCGGCCTCTTCCATCACCGTCGACGCGGCAACGTAAACTTCTTTCGCCGCCGCTCCCGCCTTGAAAACACCTTCACCAGCCGCCATCGCTCCTTCACAAACGCAGAAAATTTTCTCCTGCTCAGCCGTCATCTCGCCAATAGCGATCGTGTTGGTGAAGTCGCTGCGGTAACCGCTCAGCACGACCGAGTAATCCACGATGAGCATGTCGCCGGCCTTGAGTTTCTCCGTCGTTGGTAATCCGCCTCGCTTGGGAATCTCCGCATTGACCGGGCGAAAATCGCCATAAACGATGGCCGGACAGCCCGCCTCGGCGATGGCTGCCGACTGAATTTCACGATAGACGTCGAGTTCCGAAACGCCCTCCACCGCAACTTCCAGAGCCCGAGCATGTCCGGCCTCGCAGGCCCGCATACAGCGTTCGAGCAGAGCGATTTCATCGTCGTGTTTCTGCCGACGCAATTGCCGCACCACGCTGCCGACATCACGCGACCGCGTTTCCGCTGACAGGTTCAACCGATCAGCCGCCATGACCGGCAGCCATTCAGCCTCGACCAGACCTCGCCCCTTCATCCGATCGCCGACAGAGGACAGCAAATCGAACAACGCGTGATCGCGGTTACCGACGGAGTGTTTGTGGTCGTACCACTTCTCGTCCGCGGCGTTGCCAATTTCATCATCAACAAACGGCTCGCTGGTCGCCGTGCGGCGCGTGAAGTTGTCGGCAATCAATGTCGCCTTGCCGGACCGCTCCAGCAGCAGCAGCCCGCGTTCGCTCGTCGAAAAACTGATTGGATTGACGAGAAAGTTAGCAAAGTACAGCACATGCCGAGGGTCCGCAATCAGCACCCACTCGCAGTCATTCGGCAACGCTTCCCACAGCCGCTTCCGCCGTTCGAGGCATCCCTGATGTGTGAGCATTGGCTGGCAATCCTGATTTCAACCGATCGAAGTGTGCGTCTCGACGCACCACATACAACTCTTAACTTTCGAAACGATCCTCTCTGGTGCGTCAAGATGCACCCTACCAGATACTCGTCCCTCAGCCCCTGCCTCGCCGTTTACTCGATTCCGTTGGCGGCCAGCCAGCGTTCGGCATCGAGAGCGGCCATGCAGCCCGTTCCGGCTGCGGTGATAGCCTGACGATAGTTGTCATCGGCGACGTCACCTGCTGCGAAGACGCCTTCAACGCTGGTGTTCGTCCGACCGCCGACCGTCCATTTGACGTAGCCCTTGTCGTTCGTCTCCAACTGGCCCTTCAGAAAATCCGTGTTGGGAGTGTGACCGATCGCAGCGAAGTAGCCGGCACATTCCAGTTCTTCCGTTTGGCCTTCGTCGGTCGTGCTGCGAATTCGGACGCCGGTGACACCTGCAGAATCGCTTCCCAACACTTCGTCGATGCCCGAATTCCATTTCACTTGAATCTTCTCATTGGCGAGGGCCCGCTCAGCCATGATGCGACTGGCTCGGAATTCGTCGCGGCGATGCACGATATAGACCGTCGAACCGAACTTCGCGAGATACGTCGCCTCTTCCATCGCCGAATCGCCACCGCCAACCACGACCAGCGGCTTCCCTCGAAATCGCGGCAACGCACCGTCACAGACGGCACAGGCCGAGACGCCGTTGTTTTTGTACCGGTCTTCCGACTCCAGCCCGAGATAATTCGCCCGAGCCCCCGTCGCGATGATGAGCGAGTGAGCCTCGATTTCTTCTCCGGACAGCGTCTTCAGTTTGAATGGTCGCGTCGAAAGGTCCACGTCGACGACGTCGTCCGTCTTGATGCGAGTGCCGAAATTCAGCGCCTGCTGCCGCATCAGCTCCATCAGTTCCGGGCCGGAAACACCTTCTTTGCCATGCGGAGCCATGTATTGCCGCTTGGATTTCTCGATCGAACTGTCGAGGTACGCCCCCATGTCTCCCGCTGGAAACCCCGGAAAATTCTCGACTTCCGTCGTCAAAGCCAGCTGCCCCAGCGGCAGAGTCCCTTTCTGGCGATTGTCTTCCGTGATCGCTCCTTCAATCACGAGCGGATTGAGTTCTGCTCGCGCGGCGTAAATCGCGGACGTCCAGCCGGCTGGCCCGGAACCGATAATCACAACTTTTTCAGTCACGCTTTGCTCCATGCTGTCTGATTTGCACCGAACGATAAGCCGCGTCGCCACGTCTCACCGTGCTTCTGTCTGGGGTCGCCGAACGATAGTCCAGCCACAAACCACTCACAACTAACCCGATTTCCGCTGCTGAAAATGATTCCCGACTGTGTGAATTCACCGCATCCGCGGCGGCAAATCCAGCCAAACAGCGTTGCGAACAGCGAGAGACTGCCTAGAATGACGAAGGTTTCGACAATTTTCACAACCGATTCTGTCGAAAATAGATTCAACAGCATTTTCACGGGCAAAACGATGAGCACAGCCTCTTCCATGACCATCGACGAACTCATCGAAGAATTCGACGATCTCGGCGACTGGGCCGATCAGTGCGAAATCCTGATCGACATGGGCCGCGAACTTCCGGACATGCCGCCAGAGCTGAAAACGGAGAAAACGAAGGTCCACGGCTGTCAGAGCAACGTGTGGATGGTCGCCTCGGTTTCAGACGATGAATCCCGCACCATCGAACTCATTGCCGACAGCGACGCCATGATTGTCCGCGGCCTGCTGACTGTCATCCTGATGGTTTACTCCGGTCGGACCGCTCAGGAAATTCACGACACAGATATCAAAGCCATCTTCCGGCGACTCGGGCTCGATCGACACCTCAGCACCGCCCGCAAGAATGGTCTCGGCGGCATGGTCAACCGGGTTCAGATGATCGCCCGGAATGCCCTCCCTGCGAGCTGAAACCGGCAGCACCAACCGGATTAGCAGTTGCCCTTCCTATGAACGAGCCCTCTCCCGCGC
>JABMPE010000117.1 GCA_013203845.1 Rhodopirellula sp. | reverse complement strand
CGGCAAAGAGCCCGGCCAAAGCGACAGCCAGCAAGTCGACCAAAGCCAAGACCGGTGCCGCGACAGCAGCCAAAGCAACGACAACTCGCGCGGCAAAGAGCCCAGCTAAAGCGACAGCCAGCAAGTCAACCAAAGCCAAGGCCGGCGTGGCCAAGGCTGCCGCTGCAAAGAGCACTGGCAAAACCACGGCCAGCAAGTCAGCCAAGGCCAAGGCTGGCGTTGCCAAGCCAACTCAGACTCGCCGAGCAGCCAAAGCTAAGTAGGTTGCGGATACCAGTGCGGCATACCGCATCGCAGGAAACGAAAGAGGCCGGGCATTCAAATGTCCGGCCTCTTTTGCGTGTCGGGCATGTTTGCCAACCTGGGGGCAAGTTCCCCGTCCAACCTGACGGAGGTGAAGGACGAGTGAAGCGAAAGTCAGACGGCGTCGAAACCGGCGACGTGCAGTACTACATCTCCAGTCTGAAGCGGAACGTGAAGTCGTTTGCGAAATCGGTCCGCGGCCACTGGAGTATCGCACTACCAGCTTTCTATGGCTTCCTCCAGACCCCGCCGATAGCCGACGACGCCCTTGCCATTCGAATTGTCTTCCCCACGAACAGGGCGAGGTCGTCGGTGACAAGCACCGACTGGGTTTGCCTGCTTCGCTGGTCAAACAAAAAAGCGTGCGAGAGAAATTCTCCCGCACGCTGCAATTGCTTTTCGAGATTCAGTGTCGTCCTTAGGCGACCTGTCGATCAGATAGAAGCGGTCAGCTCACCCATGCGTTGTGTCAGCTTCTTGTTTTCGTCGTAGTCGATCGGGATGACGACCAGGCTTGGACCTTCGGCCTCGAATGAATTTTCGAGGGTGCGATGAAGGTCGGCAGCGTTGTTGCACCGGAAGCCGTTCCAGCCGAACGCTTCTGCGAGCTGCACAAAATCCGGATTGCCGAACGTCAGATCGGTGTGCTTTCCAAACTGGTTGAACTGCTTCCAGGCAATCAGACCGTACATGTGGTCTTCCCAGATCATGACGGTGATATTGGAGTTGTACCGTTTGGCGGTTTCCATCTCCTGCACGTTCATCAGGAAACCCGCATCACCACAGACGGCGAGGATTCGCTGTTTGGGATCAACAAAGCTGGCGGCGATCGCCCCCGGCAGTGCAAAACCCATCGAGCAGAAACCGTTCGGAATCAGACACGTATTCGGCTCGTGACACTGGTAGTAACGGGCGATCCACATTTTGTGAGCACCGACGTCCGACAGCAGCAGGTCGTTAGGGCCGAGCACCTGTCGAGCGTCCCACAGCGCTTTCTGTGGTCGAATCTTCCCTTCGGTCGTGTCGTCTTTGTTCGCCTCAAACTCTTCAGTCATCTTCTCCCGGCACAGTTTCGTGTGAGAATGATCGAAGTCCAGATTCTCCGGTCCATGATCGGCCACTCGTTCATTCAGCATCCACAGTGTATGAGCGAGGTCACCGACGACTTCGGTTTCAATTCGGTAGTTCTCATCAACTTCCGAAGGGATAAAGTCGCAGTGAACGATCTTTTTCTTTCCACCGGGATTCCACAGTCCAGGGTGATACTCGACCATGTCGTACCCCAGTGAAATCACCAGGTCAGCTCGCTCGATCGCCACAGCCGGCACGTCTTTGCCGCCCAGGCCAATCGTGTAGCAGCACTGTTCCGAATCCATGTCGACGCAGCCTTTGGCCATCATCGTATTCAGAACACCAATGCCGGTTGCTTCCGCAAACTTCCGCAACTGACCAGCAGCTCGACGGCGAATGCAGCCGTTCCCGGCGAGAATGATCGGTCGCTTGGCCGCCTTAATCACTTCCCATGCCTGGTTAACGATCTTGTCGTCAGCCACGGGACGGCGGAACTGCCGCGGTTCGATCGGTTCGACCAGGGTATCCTTCTTCGCGATGTCTTCTGGCAACTCAACCAGCACGGCACCGGGTTTTTCGGTCGTGGCCAGACGGACGGCCTTCCGGATGATTTCCGGAATGTTGTCCGCGTGGTAAACCATCTGCGCCCACTTGGTCACTGGCTTGAACATCCCGACGACGTCCATGACCTGGTGAGATTCTTTGTGTAGTCGCTCAGAACTCCCCTGTCCGGTCAGGACCAGCATCGGCGAACGGTCCATGTTGGAGTCCGCAACGCCCGTAATCAGATTGGTAGCACCCGGTCCCAGCGTGCCGAGACAGCCGGCTGGTTTACCAGTCAGTCGACCGTAAACTTCAGCCATGAAAGCCGCCCCCTGCTCATGGCGAGTCAGGATGAACCGGATCGATTCCGAATCTTCCAGCGAGATCATGAAGTCGGCGTTTTCTTCGCCCGGCACACCAAAGATGTACTCGATACCTTCTTCTTCGAGGCACTTTACAAACAGGTCAGACGCTTTCATCGGCTTAGATTCCTTGTGAGAGATGTCGGTATGACAGGTAGTTCAGAAGTGAGCGCGAAATACTTCCAGTCCAGCCGGGTTACTCAGTGAAAAGCTGCCTGCTTCCCGAACCCGTTGGGAAGCGAACAGAAGCATTCGTTTATTGTATTGTCAAGCAAGCAGAGCGGCTTCCCAAGCCTGTTAAACGACTCCGTATGCAAGCATGGCTTCGGCGACTTTGACGAAACCGGCGATGTTCGCTCCATTGACGTAGTTGACGTAACCGTCGGCTTCCGTGCCAAACCTGACACACTTGTCGTGAATTCCCTTCATCATCTCTTTCAGTCGACCATCGACTTCTTCAGCAGACCACGCGATGCGAAGAGCATTCTGACTTTGCTCAAGTCCGGAAACTCCGACGCCGCCAGCGTTCGACGCTTTGCCGGGAGCGAACAGGATTCTGCCTTGCTGGAAGACTTCAATCGCTTCTGCGGTTGATGGCATGTTGGCGCCTTCAGCGACGGCTTTGCAACCACTGGCGATTAGTGTTTTCGCATCGTCGCCATCCAGTTCGTTCTGAGTGGCGCAGGGCATTGCCAGATCACAAGGTGCTCCCCAGGGCCGCTGACCTTCTTTGAACACGCAATCGAATTCGAGAGCGTACTCCAGGATACGCCCGCGACGAACTTCCTTCAGGTTACGCAGCCATTCCCACTTTTCCGGTGTGATGCCATCCGGATCGTAAATCGAGCCGCTGGAATCAGAAGCGGTGACAGCTTTGCCGCCAAGTTGATGCACCTTCTGTATGCAGTAAAGAGCTACATTGCCTGAACCGGAAACAGCGACGCTCTTCCCTTTGATGCTGTCGCCGACTCTGTTGAGCATGTTTTCCATAAAGTACGTCGCGCCGTATCCCGTGGCTTCAGTTCGAATGAGGCTTCCACCAAACGACAGTCCTTTTCCCGTGAGCACTCCCACAAAACGGTTCTCGAGTCGCTTGTACTGACCGAACATGAAACTGATTTCGCGGGCACCGACACCGATGTCACCAGCGGGAACGTCCGTGTCTTCACCAATGTGGCGGTGCAACTCAATCATCAGCGATTGACAGAATCGCATGATCTCGCCGTCGCTTTTTCCTTTGGGATTGAAATTTGATCCGCCCTTGCCGCCACCCATGGGCAGACCGGTCAGGGCATTTTTGAAGCACTGTTCAAATCCCAGGAACTTCAGCACGCTCAGCGTGACCGTCGGGTGAAAACGCATTCCGCCTTTGTACGGACCAATTGAGTTGTTGAACTGCACTCGCCAGGCGCGGTTGGTTCGGATGTTTCCCTCGTCGTCCACCCAGCAGACGCGAAAGATGATAATGCGGTCCGCTTCGGTCATTCGTTCAAGAATCGCGCCGTCTCTGTATTTCGGGTTCTCCAGAACAAACGGCATCAGTGATGTTACAACTTCTTCGACGGCCTGATGAAACTCCAGTTCACCCGGATTACGACGAACGAGTCCGTTCATGAAGGCAGCGACTTCAGCCTGAACGTCAGCGCTCGCGGTCATGTTTCCTCTCCGGATCAGATATGAGGCTTAAGGGAGACAGGATCGCTTCAGAGCGACGCTCATTCGAAATACAACAACAGGCCGGGAAACTGGAATCTGACTCCCGTGCGTAATTCAGCAGTCTTCTTTAAAGACTGAACTCGCGGCCAATATGGCAGAATTCAGTGACGGCTCATAAAACTCTCAGAAAGTGTGATTCAGACTTCTATCGGCGATCAGACGTTTTGACTTTTCCGGAAGACGACGTCTGACCTGAATCGGTGTCGGAAACCCGCAACACGCTGGACGAGACATTGCATTGGAATCTTGAGTCGAAATCGAAGGATAAACGAAAAAAGCCGGTCGGAACGATCAGACTGAGAAATGCTCTGTCCTGTCGTTCCAACCGGCTTTGAGTTTTCAGTTCAGCACGCCGTTCCGAGGTCCAAATCGCGGGCCTGCGACTAACGTCGGGCAACCGATCAGGCTGCCCGACTCGTCTCGACGCTGTAGTGCAACGCGCCATGAGATCCATTCGAATGAAGTACGTCCTGTTAATGATCGCTTCAGATTGAGCCAGCGACGGGCGTGAGTATGCGAGCCGGCCCCCACGAATTCAAACCCAAACGACACTTGTGGGCAAAATCACTGTTGAACGCCGATTTCGGATTCAAGGACAAGGAGCGGTCCCGACAGCAGACGGTGATCGGTACCGCCGATCTCCCTCCGTGCTGCCATCAACTCACGCATTCACTGCAACAGTCCGCGGACTCATCCGCAGAGTCACGTGTGCAGCTCGACCATGTCTCCTTCCAGCAGCACGTGATCGCGACCGACCTGCTGTCCATCGTGTCCGCCGAGGCCCCAGACTTTGGCAAACTTCAGACGTTCGACAAACTCCTGATGCACGCGGTCGGCCAGCGTTTCTACGGTCGATCCGGCAGGGATGGCGAATGGCTGTTCGTAAACAGCAGCCTGTCCCGGAGCCTTTGTGTAAACGCGAATCAGTCCGAGCGACTCGTAAATGGCATCGCGGAGCGAATCGCGTGAGGCCGCATGCTGAAATTCAACAGGAACGACCGGAACATCGCGAGACGACATCTCGCGAAACAGACTCATTCTGACCGCCGAGTCTGCATCGTCCGCGCGCGTGACAGCCATCAACGTCTTCACTCGCAGTTTCGAGAAGTCTTCTTCGTCGTACCCGGTTGACCGATCGAGCAACGTTTTTCGCGATTCAAGCTGCTGCACGATATTCAGCGTGTCTTCCGGAGCGTCATCCGCACTTCCGTCAAAAGCAAGCACAACCAGGTCGGCTGACCGCACATAACTGACCAGGTAGGGTTCGATCGGCGACTGGCTGACCGGCGGAGTATCGACCAGTTGAATCAGCACATCCTGGCAGGACATCATCGCCGGGAATGGCTCGCGAGTTGTGAACGGGTACTCGGCAACTTCCGGCTCAGCGCTGGTCAACTCGGCAACGATGCGTGACTTGCCTGAATTGGGAGCCCCGATCACGACAACGGTGCCCGCACCCTGGCGAGGAATACGAAACGTGCGGCCCTGCTTCGGGGCATCGCGATCGGCTTGAACTTCTGACCGTGCTTCCTTGATTCTCGACCGAATCGCCGCCTGCAGATGATCCGTACCTTTGTGCTTTGGCATGACCTGCAGCATGACTTCCAGGCATCGCAGTCGTTCTTCGCTGGTCTGCGCGCGTCGGTACTTTTCTTCGGCCAGGTAGTATTTGATGGTCAGATTCGCAGCCATGCCAGAGTTTCATCGCGAAGTTCGCTCCAGCCTCGATCAGAACTTGTTTCGAAGGCGGCACGAAAACCGTCGGAAATAGCTTTTCAGCTCGTGCTGTGAAAACAGCCATCGTGCGACAAATTCGCACGATGGCTGCTGGTCTGTTTTCAGAACGGCGTCACATACACTTATTCTTTGTGACCGAACGTTTCTGCCGACGCCGATGCACAGGCTCGTGCGTAATCCGGTGGCAGCACGTCGGCAAGCAATTCACCGCCACGCAGGAAATTGTAAAGCTCTCCGTAATGCTTTGTTTGATTGGACGAGATGCGGTGCATCAAGTGCCATGGGCGGAGTTCCTCGGCTGAATCCAGCCCCAACGCACCGATCATCTCAGCAAGACTGTTGATCGTCTCCTTATGATAACTGGCGACCCGGTTTGCCTTGTCGGTTGGGTCCAGACCAGCCATCAGGTGCTTTTCCTGCGTGGCGACTCCGACCGGGCAGTGATTGCTGTTGCATTTGAGTGCCTGGATACAACCCAGAGCCATCATCATCGCACGAGCGCTGTTGACGACGTCAGCTCCGATCGCCAGCCTCTTGAGGATGCCAAATCCAGACGTGGCCTTGCCGCTGGCGATGATCTTAATTTTGTCTCGCAGCGAATATCCGACAAGAGCGTTGTGTACGAAGATCAGCCCCTCAACCAGCGGTGCGCCGATGTGGTTCGAAAATTCCAGCGGCGCGGCCCCGGTCCCACCTTCACCGCCGTCGACCGTGATAAAGTCCGGCGTGATGCCTGTTTGAACCATCGCCTTGCAGAGCGCCAGAAATTCACGTCGCTTGCCGACACAAAGTTTGAAGCCAACCGGTTTTCCACCACTGAGATCCCGCAGTTTCTTGACAAACTCCAGCAGTCCGATTGGCGTCGAGAACTCACTGTGTGTTGGAGGCGAAAGCACGTCCTGTCCCATGGGGACTCCACGAATTTTGGCGATCTCCGGAGTGACCTTGGCGGCGGGCAGGATACCACCGTGTCCTGGCTTGGCCCCCTGTGAGAGCTTAATCTCAATCATCTTCACGTTTGGGATCGCCGCTTTTTCGGCAAAGATCGTCGGCGAGAACTTTCCAGAGTCATCTCGACAGGCGAAATAGCCCGTGCCGACCTGCCAGATCAGATCGCCGCCGCCTTCCAGGTGGTAAGGACTGAGTCCTCCTTCACCCGTATTGTGAGCAAAGTTATCAAGCTTGGCTCCTCGGCTGAGTGCCAGAATCGCATTTTTACTGAGCGATCCAAAACTCATCGCCGAGATGTTCAGAAGGCTGCACGAATACGGCTGTTTGCAGTCCGGTCCCCCAATGGTGACGCGCATATTGTCAGCGTCGATATGACGAGCCAGCAGTGAATGATTCACCCATTCGTAACCCGGCTCATAGACGTCGAGCTTGGTTCCGAATGGCGTGGTGTCCCGTACCTTCTTGGCACGCTGATAGACCAGTGAACGGTCTTCCCTGTCAAAAGGGACACCATCTTTATCGCTCTCGACAAAGTACTGATAAATCTCCGGGCGGATCAGTTCGAGGAAATATCTCGCGTGACCGAGTACTGGGTAATTGCGACGAATCGCCTGCTTTTTCTGAGTCATGTCGCCGACACCCATCAGGATCATCGGCCCCAGCACCACCCACGGCCACAATGCGTTTGGCCCCAGCATGGCAAAAGCCACCAGCCCCAGAACCAGCAACGCAACGACACCCCAAACGAAAATAGCTCGGAAATTTGTTTCTACGAACTCGGCGATACGCATGTGCTGATTCTTTCGTGAAGGGGGCAGGTCTGATTGGCCAATGGACCACTGAATTGAGATCAGATTCGAAACTCTCAGGACAACTGGATTTAATCAGACTGGTGGAAGTGATGCAGGCGATCTGTCGTTGAATCTACAGTGACGGCGGCACGGATGATTGGAACCCGCAGACCTCCGATTCAGGACGCGATTCGGGCGGTAGAGTCTCAAAGTGTCTCAGTTTGAGCAACTCATCGTGTTTTCCGGATGTTTCACACCACCGAAATTTCAGGTCCGGATCGGCCAACGACGCGTTTCCCGGTTCACCGTTTCGTCAGGTGGCCTCGACGCCAAAGCGTCAAGCAGAGACCGGCCAACGAAATCGCGAGCTGCGGAAATCTGATACATCCGACATATGCATCGTCATCCCGGAACACGGCAGCTTCGAAATATTGGGAAAATTTGTGGTCTTTGAAGTACAAACGTCGTCGATCAGGTTTATCGGCAGCGCGTGACAGAGTTGGTTCAGGATGCGGTCCTATAGTCGAAGCAGAGAATTCTCCGACGCAGTCGGGATGTGTTTCGAGTGTGGATGAGCCAATGCCTGACCTGATCGGCCAACAGATCGAGATGAACGCCGCCAGAACGGCTGGCCCATCGACGATCGAGACGGCATTGAGCACGACCTCCGCAAAGTCGCAACGACAGCACGTTCTGACCGTTGCTGTCGAAGACTGGTTTCAGGTCGGATCGTTCGGGCGTTTGATTGAACACAACCAGTGGTACCGCTTCGAATCACGAATCGAACGCAACACTCACCGGACGTTCGAACTGCTCGACAAACACGACGCCACAGCAACGTTCTTTGTTCTCGGCTGGGTGGCTGAGCAGATGCCGGAACTGGTCGCCGAAATCGCAAACCGCGGACACGAAGTCGCCAGCCTCGGCTATCACCACCGCCGCATCCGTGGCGTTTCGCGGGACGAGTTCCGCGATGATCTTCTCAAAGCGCAGGAAGCCATCGAAACGGCGTCCGGTCAGAAACTTCTCGGATACCGCATTGCTGATCAGTGGCTGGGGCCGAAAGATCTCTGGGTACTCGATGTTCTGGCCGAAGAAGGTTACGCGTACGACTCCAGCGTCCTGCCGATGTTTCACCGCTTCTCGGATGAAGCCTATCGTCGATTCGTGCATCGTCAGTCAACACCGTTCGGCAGCATTCTGGAAGTGCCGCCTTCGTCAACGCGGTGGCTGGGCTGCAGCTTACCGATTGCTGGCGGCAACTGGTTCCGACAACTGCCGCATACCCTGCTCAAACGCTCGGTCCGAAACTGGGACGAACAGCACACCGATCCGTTCGTCATGTACTTTCACATCTGGGAACTCGATCCCGAGCAGCCTCGCATTTCAGCCGCCGACCGCCTGTCGCGACTTCGACATTACCGAAATCTCGACAAGATGCAGTGGGTTCTGGAAGACCATCTCAGCAACTATCGCTTCACGTCCGTAGCAAATCGTCTGGGACTGGAAGTGCGGAGCGTTGATCGAACTGAGCGACGAGAGTCGAGAGTCGAGGACACGGGCCGCAGCGATTTCACAATAACGAACTCGCAGCCCTCGTCCCTTGTCTCTCGTCCCTTGTCCCTTGTTCCGGTTTCGATCGTCATCCCCTGCTACAACGAAGAAGCGTCACTGCCCTACCTCGGTCGCACGCTGGAAAAACTCGAAGCAGAACTGGCCGACCGCTACGAGCCGCAGTTCGTCCTTGTTGACGATCGCAGCGCCGACAGCACCTGGGAAATCATGCAGTCGGTGTTCGGCGCCCGGTCGAATTTCAAGCTGGTCCGACACGCACAGAACAGCGGAGTCTCAGCTGCGATTCTCACCGGCATTCGCCGTTCAGAAACTGAACTTGTCTGCTCGATGGACTGCGACTGCTCGTACGACCCGCTCGAATTCAGCCGCATGCTGCCGTTGATGACGGACGACGTCGACCTGGTCACCGCCTCGCCGTACCACCCGCAAGGTCGTGTCAAAAACGTACCTGGCTGGCGGCTGCTGCTGTCAAAAGGCCTGTCGACAATCTATCGAATCGTCCTGCCTCAAAAACTGCATACGTGGACCAGTTGCTTTCGAGTCTACCGGAAGTCCGTCATCGAAACGCTCGACCTGAAGGAGACCGGCTTTCTTGGCACCGCCGAACTGGTCGGTCAGTTGAGTCTGAATGGTTCACGAATCGTCGAGCATCCGGCCACGCTGGAAGTCCGCATTTTCGGCGAATCGAAAATGAAAACGTTCCACACAATCGCCGGCCACCTGCGACTCGTGCGGCAACTGGTCCGGCAACGACTGCGCGGAACACCCAGTGCCGCACATCGAACACCCAACCTTAAATGTTCAACGTCACTGGCCGTTCCTGGTACGAACGATACTCCCGTTGCTGAATCCCATTCTCAGAATTCCATAGCCCATCTCGAAATGCGAGGTTTCGAAACCATGTCAGAAAATCAGATCACACTTCCTTCCGATCAGGACGCTACTGGCCGCACGTTCGGCCCCGAGGAACTCGAAAACCTGGCCGCCGCACTTCGCAGCGGAACGCTGACCAGCACGAAGGGCACTTTCGTCAGTCAGTTCGAACAGAACTTCGCCTCACAACTGGGATCGCGATTCGGACACGCCTGCTCAAGCGGCACGGCCGCCATCCACACCGCCGTTGCGGCGATCAATCCGGAACCCGGCGACGAAATCAACACGACGCCGATCACCGACATG
>JABMPE010000017.1 GCA_013203845.1 Rhodopirellula sp. | reverse complement strand
TTCTTCTCGAATTTCCTCCGGCAGCTTCGCGAGTTCTTTCTCAAACGTGGCGGCGATGAACTCATTCTGTCTTGCCGTCCGCTCGTCCAGAATCTTCTTTGCTTCCGCTTCAATTTCGGCGGCGGCTTTTTTATCGGCGGCAGTGTACAGCGAGATTTGACGCGACGCGGGAGTTCGCCAGTTCTTCCAGTCGTAAGCCGGCTCAAAAATGGCTCGCATTCGATAATAGTCAGACTGTGGAATGGGGTCATATCGATGGTCGTGACACTGCGCACAGCCGACAGTCATCCCCAGCAGCGATGTCGAGACGATTTTCACGGTCTCAGCAATCACGTCATTCTTTGCCAGTTCGACGTCATCAGCTCCACCGCCGGTTCCGTCTGGAGCCATTCTCAGGAAACCGGTCGCGATCAGTCGGTCGATGTCCTCAGGAGGCAACTCAGCGTACGGAGGTCGAACCATTTCGTCGCCGGCGAGTTGTTCGCGGATGAACTCGTCGAACGGTTTGTCGTCGTTCAGTGATTGAATCACCCAGTCGCGGTACTTCCACGCCCAGAGTCGAGCGTTGTCATCAGCGGAGTAGCCCTCTGAGTCGGCGTAGCCGGCGACGTCCAGCCAGTGTCGTCCCCAACGGTCTCCATATTGATTCGAAGCGAGCAGCTGATCGATCAACCGGCCGTAAGCATCGGGCGAAGTGTCTTCGACGAAGTTCCGAACATCCTCGGGCGCCGGCGGCATTCCGATCAGATCGAAATACGTCCGACGGATCAGCGCCGTGCGATCAGCGTCGCCCGCGAGGCCAAAGCCGTTCTCTTCGAGACGACTGACCACAAACGCGTCGATCGGCGTTCTGACTGAATCCTGATTCTGGACGACAGGCAGTGCAGAGCGTTTGACCGGCTGGAACGACCACCACGCCCGTTCTTCTTCTGTAATCAGATCAGCGTCTGTCAGCACGTCAGGTTCAGGTCGAGCCGTCACCGCTCCGGCAGCGATCCACCGAGCGATCACGTCGATATCGGCGGCGGGGACTTTCTTTGCGGGATCGTCGACTGGCGGCATTTCACCGCTGCGCAATCGCTCGATCAGTAGGCTCTCGCCAGGTTTTCCGGGAACGATGACGGACCCACTGTCGCCGCCTTTCACCAGGAAACGGCGCAGTCGCACATCAAGGCTTCCTTCGAGTTCTCCTTCTTCGCCATGGCAATGGAAGCAATGTGTTTTGAGAATCGGTCGGACATGCCGCTCAAAGGTCAATCTGGTCTCTGGTGCAACAGAGCTGTCATTTGAATTCGCGGCCTGTAGAAACAGGCTGCTTACACCTGAAATCAACAGCAGTGTTGAGGCGACGATGCGGGCAGCAGAACGAACTCTCATGGCGGGCTCTTCCCAGGGCAGGAAGTGGTTTCAGGCCGGTCTTTCGTCAAATCGTCAGGAAGACCAGCGCGGGGAACAAACAGCGTCGCCGAAAAGGACTTGGTCCGTCAACTGAAAAGCCGCAATTCAGACGTTCGTGATGGCTATCGCGAGTTCCGATCGCTTTGTTTCTGGCCGAAGAGAGGCCGTTTGTTTTCGGTTCAGCGGAATCTTCAGATGGCGACCGTTCGTCCGATCATGACGTTGAATCCGGTTGTGGCATGGCATCTGGTTGAGACAGTTGCAGAGGAATCGGACTCCGGAGCGTTCAGGAAACGTTTCCCATCTCTGCGGCAATGACGTGAATTCGTGAGCTATGTTGAGATGACAGGTTTCAGTCGGAGCAGAAGGTCTGCTCTTTTCCCACGAAGCCAGGAAGTCGATTCTGAGGTCAACGGAACATGCCCGCACCGTCTTTTGCCCAGCGAAACCGCAGTGAAAACGCCGCGAACGATCTGGAAACACTCAAACGCACCATTCATGGGAGACTCGTCGAGAAGCTGGATCTTTCTCGGCTGGGCGATCTTGAAGGGGACACACTTCGCCGCGAAATTCGCCTGGTGATCGAGCATCTTTGCGATACGGAAAACCCACTGCTTAACCGGTCGGAACGCGAACGGCTGATCGAGGAAATCCTCGACGAAACGTTCGGATTCGGCCCACTGGAGATGCTGCTCAAAGAACCCGGCGTCGCCGACATCATGATCAACGGCCCGAAGCACGTCTTTGTCGAAAAAGACGGTCGAATTCAGCGCAGTAAAGTCACGTTTCGTGACAACGACCACTTGTTACAGATTCTCGATCGCATCGTGTCCAAGGTGGGGCGACGTGTTGATGAAACGTCACCGATGGTCGACGCAAGACTGCCTGACGGTTCGCGACTGAATGCAATCATCCCGCCGCTGGCTCTGGATGGACCGTCGCTGACGATTCGAAAGTTCGGTTCCAACCCATTGACTCTGGAAGACCTGCTGCGTTTCGGAGCGTTCACGCCCGAGATGGTCATGGTTCTTGAAGGGATCATCAAAGCTCGTCTTAACTGCCTTATCAGCGGCGGTACGGGTTCTGGAAAAACGACGCTGCTCAATACGCTTTCGAGCTTTATTCCAAACGATCAACGCGTCATCACGATCGAAGATGCCGCTGAGCTTCAACTGCAACAGGAACATGTGCTGCGACTTGAAACTCGTCCGCCAAATATCGAAGGCAAAGGGCGTGTCTCGGCAACAGACCTCGTCAAGAACGCTCTTCGAATGCGGCCCGACCGGATCATCATTGGGGAATGTCGAGGCAGCGAAGCACTCGACATGCTGCAGGCCATGAACACCGGCCATGAAGGTTCACTGACGACCATCCATGCAAATACGCCTCGCGACGCCGTTTCTCGACTCGAAACAATGATCACGATGGGCGGCGTGGAACTTCCTCTGCGAGCTTTGCGAACTCAGTTTTCGTCAGCGGTCGACTTGATCATTCAGGTGAATCGTCTGCAGGGCGGCCCTCGAAAAGTTACTCACATTACCGAAGTGCTCGGCATGGAAGGCGATACCGTCATCATGCAGGACATTTTCAACTTCAATAAAGAAGGCGTCGATGACGAAGGCCGTTGCACTGGTCACTTCACGGCGTCCGGTGTGCGTCCCGGGTTCATGTCAAAACTGGAAGCATCGGGAGTACGGCTTCCGGCGAACCTGTTCAATGCACGTCGATTGAGCTGACATCACGGATGTCGTCAGCACAAAACACAATCACAGCAGAAACACGCCCCACACCCGACTTTGTGCATCCGTTCGAAATAAATGTGTGCGTCGATTTCTTCGCGGAGTTTTCTCTCCAGCGGATAAGGTGAGATTCAATGACCGGCTATCTGATCATGTTTGGCATCTTTGCAGCGGTCACCACTCTGGCCGGTGCCATTTTCTTTCTGCTGTACGATTCCAGAGCGTCGACAACAGAAGACCGCCTCGAAGTCCTGACGGGGAAGAAGTCAGCCCGAATTGAAGACCAGGGCATCATGAAGGAAGACCTGATGAATGCCGGTAGCGGCATTGCCGGGTTATTCGGCAGGATGTTTCAAGGCGTCGGCAACATCGGCCTGTTTTTCGAACAGGCTGATTCTCCCATTCGGCCGGACATGTTTTTTCTGATGAGCTTTGGTTGTCTCTTTCTGGGTACCGGAGTCGGCTGGGCCAGCCGCGCACCAATGCCGCTGTGGCCAGTGTTTGCGGTCGGTTTTTCGCTGATGCCACTCACATGGCTCTGGATGCGCCGTCGAGGTCGTTTCAAACGGTTCGCGAAACAGTTACCCGACGCGATGGAGCTAATCGCGCGAGCACTTCGTTCGGGACACTCCCTGAATCAGGGCATTGCGGTGGTCGTCGAGGAAATGCCCACTCCGATTGCTACAGAATTCATGCTCGCTTACGAAGAACAGAATCTTGGAATTCCCATCGAATTCGCTTTGAAAAACATGATGAAGCGCATGCCGAATATGGACCTGAAATTCTTTGTGACCGCGGTCGCGATTCAGAAGCAGGCAGGCGGTGACCTCGCCGAGATCCTCGACAAGATCGGCTACATCATCCGTGAACGATTCAAAATCATGGGTCAGGTCATGGCTCTCACCGGCGAAGGCCGCATCAGTGGCGTCGTGCTTCAGGCGATGCCGATCGCGTTGTTCCTCACGCTGTACTACATGAACCCTGAATACGTGATGCTGCTGTTTCAGGATGAACTCGGTAAGAAGATGCTGCTTTACGCGGTGTTCATGCAGATTCTCGGAGCGTTCGTCATTAAGAAAATCGTCGCCATCAAAGTCTGATTCCGGCCAGAGCGAGTCGTCTCTCGTCACTTGTGTTAGACATTTGCCTCAACAGGCGCAGGACTCCTGTCATGGACTACGAAGTACTCGGTCAATTTGCCATTTTCGTCGCGGTCACGGTCATGCTGTGGGCGATGTTTACGGTATTCACCGGCGATTCATCCCGCGCGTCGGAGCGTCTGGATAAGCTGCGTGAACCCACCTCAAAACTGGCAGACCTGGGCGGCGACGATCCGAACCAGATGACCATGCTCGAAAAAGCGGCGCCAACGCTGTCCAAGGCCTTCGAACCGAAGTCCGAACTGGAGCAGAATGATTTAAAGGTGAAACTTGCGAATGCAGGATTCAATTCGCCGAACGCACCGCAGATGTATTCCGGAGCGAGGGCGGGGCTGGGATTGATCTGCGCCGTTGCGGGCGGAGCACTCGGTTACTTCCGCTGGGGCATGAACATGCAGGGAATGATGGCTCTGGCGATCACCGCCGCTATCGGTCTCTACGCCCCGGCGATCTGGCTGTGGCTGATCCGCAAGGGGCGGATGGAACGGATATTTCTATCGCTGCCCGACCTGCTCGACCTGCTGGTGGTGTGTGTCGAAGCCGGTCTGGGTCTGGACGCTGCCATGCGTCGCGTCGCTGACGAGCTGGAGGAATCGGCTCCCGATGCCAGCTTCGAGTTTGCCATGTGCAACATGCAGCTGCAGATGGGAATTCCCAAGAAGCAGGTGCTCCACGATCTGGGGATCCGATCCGGCGTCGACGACATGAAGGCGTTGGCTGCGATTCTGATTCAGGCCGAAAAGTTCGGTTCTTCAATCGCTAAGGCGCTGAGAGTTCAATCAGACACAATGCGAGTGAAACGCAGGCAGATGGCCGAAGAGAAAGCCCAGCAGACATCGGTCAAAATGATCTTCCCGCTCGTTATTTTCATCTTCCCAGGCGTGTTCGTCGTGATCGTCGGACCGGCAGCCATCATGATGATCAACAATTTGTTGACCGACTAAAGCGGCGAACAGTGGAGCCGGTTCGCTGTGAACGACTGACTCATGACGTGAGTTTGTCGATGATCATCTGTCTGACGGAGCCTGCGTCTGCCCCCTTCAGTTCCTTCATGACCTGTCCGATCAGCGGCCCGACGGCCTGTAGCTTTCCGGTCCGGACATCTTCGACAGCTTTGGCATTACGCTCGTTGTCGATGACAGCCTGAATGGCGGCGTCGATCTTACCTGTGTCCTGCTCTTTGCCGAGTCCCTTGTCAGCAATGATCGAGTCGACGGAAGCGGCGGCAACTTCTGCTCCGTCGTCGGTCATCCGGAGTAATTCGGCAAACACTTCGCGACAGCTCTTGATCGTGATGTCGCCGTTCACGACTTTCTGCAGCAGCGTTCCGAGCACGAACGCCGGAATGGCAAAGTCGGCGATCTCAATCCTGCGATCATTCAATTCCCGCTGAACGTCCTGCGTCAGCCAGTTGGCGGTCTGTTTGCCATCTCCGCAGACGGAGGCAGCTTCGTCGAAGTAGTCCGCAAATTCACGGCCCTGATCGACGATCACTCGCGCGTCGTATTCCGACAACCCCAGATCGTTGACATAACTCTTGCGACGATCAGCGGGAAAGGCGCACAGCGTCGCACGGATGGCGGCGAGTTGTTCGTCGGTGGTCGTCACTGGAACCAGGTCAGGGTCGGGGAAGTACCGGTAGTCAGCCGCGTCTTCCTTGCCCCGCTGGGCGAAAGTCAGGCCGCGGTCCGCATCCCAGCCGCGAGTTTCCTTAGGGACATCACCCAGTCGCTGGCGATCGGTTTGCCAGACCTTGACCTGGCGTTTGATTTCGTATTCGACCGCCGCTTCGACTCCGCGAAAGCTGTTCAGATTTTTGATTTCGACAATCGGTGTCGGGATCGTCTCGCCCTCTTCCTGAACGTGCAGGTTGACGTTGGCGTCGCAGCGCAGGCTGCCTTCCTGCATGTTGCAGTCGGAAACTTCGATGTAGCGCAGCAGCAGTCGCAACTCTTCAAGGAACACGCGGGCTTCTTCGGCTGAGCGGATATCCGGCTCAGACACGATTTCCAGCAGCGGCGTTCCTGTGCGGTTGAGGTCCACCTTGCTGTCGCCGCCGCGACCGGATTCGTCGTGCATGTTCTTGCCGGCGTCTTCTTCGAGATGTGCTCGAATCAGTCGTACCCGAGTGGTCTCACCGGACGAGGGCAGCGTGACTTCGACCCAGCCGTCGTAGCTGAACGGGAGATCGAACTGGCTGATCTGATAAGCCTTCGGCAGGTCAGGATAGTAATACTGCTTGCGGTCCCACTTGGTAAATTTTGCGAGGTGCAGATTCAGCGCCATCGCCGTTTTCTGAGACAGTCGCAACGCTTCCCGATTCATCACCGGCAGCGAACCGGGCAGCCCCAGACACACCGGGCATGTCTGTACGTTGGGATGGTCCGGGTTGAAAAGGTTCGCGCAGCCGCAGAACAGTTTTGATTTGGTCAGCAGCTGAACGTGAACTTCGAGTCCGATGATCGGTGTAAATTCCATGTCGACTCTCGTCTGCGGATTCGGCGTTTTAAGAGTAAGCGTATTACCGAGCTGTAAATTACTTTGAAGTGTGCCACTGGCTGTCAGCCAATGGTCGGACGCTTCGTGTGCCAGTCCGTTTCGCGTTCGAACATCCGAGCGGCTCGCAGCAGTTTCTCTTCTTCGAACGGTCCAGCCAGAAGTTGCAGACCAATGGGCAGGCCACTGCTGCTGAAGCCAGCCGGCACGGACACTCCGGGAATGCCGGCGAGGTTCGCGCTGATCGTGCAGATGTCTGACAGGTACATCTGCAGCGGATCGTCGACCAGTTCGCCGATCTTGAAGGCAGGTGTCGGACAGGTCGGTCCGGCCAGCACGTCGACGTTTTCGAAGGCCGCATCGAAGTCGTTGCGGATTAACCGCCGCACTTTCAGAGCTTTCAGGTAGTACTGGTCGCTGTAACCTTCCGACAAAGCGAACACGCCGAGCATGATGCGCCGTTTGACTTCCGCTCCGAAAC
>JABMPE010000116.1 GCA_013203845.1 Rhodopirellula sp. | reverse complement strand
TGTCCGCATTGATGTGACGCCGGACGATCACGGAACGTCCACCAGCGATCTGGTCGACCAGCGAATCATGTTCGTCGAATATCCAAAGAAGATCTCGCTGTTGAGTCATCTTTTGATTCGCCGCCCGGTCGGTCGCGTCCTCGTCTTCACACGGACCAAACAGGGAGCCAACCGCGTCGCCAAAGACCTGAATAAACGCGACATTCCGGCAGAAGCAATTCATGGCGACAAGTCTCAAAACGCACGCACCCGAATCCTCAAAGATTTCAAACAGGGGAAGACTCTGGTGCTTATCGCGACGGACCTGGCGGCACGAGGCATCGACGTTGATGGCATCACGCACGTCATTAATTACGACATGCCCGGCGAGTGCGACTCCTACGTACACCGCATCGGGCGGACGGGTCGCGCTGGTCAGAAAGGCGTCGCCCTGACATTCTGCATGGCGGAGGACATCGACCAGTGGCGGGCGATCGAGCAGCACATTCAGCAGAAGCTCGAAGTGGACTCCGACCATCCGTATCACGTACCGGGCCTTGTGGACCTTCAAGAATCGCCGCCGTCCTCGCATCGCCGTAAAGAAGACGGAACCCGGAATCAATCCCGCGACCGCCCTCCCGCCCAGGATCGCGACAACAGCAGTCGCAGATGACTCCGCGGCTTTTCAAGTCAGATGTGAAACGGATTCTCGACAGTACTGCGGCAACGGTCACAGCAATGGGAAGGAAGCCAGCGGAAAGTTTATCTGTCGCCGGTCACCGCAACCCGCTTTGCCGACCGATTCGAAGTCGGGAGTCGCCAAAGAGTTGACATCGCTGTTTGGCAACACGCCCGGAATCGCTGACGGTTAAATCGAGTCGACGCACCTGAAGATCGAATTTCCAGCCACGTTACTTCTTCCGATCGGCTTGCTGGACGGCGACCATCAGGCCTGCGAACGCTTCGAATTTCGCCGGAAACGTGATCTGAGCGTTGTGCTGTTTGAAGCTGTCTCGCGTCTTCGCGCTGGCGTTCCACTCGTCTTCAGATAATGAGCCATCTTTGTTCTTGTCCAGTCGACCGAACACATATTTGGCCCAGCGACCTTCCGCACTTTTCTCATCGTATTCAGCCGCCGCAAGTGGAGCGCCGGACGGAGTGGCTGCAACCGGTTTTGCAGCTGGTGTGGAAGTTGAACCTGACGGCAAAACCGTCGTCGCAGCCACCGCTGCTGCTGGTGCAGGACTGGACCCTGATGCCCGTGAAATTTCGCGAGGTGTTAACAGGCCGTCGTGGTTGGTATCGAGTGTAAAGAACTCGCTGTATTTCTTGCGGTCCCATTCATAGAGCCCAATCTGGCCGTCCCTGTCGAGGTCGGCAACCTTCCATGATTCCGGCAGATCAACCGTCACTCGAGGCGGCGCTTGGGGAGCACTGCGGCTCGAACGCCCTCGGCTGTCGCCACGCGAGCTGAAACTATTACGGCTGTCACGAGACCGGCCGTCATCTCGCCGGTAGTCACTGGAACCACGCCCATCGCCACGATCAGCGTCTCCGCGGCTGCGATCACCATAGCCTCGGTCACCACCTGGAGGCCCTCCGAAACCGCCACCTGGAGGCCCGCCGAAACCGCCACCCGGCGGTCCACCGAAACCACCACCTGGAGGTCCACCAAAGCCACCTGAATCACGGCTGCGACGCATTTCTTCCATCGCCCGAGGAAGCATCTCACTGAACCGGCCGCTGGAGATTCCACGGCGAAAGTCGGCCCCCATTTTCTGCATGGCATCGCGCATCGGCGGCGGAAGTCGCTGCGTTTCGTCTTCGTCCAGACGGCCATCTCGATTCCGGTCCATCATCCCGAAAAAGCGGTCGGCCATTTCCCGTGGATCGCCCCCGCGGTCGAACTGGGCAAACGCTGGCCCATGTGCCAACAGAGTCAGAACGCCGATGATCGCGAATTGAACTCTGATCATTTGGCGGCCTTTGCTTTCTGATGCTTCAGTTTGAGATCCAGGTCAAACTGTTGCGGATAATCTCCGTCTCGACCGGAATTTTTAATCGGCTTTGCGTTTACTTCCAGATCAGTTCTCTGCATCAATTCAGCATTCAGCCCCTCGATATCGAACCGTTCTTTCGCGTAACCGGAGGCCGTCACCGTGCCTCGTTCTTTACGGTTTCCTTCACCAAACTGAATCTTCGTCAGGTAGTGACGCTCAGTACCATCGATCGTCTTTGTCAGCATATCCGCTTCTTCAAGCCAGTTAACTCGGGACGATGCCCATTCTTTGACGGAATCGGCCACCTTGACCTGCGGTTCCAGTTCATTGAGCAACGCTTTCTGCTCCTTCTCGTCCCTGGTAGCCACTGCCACTGCCGCTTCGAGTTTTCTAACGACGATGTCCTGATAGACCGACATCCCGATTAGTAATACGGCAACGGCAGCGACTCCTGCATACTTCCTGACGCGTGAGTAGTCTTTCTTTTCGGTCGGTCGGCGCGGGCTGAGAAAGTCGACAGCGCACGATACTTCCAGTGACCGGCTAACGAGCTGACCGATCGGACCGCCGAACGCTCCGTGTGGTTCGTCAACTGGCTTGCAATCGAGTGTGACTCCTTGACACTGGTACGGATCCAGTTGCCTGATCACGCAATGGAATCGTTCGCCGATCGCGTCTCCAAGTTTCGCATTTTCGTCCGGCGAGCCGACCATCCAGCAACGTACCACCCGCGCGTCCGGCAATCGTTTCTGCAACGCAACTAGAGACCGGCTGATTTCTGCGAGAATCGGTCGGTGCAGTCCTTCGCCGGGCACGACCTGAGTCGAGTGCGTAAAGTGTAAATGACCTTCGCCCAGGATCGAGATCTCAACCCGATCGCCGTGTTGCGCGATGACGACGGCGACATCGCCGACGTTGTGATCGAGATGTTTTTCTTCCAGGGCAACAATCCCGGCGGTCGCCACGGATGACACACCGACTGACAGAAGTTCCAGGCCTGCCGCATTCGCAATCGTCCGCAACCTTTTGATTCGATCGTGATGCACGGTCGCGACGAGCACGTCACGCACGGTGGAGTCCGGTCGGCGGGGCAACGGCAGAAAATCCAGCGTCAACTGGTCCAGCGGAATCGAAGATTTTGCGGCCGATTGATAACGAACCAGATCCGGCAGTTCATCGTCGCTGACGTCGGGAAGTTCCAGATGCCGAACAATGACGCTTTCACGCGGCAACGAAATACAAATCTGTGAGGCAGTGATGCGGTGTCGGCGGAGTTCTACTTTCAGCAACTCGCCGAGTCCCTGCGGATCGTCATCCGAAACGGACTCGGGAACAGCCAGCGAGAAGTTTTTGCGGAGTTTGACCGATCCGCGATCGACGTCGGCTTCGACACCGCAAATTCGATGCGGTTCAAGATCGATGGCAAGGAAATCAGACATGGTGGTTCTTTCTAGTTGCAGCTACCAGATTCGGTAGTGAGTGTCAGCTCTGGAACGCCATTTCCCCTGCCGCAGTCTGTCATCTTGATTCGTGGTACTTCTAAATTCGCAATGCTTCTGAGTGAGTGATTGGTTTTCTGATCGCAACTCAATTACCGGTGTCGTCGACGATTCCTGTCAGCGCTGTCTTCGAGTAGCCGCGCCCCAGTTCCGTCAGATCAGTCACCGAAACAACCTTCGCCGGCGACTCGGTCGAATCAATAGTCGCCTCAAGACGAGTATACCCGCCGCCGTCCTCAAAGAATCCGACAACTTGCGCTCGAAAGACGTGTCCACGCCCTGTGAGAAAGCGATCGAGTTTGACCATCGTCGGCAAGTCGACGATCCCCTGAGAAACCAGCCAGCCGGTGTTGGCCCGCAACGCAGCCTGATCCGCCATTGCTTCACCTTTTGAGCCGATCATGGGAGATGCGACAATCGCCTGAGCAATTTCTGCAGTCATGTCCGGAATGCCCAACAGAACCTCCTGACGAGCCTGGTTCACGTTGATTCTGCCGGATAGTTCAGGCCCCTCGACAACGGTCAGAGCATCAAGAAGGACGGGCAGGTAAGACTGCATGGATCCCGAGTCAGCTGACCAGGGGCTGTCAAGTAGTTGCTTCTGCCCATTGACTTCGATTTCAGTCTGAGCGCCAACCAACTCGTAGACTGACTTGGCGTCATACTTCGCCCCTTTGGAAAGGTCCATGCCTCCGCGAGTGACGGTGCCCTGAACGGCTCCACCCAGTGCGTTTCCGACAGCCGCAGCCGCAGTCACCAGCGACCCCTGCGAATTCTGACCTGAACCACTCGAACCTGAACCACTCGAACCTGAATTTGAGTTTCCGTTTGAATTCGAGTTCGTCGTCGAACCACCGTTTGTGTTGCCACTTGTGCTTCCGGTCGAGTTCGTACTGGATGAACCGGAATTTGCAGAAGTGCCGGCATTGGCGGCGTCCTGCGCTGCCGGATCGTTCGGATCCACATAGGGCCCATTCATGCGAAACGCGATGACGAACTTTGCAACGTCCTCGTCAAATTCTTCCGCCAGTGAGTCATACAGCTCGTCAAGAACGCCGTTGTTGATGTAGGTCCGCTTTGTTCCGTCCGCTCGCTCGTTGAGTTCTCTCGCATTGACGGTCAGATACGCCGCCCAGCCCGGCTGCAGAATTCCGTCGGCGTTGTCAAACGGTGCATTCGCATCACCATCATTTTCGTTCGGGTCCAGACGACCGTTGCGGTTTGAGTCCTCACCGTAAAGCAGGTCTGCGGTGACGCCAGCCACCTGGAGCAGCTCATCGATTGATTCGAGCTGTCCGTTCTTCGATTCATAGGGCGGACTTAGAGTGCTGTAGTAATCACTTTCGGCGCCGTAAGTCCGCGGCGTTTCGTCGTCGTCGACCCAGTCGAGTATGGCGTCGGCGACTTCCTCGGTCATGTCAGGCAGGAACATGAGCATGTCGCGCGTCTGGTCAGCATCCAGTTCGAAGCTCAGCAGTCGATTCAGATTGAGTCGACCCGACTCGTCGATCAAACCGTTGCGAAGCAGCGAGCCCGCCGGGTCATATTCAACCGGAGCGATCACTGAAAAATATCCGCGTCCGCGAGAATTCTCCGATTCGCGTAACAGCACCGCGCGAAAACGATCCGGGTTGTGGTAGAGGCTGGCATCATCTTCGGTTTCCGGACTGGCGAGCACAGCCGCCACAAGCTCGATACCCGATTCCGCAAACGCGCGAGTCTCCGCCTGACGACCGTACATCGCTGTGGCTTCTGACTCCGAAACCATGATCTCGGAAAAACTGTACGCCCCGAGCGTCAACATCGCGATCACAACCAGAACCAGAATCAACACGCTGCCGCGTTGACCCGTCAAGTCTTGAACCGTCCGGAGTTGCATCGAGCCGTATTTATGACGATTGCAATTCAATAGACCAGCCCTTCAAAAGGGCTCGAAACAATCAGCGGAACCACAATCCGGTAGGTATCCGTCGACTCGCTCGGCTGATGATAAAGAATTGAACCTTTCGCGTGTGCGGGTTCGCGAAAACCGATGGTGACTCCAATCGCATTGGGCACGCGCTGTTGAATGTCGCTGTCCCAGTCGGTCAACCATTCGACTCCGTCGTGATATTCAAACGAAAGCGAGTTGATTTCCTCTGCCATCAACCGGGTTTGTGACGCCAGCTGCACCATGTCGCCCTGCTGATCGGCAAGTCCCAGCGTGAATCGATCGCCGGACATTCTGGCCAGACCCTCGATTCCATCCTCGTGCTTCTGCGTTGTCTGAAACTGCCCGGACATCATCGACGCCAGCGAACCGCCGCCGCCGGCCAGAAAGTACGATACGGATTTCTGGTCACTCTGTGAGAACGGATTGAGCGTGTTTTCGTCGGCGCTGGCGGCCTGTCGGTACGGACGTTTGATGTGCAGAACCAGAGACACTGCATCGCCGAAAACGCCAATACTGCTGCCCGAGTAAGCATCAACGGGATCGGTCACTTCGATCAGCGTTGCGTCGAAAGTTGCGTCCGACGTGGTACCGTCCGTACTTGTACCGGTCGTCCCTGTCCCGTCGTCGGTTGCAGAATCGTCGCCAGAGTCGGCGACATACTCGTCAATGGGCGCGCTATACATCGTCGACCGAATATCAGCGGAGATAGTTGTCAGGATGGCTCGCGCAATCTGAGCCCGCTCGACTTCCGCGTGTCCCAACGTCGAAAAACGCCAGTGCAGCTCCAGCGCCGAATAGACAACCGTCAGAAGCGTTACGGTCAGCCCCAACGCCAGCATCAATTCAAGAAGAGTAAAGGCAGATCGACGGCGAGCCCGCAGCATCGGCGCACGACTGCTGACGACCTCGAAGCCCCTGGCTGCAGTGATTGATTGAAGAGCAGAATGACGATGCATCACAGGCTCCCCCCATCCAATGCCGCCTCTTCTTCTGCAGCCGCTGCTGTCGCCGCCATCTCGTAAACCAGCGGGTCACGAATCAGTCTCGTCAGCGAGAAGCTCGTCCCGGCAAGCTGATTGGCCCCTTCCAGCTTAACACTGACGGTAATGTTCTTCAGGTCGGCATGAGGACCGTCCGCCGTCTGCAGACTCCAGGACCATGCTGCGTCATCCTGAAACGGCTGATCGGCGACATCTTCCAGCGGCTCAATCGCAGCGACGATCTCGGCCATCTTCGATTCGCATCGCAGGATGGCTTTTGTCGTCAGACGAGCTTCGACGGCAGCCCTCATTCCATTTGTGGTGAGCTGACTCAGAGCGACAAAAGCTGTCAGAAAAATGCCCAGCGACAGCAGAACTTCCAACAACGAGAACCCTCGACGGAGCGAGGCTCCCATCGCAAGTCGACTCGCGTGTTTCGTTGCTGTTGCATTCATCACAATGCTGCCTGCAGGCTGGCGCCTTCCTTGACCGTGACGCCTCCTGTTAAATCCCTCACCGAGATCTCTCGCGAGTTGCCATATCCATCAACAATTTCCATCTTTGCTTCCGACGAAGTTCCGTCGGAGTAAAACAGCACCGGAGCTGACCACGAGACTCCGCTCAATTCACCGGCGTCGGTCAGACCTGTCAAAAGTTCGGACGACACGGTCGAGGCTGCGCCAGCGCTCGATTGACCAAACTTGATATCGGACGGCAACGTGCCGGAATATTTCCCTCGATTTGCGGACCCGTCCGAAGCGTTTTCCACCGAAACGGTTAAAGGAACCCGCAAGTAATGAGTTCCTCCTGGTTCAAACACAAACTGCCACGTTTCATCACGATCCAGTGCCAGAATTCGAGTTCCCGCCAGTATCGCTCTGACATCCTCGGTCGCCGATCCCGTTCGCTGGTCACGCCAGCTCTGCATCAAAGGCGATGCCGCCAGAGAAGTCAGAATGACCATCACCAGCATGACCAGCATGACTTCAATCAGCGTGTAGGCGCTGCGTGAAGCCATCGAGTTTCTGGTAACGAGACGTTGCATCGTTCTGCACTTTTACACGAAGTAGTCGCGTGCATCTTGACGCACCACGGCGTCACATCTTTCAGTGGTGCGTCAAGACGCACCCTACGTCCTTACAGATCCTGAGCCCAGTTAATGATGTCGTCTTCCGACCCTTCCTGCTGATCAGGTCCGGCCGACCAGATCGCTGGTTTGTCAATCAGCCCCTGGCGATTGCCACTCGGTGGATACTCGAAAAACAGTGGGTTCCCCCACGCATCTTTCGGAATTTCGCTGATGAACGGCTGCATGGCCTGACCGGACCTGTCGGTGCCCGGTTGCATCAACATGCCGAAGACCGTTTCGGCATCACCGGTCGGATAAACTCCATCATGTTTGACAGCGTACATCTGCACGTTCTTTTCCAGGTCACGGATTTTGATTTTTGTGGCGTCGATGTAGGCGCCCTGCTGTTGACCGAGTAGCTGAGGAACGGCAAAAGCGGCAATGACGCCGATGATTGCCAGCACGAGCAGGACTTCGATCAGCGTGAAGCCTCGACGGGGTGATCGTTGGTTTCGTTGAACTTTCATGGGAACATTCTCCTGAAGGTGGGCGGTCCGAGACACGCTCGGGGCGGGGTGACCAGTTTTGTTTCTATTCAGTTTCGTTTCTGTTTCAACGACTCCTCGCAGAACGAGAAGACACAACAGCGTCATCAAAGTACGGAAGAACTCTGCAGGACCGGCAACAGCAGTCCCAGCATCACAAACAGAATCAACATCGCCATCACCAGCAGCATCGCTGGTTCGAGCAGACGCACAAATAGTTCGAGATACCGGTACGTGCGCCGTTCCATGCTTTCAGCGATGTCGACCAGAACTTTTTCCAGGTTATTGGCTTCTTCAGCGACCGCAATGATCTCGACCGCTTCCTCGGGAAATTCGCCGCTCGCCCGGAGTGGTTCCGCGAGAGTCTTCCCGGCAGAAATGAATTCGCTGGCCTCACTAATTGCATTGGACAGGATTTTGTTGCCCGTTGCGTCTTTTGAAATTCGTAACGAATTGAGAATGGGAACCCCATTGTTTAACAGCGTTCCAAGAATTCTACAGAACCGGGCGATGGCCAGGCTTCGATAAATTTTACCCGCACCGGGCATTGCCAGTTTGGCGCGATCCAGAACAAGCCGCCCCTCGTCCGTCTGGAAATACTGCACCGCGAAAAATCCAGCCGTGGCGAAAAGACCAGCCACGACGAGACCGTAATTCCCCAGCGTGTCACTGATCGCCACGACGGCTGTCGTTGCCCAGGGAAGTTCGCCGCGAGCTTCCAGACGCTGAAACACCGGTTCGAACTTGGGCACGAACCAGACCATCATCACCGTGAGAACGAAACCGCCCACAACGATCAGAAATATTGGATAAACCGTCGCTCCGATAACGCGGCCCTTCAGGTCTTCCTGATGCTCCGTAAAGTCGGCAATCCGTCGCAGCACATCTTCCAGGAAGCTGCCTTCTTCACCGGCTCGAACCATGCTGACAGCGAGTTCTGAAAAAACGTTGGAGTGCTGCCGCAACGCGTCCGCGAGCCGGGTTCCGTCGGCGACTTCGTCACGGACTTCCTGCAGGACGACCTTCAACACTTTATTACGAGACTGCCGCTGGAGAAGTTCCAGCGATCTTAACAGTGGAACTCCCGACCGGAGCAGGTCACTGAGTTGCGCAAAAAATGTCGCCAGGTCACGAGCCTTGACCCGTCGGCCTCGCAGACGATCATCGCTTCGGGCGGACTCAGCCAGTTCAATCTTGAGCGGAAAGAGTTGGCGCGCAGAGAGCGTCGAGACGACTTCCGTCTCCGTTCCAGCCGACAGAAGTCCTCGGACTTCCTGACCAGACATCGCTCGCGCTGTGTACTGAAATTCTGGCATAAGAGGGAACAGATGAAGGGTGAAGGACAATGGCTGAAAACAATTCTGACCTCAGCCCGCTGCCTTTCACCTTCACACGATGTCTCCTTTGGTAATTCTCAGGACGTCTTCAATACTGGTAGTACCGTTCATAGCGTGAAGCCATCCACATTGCCTCAGCGTGATCATCCCGTGTTCGACTCCGTACTGACGAATGCGGGTCGAGCTGACTCGCTGGCCGCACATTTCCCGAATCGTGTCGTCGTTGATCAGTAGTTCGTAGGCACCGATTCGACCGGCGTATCCGGTGTCGCCACATTCGCGACAACCAACAGGTCGGAAGAGTTCCTGGATGTCGCGATTCGGAAAATCTTTGGGCAGCTCGTCCGGAGTCGGTTGATACGATTCGCGACAGTGCATGCAAAGACGGCGAACCAGTCGCTGAGCCATCACACCTTCGACGGTGCTGGCCACCAGGAACGGTTCAACACCCATATCCACCAGCCGGGTAAATGAGCTCGCCGCATCGTTTGTATGCAGCGTGCTGAACACCAGGTGGCCTGTGAGTGACGCCTGGATCGCGGCTTCTGCCGTTTCGTAGTCTCGAATTTCGCCGATCAGAATCACGTCCGGGTCATGACGCAGGATCGATCGCAGACCAGCAGCGAACGTCAGACCGATTCGGCTGTGAACCTGAATCTGACTGATACCATCAAGCTGGTATTCCACAGGATCTTCGACGGTGATGATCTTGGTATGGGCGTTTCGGATTTCGTTGAGACCGCTGTAAAGTGTCGTCGATTTACCGCTACCCGTTGGACCGGTTACCAGAACAATCCCGTGCGGCAGGCTGATCAGCTTCTGAAACGGATGATAGATCGGATCCGGCATTCCCATGCTGCTCAGATTAAAGACCATCCGCCCCTTATCGAGGATTCGGAGGACGATACCTTCGCCATGCAGCATCGGGATGATGGAAACTCGAACGTCGATATCCCGTCCGGCCACCTTCAGTTCGATGCGACCATCCTGAGGCAATCGCTTTTCGGCGATATTCAACCGGGACATGATCTTCAGACGCGTGACGATCGCGGCGTAAAACTGATTGATCTCGGGCGGGACCGACTGAACTCGCAGCATGCCATCGACGCGATAACGAACCCGCAAGCCGCGTTCACCGGGTTCGATGTGCACGTCACTCGCCTGCTGCTGCAGCGCTTCAAGCAGCAACTCATTCACCAGCCGAATGACCGACGCCTGTTGAGCCATCTCGGCCAGTTCGCCATCAGCCCGCGACGCTTCGGCGAGGTAATCGTCGTCGTCGTCCGTCTTCTGTTTGACCAGTTCGTTAATCGTGTCGCCGCCGACGCCCAGCTTCTCTTTGATAAACTGCACGACGTCGGCGTGGCGAGCAAGTACCGGCTCCAGTCGAAGATTGCTCAACGAACTGAGTTCGTCCAGCGCTTCCAGATCGAATGGATCGCTGGTGGCGACTTCGACGAGACCATTTTCACGACGGAGTGGCAGTAACGAGTGTCGATAGATCGTTGAGGTTGGAAACAGATTCAGCAGCTCGGGATCGATCGTGAAGTCTTTGAGTTCGACGTACTTCATTCCCAACTCTTCAGCGAACGCCTGCAGAGTCTGCTCTTCGGTCAACAGGCCCATCTCGATGACGGCTTTGTCAAACCGATGCCCGTTCGACTGCTGCTTGACCTGATCTCGCTGATCGGTCGTCAGAAGTCCGTGCCGGACGAGTACTTCGCTAATTTCCATGAATCATTGCCCGCAGAAAGAAATTACTGGTCTGCTCTCTCAAAACAGCAGTCGCTTCGCCTGTCAAACCGTTAAAGCTTTCTGAGCCCGGATTTCACAGCCGACCGACTACTCCTGACAGGGTAGTAGACCTGCAGGCCTATGCAATTTGTTTTGAAATATCCGCAACGAGTGACGCTCAATGTTGTCAGGACGTCGAGCCTGCAGGTTTCTCTATTCTGACAAGTCGTCTGGCACCGCCAGTTCATGCGTATTGAAACGTGTTCGACCGACCGAATTCAAACTATCGACCACCGGAACGTCCACCACCACCGCCAGGACGTCCGCCACCGCCGCCGAATCCACCGCCACCCGGTCGACCTCCACCGCCGCCTGAAAACCCGCCGCCGCCCGGTCGACCTCCACCCCCGCCACCTGGAAACCCACCGCCGCCTTGCAGGGCTCGTTGAATAAACTGTTGCCGCAACTGGTCAGCAGCCTGCTGCTGATCATTGTTATCCGAGTCTGAAGAGCCACCACTATTGGATGACGCGCGGCTGCTGGTTGAGCTTCGGCTCACGTTGACGCGCGGCATCAACGCTCCGATTGTCTGCTGAAGAATTGCCGAACTGGCATGCTGCAACGGCACGACACGAATTGCTCTTCGAGCGCCCAGTGCCGCAGCATCGATCTCCTCAACCATTTCTGAAACCTGCAGGAACATCGGCTCGTTGCACGACACGTAGAGTCGACTGTTCTGATAATCGATGCCCAGAGTCATCTGAACTTTCGGAGCCGCTGCGGTTCCACCACCTCCGCCCATCAGAGCAGCAAACGGGTTTGCACCACCACCGCCACCACCTCGGTTCTGCGGAGCGGGAGCTGGCGGAGTCAACTCTTCCTTGAACACGTCTCGAATGATCGCCGCGACTTCGTCGACCTGCGCATGTTTAACGGCAATGTACCGGGGTGCCCGATCCCTGAGTTGTTCTGGTAATTCCGAAGCGTCCAGAATCCTGAGGACATCTTCGACTTCATCGATCTGGTGAGGAGGCCCGCTGACGAACAGCGAGTTCGACCGAACGTCCGGAATGATCCTCAGAGTTTGAGGCCCGGACAGCACGGAATCGAGCCCGCTCATGCCCATGATTCCGCGACCCATCGACGAAAGTCCGCCAGAAAGTTCACTCATGAATCCGCCATCAGAACCACCCAGCGAGGTCGTGACAGAACTGGTCGGAAACAGTCGTTCCAGAATCGAAGCCGTCTGAGTTGCATCTGCGGACCTCAAATAAAACACGGTCCACTGAACCTTCGGCGGCATGGCCGAAGCCAGTGATGCAATCACTTCCTCAAGTCGATCCAGTGCTGCCTCATCGTTCGAAACAATGACAAGGTTTCCCCCTTGAATGGTGATCGCAATCGGAGCGTCAGAACCAGCCGCAGCTCCGTCACGAGCGGCTTCCGCTGCCCCCAGATCAAGTAGCAGTTGATCCCGTTCCTGATCGTTTGACGCGGCGTCTTGTGCATCACTGGTCGCGGGTTCGTTCTCTGATGTCGAGGCAGCCTGATCGTCGCTCTGAAAGGAAACCTGGCTGAAAGGGTGATCGGTAAACGCAAATGCCAGATCGTCCGGCATGGATTTCAAAAGGTCGGAGCTGAATCCCGAGGCTGCTGCAACCGCAGATGCTCGACCAGCCTTCGATGGCGATGCGTCTTCGTAAGGTGCTGCCGCTGCGGATGGATTCGGTTTGGTAACCGGCGATGCTGGACCGTCTGGTTTCGCAGGCCTGGAAGTCGAACCAGGAGCCGCAGCTTCTGGTTCAGTCGAACGGAATGGTGATTCCGCAGACGGTACGCGACGGTCGCGAATCGCACCGGTCGCAGAGGGGACGACTGTTCGAATCGGGTTGCGACCTCGTACATTCCAGACTCGCTCCAGTGCCTTGAGGAATTCTTCCGGATTGCGACCGCCAAGCGGAATGGTCCGAAGAGTTCCCGAGCCGCCGTATCCACCCGCTTCGCCGGGTTCCAACTGAGTCACGAGCAGTTTGATCTGAGTCACCTGCTCGTTGGACCCGCGGACGATCAAGGCATTGTCAGACGGATGCGGCTGCACAATCGGAGCATTGTCTCCGTCGGCGTAGAACAAAGACTTAATCGAAGTTGTTGCGGTGTAGGCGTCCATTTTGCCGAGTGGAATGACAGCCATCATGCTCGCTCCGGAACCTTCTCCATCCAGTTGCTTGATGGTCGCGGCAATCTCGCGATGCACGTCCTGACTGGCCTTGATGTGAATCCGCCGCGTTCGACCGTCTTCATTGAGTACGGTTCCCGGATAGAGCACATTCAGCGTCTTTGTCACTTCCATCGCGTCTGCCGATGCAAGCTGGTAGACCTCCAGATAAGGCTCACGACTCGAACGACTGGCGAAACCATCAATCGGCGGCAGATCGACGGCCTTAATGGCTTCTTCAACAATCTTGATATTTGTCGGGCTCGCGGTAACCAGCAGCGAATTCGTCCGCTCATCAAGTGCCAGTGTCACCGTTGCATTCGGGTCAGCCGGTGCTGGCGTGCCGTAACGAGGATCCCGCGAGTAACTGCTGCTGGAACTGCTGCTGCCGTATCGCGACCGGGAATCATAGCTGCTTCTCGACGACCCACTGACGTTTTCGACGCCGCGAGTCGGGAGCCCAAACAGGTCTCGGACCATCGCATCGGCGTCAAGAACCGAGATGTGCTGCAGCTCGAATTTCCGAAACACCTTGTCGCCATCTTCCACCTCAAAGCCTGTAATCAGACCATGAATTCGTTGCAGATTGCTGCCGATATCCGTCACGACGATTTTGTTCGCTTTGTTAAGCGCGACCACTTTGCCCTGCGGCCCCAGCAGCTCGCGACTTTCAACTGCCGCTTCTTCGGCGGTCATCCCTTCCAGTGGAATAAGCACGGTCATGAGTTCGTTGCGACCGCGTGACGGCAGCTCTTCAAGAGTCACCGTTGGAACCAGATTTGGCGGAATGCCATGATCGATATTCACAACCACAAGGAACTCGTCGCGGCGAACCAGGATGAATCCCTTCTGCAGGAGATAGCCATTAAGCACGTCTAACGCTTCGATCGGGGTGTACTTGCGGCTGTCGCGATAGTTGAACGATCCCGGCGGAATTGCATTCAGGTCGAGCGTCAAACCGGCGGCTTCCGCAAAGAGTGTCAGCACGTCAGCCCAGGGAGCATATCGAAAATTGAACGATAGCTCTTTGACGGGCGTCCCCTTCTCGTCCGCAGCGGCCCCAAACGAAACGGTCGCCGTTTCACCTTCCGGCGGTCCAGCTGGAGTCGGAGGAGCAAGCGCCGCTGGCGTCAGCGCGGTCGAAGCCCCTTGAACAGTCGTTGGACGTGTCACGGACGGAGGACCGCCTTGAGTATCCACAAAGGCAAACGGTTTGCCCTTCTTCTGCTCAAAAAGCTGTCGCTGCTGATCTGAGAGAATCGCTGAAGCGTTCTTTTCGAACTCAACCCGCAAGGCTTCTGACTGCGCGTCACGTTCCTCTTCACTCATTTCACGATTGAACCGGATTCCGCGTCGAGCCTCTTCGTATTTGCTGCTCAGCTCGGAGATTTTATCTCGCTGGTCGTCAGTAATGTTGAACTGGCCAGCCGTACTCGCGTCAGTCAACGCCCTCATGCCCTGACGCTGCAGCGAGAGCTCACTGAGTCGGCTTCGCTGGTCCGGCTTGATGATGGCATCGATCTTCTTATCCATCACTGTCCGCATTTCCCCGAAGATGGCTCGGCGTTCTTCGTCGCTGGCGGCTGTGCGGACCCGGTCCATGATGTCACGAAATTCGGGACTGTCGCGAAGTCCGGACTGCAGCTCTCCGAGGGCCTTCTCCTGATCTTCAGTCAGGCCGACTTCACCTTTGACTTCGTCGCGGCGCAGCAGCTCCAGCGGACTGCTGCCGCCGCCAGGACCACCAAATCCTCGTCCGCCATCCGGACCGCCACGACCACCTCGCGAAAACTGCGCATTTGCATCGAAAGCGACGGCGGACAGAATGACCATCGCCATCAGGATCGCTGAGAGTGTTTTATGGAGCCTCATTATCAGGCCGCTCTGAATTTCATTTGTAGACATACACTGCCCAATTTGATGCTGGTCAATGATCATGCTTTGAACAGGAATATGCATTACTTCAATCATGCTAGCTCCGATCCATTGCCTGCAACAATAAGTGTCAGCCGGTTGCTGACGACTCGTGCAATCTCGCTGGCCATACAACCTGCAATCATCCGCGGTTGCCAGATCGTCATCACCAGCTTCCCGTGTCAGACCACCCCGACATGACACTACCTCGGTGAATGGATCCGGGTTCCAACCCCAAACCCAGTGTTTGGCTTCCGTGACGTCACCACCAGACTCATTGGCCAGTCGTGACAAACCGTTACCTTCACGTAACAGCGTTTCGTACCGGATTTTTGACCATTGACTCTGTTAAACACGGGTTGCTCCGACATATGCTGGCTACCCTGCCGGCACACCAACCCCTGTTTAAGCGGATCTGTAATTCCTTCCACGATTCCACACGGTGGATTCGCCTGGGAGTCATCAGATCCCCTCTGGGATGCGGATGATTTCTCAACGGGCACTTTCTGCCGAATCTGCCAGAGAGTAATCAAACACGCGTTCTCCACTGATGGACCGCTAAATCGTTATTGTGGATGGAGTTTTGTCGTTGTGCCGCGGGATTCTGATCGGCGACGATCTGGTTCTGACGCTATCATTGGACAATCGTGGCGAAGCCTCCGCAAACGGAGTCGACTCGGCAGAGTTGCCGAGTCCAGATGTGTCAGATTTCAGACAGACGTTGAGTACGAGTTTTTGCAAAGCCTCAGCGAACCGTCACCCGTCCGTTGTGACAGAGACGTGATTCATGAAACGAAGCGAAAAATTACTGGCCTCAGTCCTGTTCGTCAGCGTGGGACTTTTTGTCGTCATCCCCTGGATCTGGGAAGCCTTCCGGGGCCCGGTTGTCGCACAGGAAGAGGCCCTCGAACGAGCAGCCACCAAACTCGAAAAGACCATTGGCGAATTCGACATGGCTCGCGCCAGTCTCCAGTCCATGCGGGCTTTCAAGGAGCAGAGCCTCTCCTCAAATTCCGCGCAGGGAGCCCTCGCCTATCAGCAGTGGCTGACCGATCTCGCCGAAATCGTCGCTGACTTTAAAAATGCGGAGGTCACTCCCGAGCGCATTTCCCCCTCGCGCGACAACAGCTACGTCGCCGTTCGACTTCGAGTCACCGGCGAAGGCACGGTCGAGCAGTTGCGGGATTTTCTCTACCGCTTTCACCGAGCCAACGTGCTGCATCGCATTTCGAGCCTGGCGGCAGAATCCATCAACAACTCGTCACGACCACTGTTGAATATTCGAATTACCGCCGAAGCGATTGCCCTGCGCGACGCTGAGGAAAAAGGTCCAACACTGTTTCCGCGAACAACAGTCGTCTCGATCGGTGACAACGACAATCCATCTCAGCTGGAAGTTGAATCCGTTGCCGAATTCCCCAAAGCCGCACCGTTCGAACTGCGAATCGGACAGAACTATTACAGCGTTGAAGACGTGCATGAAAACAAGCTGACCCTGAAACTCGACGAAGGGCAGACCGTTGAAGCCTCCAGCAACGACATCGTCGAGCTTTCCGTCGTTCATCCCGATTTCAAAGACATCGCCATTACCGAGTACGATGCGCTGATTAAAAAGAATCCATTTGCCAAACCAGCTACGTACCGTCCTCGTCTCGATTTGATTGGCGAGAAAAGCGTCGGACGTGGCGTGAAAATCTCGCTCGAACCGAAAGTCACAGGAATCGACACGACCGCGGGTGAGGTTGACTTCAAACTCCTTTCCGGGCTGACCGATGGCATGACCTTTGAAGCTGGAAAACTGAACTGGGAACCGCCTGCGGAACTCGCCGCCGGAGATTACACCATCAAAGTTCGAGCGACTGGCGGCGGACTTCAAACGCCGATCGAAGCCGAATTCAAGCTGACTCTGTCCGACGTTAACAAACCACCGGTGATTACCATTCCCGAAAACCTGGTCGCCACGCTGGGCCAGGCCATCACGACGAAACTGGCCGCAACGGATCCGGAAACTCCTGCCGAGCAACTGACGTTTGCCCTCGCCGACGGAGCCCCCGAAGGTGCGGCCTTCAACGTCGAAACGAAAGAGCTGACTTACACCCCACCCGCAACTGGTGAACCTGGCGAAGTGACGATCAACGTGACGGTGACCGACGCTGGCTCTCCGGCTCAAACCGTCACGGCAGCGGTCAAAGTCACCGTACAGGACGACAAAGCCCAGCTCACCTTCATGGAAGGCGTGGTCTCCGCAGACGCTGTTCCCGAAGCATGGCTGCGAGACAAATCAACGAACACGAAGATGATCCTTCACGAAGGAGACGACCTGAAGTACGCCGGCTTTGACGCGGTCGTGTTGAGTATCGGTGACGATTTCCTGCTCATGCAGCAGGCTGATGAAACTCTTCGTCTGGAAGTCGGCCAGAACCTTCGCCAGAGTGTCGTCATCGCCAGACTCGATCCCCCCAAAGCAGCCGCCACAACCGAAGCAGCGGAAGACGGTCCGGCAGCCCCTCCAAAACCTGAAGACGCACCTGCGGAAACGCCATTGCCCGCCCCTGCGAAACCAGACGTCGAAAAACCGGCCACGGCAAAGCCAGCCAATCCGAAAGCGGGCGAGACAGCCAAGCCAGCCACAACCGCAGCGATGCCCGAAGAGTCGACGCCCGACGCCGAGTCCTCAAAACCTGTTGCTTCAGCCACAGTCACAAAAGAGGCCGCGGCACCAGCGGAAGAAGCCAACGACCCGAAACCAGCCGACGCAACCGCCGATGCTGTTCCGGCTGTTGAAAAACCTGAAGTTGACAACGACAAGAGCCAGTAAGCAAAAGGCATCGGCGATTTGCTGTGAGAAATTTCCAGCAGGAATCGACCTGATGCTCCTGCCGCACCAAGGGCGGTGACGGCAGAAGCAACCTGGTCGGATTCGGCGACGCCTGCGAGATCGCAATTCGTCTCTGAAACCGCGGGCGGATTTGTTGATCAGGACAATTCCCAGCCCTTGCGGTACTCCTTGCGGATGAACTTGTCGGCTTCCGGACTGTTGGTCACTTTCAGATTGACGGCATCCCATTCCAGAGCCGTGCCGCTTCGGTAGGCGACGTTGCCCAGCAGAACGGATTCAGTCAGCGCTCCCGAGTAGTCAAAGTTGCACGTCGTTGGTGAGCCGTCTTTGCAGGCCTTAATCCACTCGGCGTGATGGCCGATCGAGTTTGGAATCGTCGGTGCTGGCGGCTCGAACTTTGCAAACTTCTCCTGTGGGAAGAGTTTGTAGCTACCGTAATCGGCATACATCATGCCTTCGGAACCCACAAACATGACCCCGGAACCAGGCACTCGCTGACCGGCAATCTCTTTGGGGATCCGGTTGCCATCGTGCCACGTCAGGCTGACTGCCGGCAGACCTTCTCGAGCAGGAAACTTGTAACGGACAGTCAGTCCCAGCGGACACGTTTCCGGATGTACTTCCGGGCCTTCCGCTTCGACGTTCGTCGGGTGTCGAAGTTTCAGAGCCCAGAACGGCAGGTCCATGTAATGGCAGGCCATGTCGCCGAGCGTTCCCTGGCCGAAGGCCCACCAGCGTCGCCATTGAGCTGGATGGTAACGACCGGCGGCAAAGGGACGTTCCGGAGCTGGTCCGAGCCACAGATCCCAGTTCAGATTCTTCGGCGGTTCATCGGCCTTCTCAGGAAGCTCGCCGCCTCCCCAACCCTTACCGACCCAGACGTGACACTCTGTCACGTCTCCGATCGCGCCCGACTGAATGATCTCCGTCACTCTCCGGTAATTATTCTGAGCATGAATCTGCGTTCCCAGCTGTGTCGCGACGCCATGTTTTTTAGCGGCTTCGGCAATAATGCGAGCCTCTTCGACGGTGTGAGTCAGTGGTTTTTCGCAGTAAACGTGCAGCCCTTTTCGGATGGCCCGAATCGACGCCGGAGCGTGGCTATGGTCCGCAGTCGCCACGACGACGGCATCAATCTTATCGGCTTCTGCCTCGATCATCTCTCGATAGTCGGCGTATGTTCGAGCGTCTTTGAACCGTGCTTTCGACCGTTCCAGATAATTCGAATCGACATCGCAGAGTGCAACGATGTTTTCTCCGGCAACGCCGTCAATGTCCGCCAGGGCTCGGTTGGCTGTCCCGACGCAGGCGATGACCAGCTTTTCGTTGGCCGATTTCGATTCGGCCAATGCGGCTCCGGTCCAGACTCCTGACGAAACAGCCGCGGCCCCGGCGGTTGTCGTTGTCAGAAAATCACGACGTGTAAAGTGGGAAGGTTTCTGCATTGTGGTTTTCCTTGCGGGAAGGGGATTGAGAGACCAGAAGCCGCGGGCGGGAAGGACACTCATCAAGTGCCATTAGTCATCAGGCGGGACACACAAATCAACGCCAGCGAATGCGTTTGACTATAATCGACTCTGCAAGGCTCACTCAACCGAGGCGAGATTTGTGTCGTGGCTGATTATCGCCCTCGCGAACAACGTTGAGACATTGGCGGCCCCACGACTCTCGCCAGGCGAGCGGTAGCCGTCAGGCTGCCGGGATCCGACGATTCAACGTTCTTGTTGGATTTCCGAGTCGGTCGTTACGGAAAGCTCACCGCGTCAACAATTCCTGCAGGTACATTTGCGATTCATCTTGCCCGAAACCGCCACTTTGGCTCTGCTACCACGTTTGGGCTTCAGAAATCTTTGCTGAAGACAATGGCCTGCAGAATCAAATGAAGGAAACCCGCCATGGATCGGCTGGGACAGACATGTCGACACGGATGGCGAGCGGCGGCTCCTGCTGCTGGAATGCTCGTACTGCTTGCGCTCAACTCCGGTCTGGAAGCCGCTGAGCCAATTTCGGTCAGCGAGCCCGCAACAGATCAGCGAGTTTTTTCTGTCCGCGCCCGACTGCAGGTCAACGGGCACATCGAAACGTCGTCGCAGCCAGCAGCCGCTTCCGGGCCGACTGCAGATTCTCAAAAGCCGACCGGATTGAAGCTGGAAGTCGATGGCAAGTTCAGCTTCCTCGAACGGCGTCTGCCAGCGGGCGGGCAGGATGCGGATGCATTTCGCTCGTTGCGACGTTACCAGCTCGCCGAGGCCGACATCACGATCGATGGTCAGAAGACGGTCAACCAGTTGCCCGGCAACTCGCGCCAGATCGTGGCTGAAGGAACCAGCACAGGGATCCAAGTCTGGTCGCCGGACACTCACATGTCATACCTGGCGGTCGAACTGCTGCGGTCCCCCGGTGACAGTCTGGCTCTGGCCGCGCTGCTGCCATCCACGTCGGTTGAACAAGGCTCGGCGTGGGAGCCTGCCTACTGGACTCTTCCGATGCTGACCGGCATTGAAGCCGTTTCGAAAAGCACACTCAAATGTACGGTCAGCAAAATCGACGACCAGTACGTCGTCATCCTGGTTTCCGGCGGCGTGGAAGGAGCGACGCTGGGGGCGTTCGCCAACATCGAAATCGACGGGCAGATCGCCTGGGACCGCAAAGCCGGACACATTCGTCAGGCAAAGATCACTCAGAAGGAAAAGCGAACCGTCGGAGCCGTCAGCCCAGGGATGAACGTCACCGCGACCGTTTACATAGATCGACAGCTTTCCGGTGTGAAGGGCGGCCTGACTGACTCGGTGACTGACGCGATTCCGATCAGCCCGGAAGCCGACCAGCTCGCTCTGGCGTTTTCGTGTCCCTGGAATCTGACGTTCGCCTGCGACCGCGACTGGCACGTTTTTCATCAGACCAAAGATGTCGCCGTGCTGCGTTACCTTCGTAACGGAAGCCTGATTGCTCAGTGCAACGTTTCGCCGGTTCCACAGGCCGCCGCCGGAAGCCACACTCCCGAGCCGCAGTTTCAGTCAGACATCCAGACTGCTCTAGGCAGTCAGTTTCGTAAGATTGAAAAGGCCGAGCAGATTCCGACAACCGACGGACTCTGGCTGTACCGCGTCACCGCAACTGGTGTTGCCAGAGACGTCCCGATGCACTGGTTCTATTACCTGTGTGCCGCTCCGGATGGACGGCAGGTCGCGTTTGTGTACGCGGTCGAAAGCCAACTGGTGGAACAGTTCGGCGGCCAGGACATCGCTCAGGTCCGCAGCCTGCAGTTTCTGACTCCGGCCACCTCGACGGCGGCGAGAACGAGTCCATAACACTCGAAATTTGATTCAAGTATTCTCAGTGGCTGCCGCTGTTTCGGCATTCCGGTCCGATGTTTCCGACCGAAACAACCCCACCGGAAAATGGATCAGTCGCAGCGGAGTTGCTCCGATCAGCTGCGAGACAACGTGCCGCGTTCCGTGAGAATCTGACTCCCGAATTCGCACGGCCAGCAGCAGACTGGCTATTCGCAACACAATGCTCACCAGAAACAGCATACGGTAGGAACTCAAAGGCACCCCAAACACAACCGTGTCGAGGTTGAACCAGGTCAGTAGCCCACCGCAGACAACAGAGGTGACGCCACCAACAAAGCCGGCCAAAGCCGTGCCGGCGGCGATAAACATCGTGCGGTTCCCCGACGGAGATTTCGTCAGCATGAAGCCGTTTGTCGCGACCACAAAGCCGGCGTTCAGTATCGAGTCCAGAATGAACACCGGCACCAGAATCAGGAATGCGGTCTCCGGATCGTTCGGAACCAGGATCAACGCAATCATGTTGGAAGATTTCAGCAACGTGCACAGAATCAGAATCGGGCGATGACCGAATCGCTCGGCCAGCCCGCCGATTCTGGCCGAACACGCAGCCCCGCCAACCCAGCAGAACACCCAGAGCAGCAGCAGCCGGGAAAGCGACATCCCCACTTCAGCCAGTAGAAACAGACTGATAAACGGAGCACCGACCATCGCGGCAAAATGCCAGAAACTCATGAAGCTGATGAACGATCGGAAATCGCGATTTCGAAAAGGTTCCGACAGCACTTTGCGAATGCGGGTTTCGGCAATCTTCGTCACGGGCGGTTCATGAACGGGCCAGAACAACAGGATGTCGGCCACCCCAGGCACCGCGGCGATGACAATCAGTATGGCAAACGCCATCTGAATCTGCTGGCCATACGACTGCATCAAACAGGAAGCGAACAGCAACGAGGCGGCACCCGCCCACTGCATCCAGAGATGCCGCACTCCCCAGAAACGACTCAGCTGGTTGCGCGGCAGATAATCGCCCATCCATGACATCCATAACGGCGTCGCAAAGTGCAGAAGACCATGATTCACCGCTGAAAGTCCCAGAAAACCCCATAACCAGAATGTGGGCGACACATTCGGAAACAGCACGGGCCCCAGCGCAACCGGCAGTAAAACAAGCCGCTGAACAATGGAAACCGCCATCCAGAGTCCGCGTCGGAATTCCAGGTGGTTTGCAACGACGGCCGACAGAAACTGCAGAAACAGCATGCCTGTCGGGATGGCTCCCAGAATTCCGATATGCAGTCCTGATCCGCCGAGATGACGCGCAAAGGCAATACCGGCAGGACACAGCGTCAACTGCGTGTAGGTCATGCCGAGACAGCCAGCAAAAATGATCGTTTTTCCGTGAGAAATTCCCGGAAGAACAGCGGATACCTTGTCGAGGCCAGGAGCACCGGGCGCGGCAGGCGATTGAATCGAAGTCTCGGGAGGCATTAGAAGAGGGCTCAGAAAAGTCGAGTTGCCATTGCAGTCGTATCAAGTTGTAGCAGGATGCGGCGAATTGGTGATGACCAGTCTCGCAGAAAGGCATCCCCTTCACCGGTCGAACGACGCGGATCGCTCACACGAACTCCGGACAAACGCTACTCCGCTGACAGGTACAGACCTGTCGCCCTGTGAAAGTCAAGGTTCGCAGCGGGCGACTGAACCTGAGGTTCAGTCGCAAATGTTCCGCTCGTCAGAATCAGGAAGCCGACTCCGGATATCAGACTCAGGAAAATCGATCGGTCGGCAGCTGCGACGGACGGCTAAAGAGGAAACCAGTGCGATAAGCCTTCCTGCACTCCAGCCGCGTGAGTGCGCGTCGCGTGAAAGATGTGAGGTCCCTTTAACGATCGCAATTCTTCGTGAGCATTACCGACAACCACTCCGCGAAACCCTTGCTGAAACATCGACAGGTCGTTGCCCGTATCGCCACTGACGGCCACATGTTCTGCCGGTATGTTCCAAAATCTGGCAAGAAACCTTGCAGCACTCCCCTTGTCCACACCCTGTGGAATGACATCCAGATCCCGCTGTGAACTGTAAATGACCTGAGACGGGCAGTCCGCGGAATTCAGCAGCAGACGTATCGACGCCAGCTGCTCGTCAGTCGCTTCGTGCAGGTAGTAGCTGACTTTGTGTTCGGACAGAAACTCTTCCGGCTGAAGTTTCACGCCATCGTGTCCGGAGAGCGTCCCGCGCACAGTATCAGCTGCCCAACCTGCGGTTTGAGGCCAGCCATCCAATATCTCTTCACCGGGATACAACCGGATCTCCGTACCAACGCCTCCAATCACCGCATCCGGCGTTGGAAGCTGGGTATTGCGGACGGATTCCATCACGGACTTGCAGAAACGCCCCGAATTGTAGACGACTCTCAGCCGCTCTCTTCTCGGTGCCAGCCAGTCCACAAATTCCGACAGGGCCAGATCATCACCCAGCAACGTGCCATCGACATCGCTGATCAGGAGGTACTCTTTTTCCACAACTCTTCCTCCGATGGATCGACCGCCCATGCCGCGCGTGGACCAGACATCTCCTGGTCAGAGTCGGCGAAGCGAAATCGTGGTTCGACGTCTTCGACAACTCGCAGAAGCTGCTGAGCGATGCCCGTCCAGGTAAAACGAGCACGAGCCTTCTGCGAACCATACTTTGACATCTGATCCGAGACGCGTGGATACTGCAGAACGTCCGCGATCGAATGTCCGAACGACATCGGGTCATAGGGATTGGCATAAATCGACTCCAGCCCCCAGGTGACCTGTTCCCACAGACCGCCTTCGGTCGTAATCACGGTCGGTGTGCCGCAGGCCATCGCTTCAACGGCTGTCATCCCGAAAGGCTCGTACCGACTACTGAGAGCAAATACATCGGCAATCCGATAGTAGTCAGCGAGCTGATCGTCCGGAATGTAATCGCGAAACAGAACGCAGTCATCCAGATGCAGCTCGCGAACCAGTTTCCGCAATTCGTCCATCTGTTCGGTTTCGCGCTGACTGGGCTCAGTCGAACCGATGGCCAGCAGCAGTCGAACATCCGGAATGCGTTCGCGCACCAGTGGCATGGATCGAATCAGCAGATCGTACCCTTTGTTATGAGCCATTCGTCCCAGCGCAAGTACGACAGGAAATTCCACATCCAGATCCCGCTTCAACGCCTGCCGTGACCCTCTGGAGACGGGGTAAAAACGAGTATCGTCGTAACCTGGAGGGATGACGCGAATCTTCGCGACTGGAATTTCATACTCGCCTTCCTGCAGCAGGTCGCGTTGTTGAGGAGTTGTAGCCAGCACGAGATCGCATTCGTCATAGATCACTTTTTCTTCCCGCACACGCGTGCTGAAATTGTACTTTCGCTCCAGTTCTTCCGGAGTGCCATCCATGTTCTCCCGCTTCCAGGCTCCAATGGAATGCGGTGTGTGCAGATGTGGAATATGCAACTGATTCGCCAGAGCCTGACCAGCCAGACCAGCATCCCAGTAATGGCTGTTAATGAATCCGTATTTCAATCCTTTGGATTCGATATAACAAAGAGCTCTCTCGACCCACTCCGGTATGTGTTCACACAATGTCTCTTTTCCGATGAAGTCGGGACCTCCACAGGGAATCCGCACGACGCGGACTTTTTCATCGAGTAACTCTGTGGGCGGCTGGTTCTCAAACTGACGCGTAAACACATCAACGGAGTATCCAAGTCGTCCCAGTTGCCTGGCGAGTTCGAGCACGAAGACGACCTGACCACCGGTGTCTGGTTTGCCCAGTTCAGGTTTCGCGGCGACGTACCCATGAGTCGAAATCATCATGATCCGTTGGGCAGAAAGCGTCTGTGTCGACATTGGCGTGTTTCTCCGTTCAAGAGTCCTCGCGAATGAGATATGCCCATATGACGCGACAGATTGGGCGGCGAACAGCAACACGCCTTCTCTCACAGTCGAATCTGCAGTGTCCAGGACAAGCCGCGACTGAACGCGACTCGCTTACCGATAGACAACACGACTGGAAAATCACGCCAACACTCCAAGGCATCTGCGGCATCCACGGTTCGAGCCACCGGGACGCCTCAAGCGTCGTGCATTATGCACATCTGGCTGCAAATACCAAAGCACTGGACATGAACTCACGGGACACTCGCCGAAGATTTACCTACCCTTCTGAAATGAAATCTGAAGACAACAGCCCTCACCGCATTAGTAAACCACTCCTGTTTGAACCAGAACACTATCGGGATTTGACACCTGACGATCTGGCTCTGCTGCAACTCAGTTATCAGAAAGCCCTGGAAGCGCTGCGCCGGAACATCACTCCGAAAGGCTTTTCTGCATGCTCGCTGGATGACAATCAGGTCTATGGCACCGACGAAAATTATCGTTCTGTCTGGGCTCGTGATGGAGCGATGACAATTATCTGGTCACTCGACCTGGATGATCCCGACATTCGCCAATGCCAGGCGGCGACGTTGCGCACACTGCTGACGCATCAAACTCCCGCCGGCCAGATTCCGGCCAACGTCAGCATTGATAACGACTGTCCGGAATACTCAGGTGTCGGAGGAATTACTTCCATCGACAGTGGAATGTGGGTGATTCTTGCGGTGTTGCGATATAGCGAAACAACTGGTGACTGGTCGATCGCAGAAGATTTTCGTCACCAGCTGCAGCGAACAATGGACTGGCTCAGTGCGCACGATTCCAACAACTGCGGGCTGCTGGAAATCCCGGAAGCTGGAGACTGGACGGACCTGTTTGCACGAAGTTACCACGTGCTCTACGACGAAGTACTGTGGCAACGATGTCTGATGTGCTATGCAAAAGTGTTGCGTCACTTTGACGAGGAACAACAGGCTGCCGATTACGATAAATGGGCTGAACACGTTCGCGTTGTGATCCTGAGAAACTTCTGGCCGTCGACTCAGCCTCACAACGCAACCGACCGTCTGCCCAGTTTCAGTGATGTCCAGTTTGGTCTGGGAGATGCCCGCTACCTGGTGGCAGAAATCACGCCGTTTAATTTCAGCTGGCGCTGCGATGTGTTTGGCAACCTGCTGGCGTATCTGACGAACCTCGTCGACCGTGACCGCGCTCTGATGACGTTTCGTTTCCTTTGGGGTGTGGGCGTGAATGACCCCGGTCCGGTTAAGTGTCTTTATCCCCCGGTTCAGGCCGGTGATCCGGAATGGAAACCTTATTTCACAGTGAATTTGCTGAACCTGCCCAACCACTATCACAATGGAGGAATCTGGCCATTCGTGGGCGGACTCTGGGTACGTTACATCCACAAGCTGGGGCTGAAGGATATTGCTCGCCGTGAACTGGTCGGACTCGCCAGACTCTGCGCCACCGGAGCGACTCACGAGTGGGAATTCAATGAATGGCACCACGGTGTCACAGGACGTCCGATGGGCAAAGCCTACCAGGCCTGGTCAGCGGCCAGCTTCCTGAGAGCCTGTCACGCATTACACATGGATCCAGAACACATCGACGATGGTCTGTAGGTCTGAAGACGGTAACTCCCCGGAAGGACACATCGCCGGTCACTCCCAGCGCCTTGGTAAAGTCACAGGTTCATTGTGTTTCTCTTAGCTCCTGTGGGAAGGCCGCAGCTCCTCCAAATCAGCCACCAGCCGATGCTGCATCAGCCTTCAGGGCGGATCAGGCGGACGGCCAGCGCCAGGCGGGAGTCGTCTTCGGGCTGCACGCTTCTGACGTCGAGCAGGACTTCGTCGTTCTGGATGCGGGCAAAGACGCCGATGCGACCGGTACGCAGCCGGCGAGCCAGAGCGTCAGCAGAAAGTTTCGGATGTCGCAGCGTGATGACGACAGTTGGCAACTCGACCGCTGGTAATGATCCGCCGCCGACCTGAGCGACGTCGTCGCGGATGCTGAGTCTCAAACCGGGGACGTCGGCAATTTCGTCACGGATGGCTTCCGCTCGAACCTGTAATTCTTCGGTTGTTGCGAAGAGCATCGCCTGCGTCGGGATTTCGGAACGGGCTTCGTCGCGAGCGTACGAGTCGAGCG
>JABMPE010000115.1 GCA_013203845.1 Rhodopirellula sp. | reverse complement strand
GGCTCCGGGCGGTGAATACCAGCTGGGTAGGGTGGTTGCTTGCAACCACGATTTAAGATGCTGGCCACTTGGAATCGGACAAAGTGTCTGGTTTGAGAAACGGTGTCTGGTTTTGGGATTGTGGTTGCAAGCAACCACTCTACGTAAGGTCGGGCTGAGTCAGGTAGGCCGCATGTAATGCGGCAGGGGTTGACTGTCAGTGCGAAGTTCGAGCCTGGCTCTGCGAAGAAGGGCAGTTCAGATTCAACGCAACCCGTTGCCGCGTTGCACGCGGCCTACTGCCTGCCGCAGAGGTTCGGCGATGGTTTTGGACAAGCTGAGGATGCGGAGTGTTGCCGCACTGCCAGAACAATCACGTCCCGGACGTCTGTAATGAATACGCGGGGAAATCTGTGTACCCCTTCGCTCCGGTCGGCGAATACCAGTCGTCGATCGGTGCGGGTTCGGCGAGTGGCCATCCGTTTTTGAATCGCTGCACCAGGTCGGGATTGCTGATGAAGGGACGCCCGAAAGCGATCAGGTCCGCGTGGCTGGCTGCAATCATGTTTTCTGCCAGTTCCTGTGACATCCTCCAGAGCACCTCATTTCTACTACGACGCGCTGGTTACGGCGATCGTGAACTCGATATCTGGGAAACAGAATACGGCCACGTTATGGATTCGCCCGACGCCATCGTCGATTGGATCGCCAGTAGAGGACTGCGTCCATTCCTCGCTACACTCGATACTGATGAGGAGCGTGCCGAATTCGTAGGTGAACTGACCAAACACGTTCACCAATCGTACGAGACGCGAATCGATGGGAAAGTTCAATATCCCTTTCGGCGAAAGCTCGTCATTGCTTATCGATAGGAATAGTTATGCACGGCCTGAAGTCCGAGCAAGATGCGTCCACAAACAGATCCGATTTTAAAAATCATCGCTGTGCGCCGAGTTGATAAAACGCTATTCGTTATCCTAATTGAGATGCACTGCATCAGATGAATCACGACCGTCGATTCGCGACGCTTGAAATCGCCTTTCCTCCAGTCGGAGACCCCTGTGGGAACTACGTCCACTTGGTTAACGACAATGGAATTCTTTATCTCGCAGGAAGGGGTGTGGGCAAAGGTTCTGGGAAGTTGGGAGACGACTTCTCGGTGGAAGAAGGATATGAGATCTCTCGACAAACTGGGCTACTCCTACTGGCAACGATTCGAGAAGCCGATGGAACCCTGAACGTGGTCAGTAGAGAACTGGACGGTTCAGGATTTCAGAAATCGGTGGTGCGCAGCCTTTGTTGTGGCGGATTCGCAGGCAGGGTGATCCGCTGGCAGATTTCTGGACAAACGACAGCGGCGCTGAAAGGGATGTCTGAAACTCGGGGAAGAGACTTCAGAGTTAACCCTCAGTCGGCGGAAACGCAGCGGTCGTTGGCCCACGCTCGAAGCGACGCGACTTTTTCCGCGGAGAGAACTGCCAGCGGGCGAGTCTTCTTCATCTCGCTGAGAATGTGTTGATCGGCTAGATCTTTATGTTCGCTGAAAGCGGCGAAGAGGGCGGACACGATGGCCTGTTCGATTTCCGCGCCACTGAAGTCGCGGCACTCTTTGGCGAGTATCGGCAGGTTGAACTTTGACGGATCGCGCTGGCGGCGTTCCAGGTGGATTCCCAGCACCTGTTCGCGAGCGGGCTCGGAAGGCAGGTCGACGAAGAAGACTTCATCGAAGCGACCCTTCCGCATCAGTTCGGGCGGAAGGGCGGAGATGTCGTTTGCCGTGGCAACGATGAAAATCGGATGCCGATGGTCCTGCATCCACGACAGCAACGTTCCGAACATGCGTTGTGAAAGGCCGCCGTCAGAACTGTCACCCGAAGCCGATGCGAAGGCTTTTTCGATCTCGTCAATCCACAAGACGACGGGAGCCATCGACTCGGCCTGCAGCAGAGCCCGTCGCAACTGGCTTTCGCTTTCGCCGATGAATTTCTGGTAGAGCACTCCGGGATCGAGTCTCAGCAGTGGCATGTTCCAGTCCGAGGCGACGACCTTGGCACACAGGCTTTTGCCGCAGCCGGGAACACCAAGCATAAGGACTCCGCGTGGCGGTTCGATGCCGTATTCCTGAGCCTGTCGCGAGAATCCGCCTCGTCGTTGCCTGAGCCAGCTCTTGAGATTTCTGAGACCGCCAATGTCGTCGACCGAGAAGTCTACGGCGATATCCTCCAGGCTGCCGATGTTGCCGAGCAACGTTCGTTTGGCTTCGACGAGTCGCGGCAGATCGTCGACCGTCAGTGCGTAGTCATCGTAAATGGCGGCGGCGACAACTCGCCCGACATCTTTCAGGCTCAGGCCACGCAACGTCTGGACCATCTGTTCGGCGTCGCGTTTGGTGACGGTCGACTGGACGGTTGTGTCGGCGTTTCTGCGGATGCGCTGGAACGTCTGCTTGATGACGTTTTCGATTTCGTCAGTCGTCGGCCAGCCAATGTCAAACCGCACGGTCAGTCGCCGAACATCGTCGGGAAGCGCCGCAGCGTCGAGAAAGATGATCGTCGCGCCGCGTTGTTCGAGAGTGGATTCAAGATCCCGCAGCATTCGAACGACGAAGGCGTCCCTGCAGTGCGGCGCGAAGTCCCGGATGACGTAGATTGCTGCTTCGGTATTCTGTTCGATGAAGTCCAGCGTTGCGGCGGCTTTGGGGCCTTCGACAGTTGGCAGACCGGGCACGCCATCACGGTCGACTTTGCGCAGGCCACGCGTCATTGACCAGTCATAAAGACTGACGCTCCTCAGAGTGATTGCTGCCAGAATGATTTTCGTGGCACGCTGTTCGTCACCGGTTTCGATGGAGATCAACGAATTGCCAGACTGCATCAGCAGATTCAGTTTCTGAGCAAGTTCAGACGCCATGTGAGGACTCCGTCAGGAGAGCAACCGGCTGCGGGTATCGGAGCGGTTTGCCATGCCCTGCTCATACGCGGAATAACCGTGGCGGTTCAACGAGTATGTCACACGCGGTTGCGGTAAGACTCGCTGGCCTTCATCAGGATTTCCCGCTCTTCGCGAGTCAGGCTGTCCTTGCCTTCGCGGTTGATCTTGTCGAGCAGTCGGTCGACATCCCGCTCAAGCTGTTCGGTTGGTGGCTCGTAGAGCTTCACCTCCGGAGCGCGCTTCGGGTCGGGTTTCTTTGGAGGCGTCAATTGAGAGATGACTCCGCCGATTGAAAATGGTGACTTCTGACCGGTCCGGTTGCTGCCAGTCAGCAGGCGAATTCCGGACATGAAGTAGAGGACTCCGACAGCGGCTCCACCCAGATGCGCAAAGTTGGCGACGTTTCCACCAGAGTTTCCAGCCACCTGGTAGAGGTCCAGGCCAACGTAGCCGACCGCAATCCACTTCAGATCAATCGGGACGGGAATAAACAGCAGGTGCATGGGCATGCGCGGAAAGTTCATCGCCGCCAGTGTGACGAATCCCAGAACTCCGCCGGAGGCTCCAATGATGGATGTTGGAATCGGCGAGATCGCCGACACGCCGATCTGAGCGAGCCCGCTCAGACCAACAGCCAGAGCAAAGAAGGCCAGCGTTTCCTTCGAGCCGTAAACGCTTTCAACCATCCGTCCGAAAACCCAGACACCGATCATGTTGAATATGAGGTGCTGCGGATGGGCGTGGCAGATGCCGTATGTGAAGACTCGCCACAGCTCCAGGTGTTTCAGACTTTCAAGGTTCAGCGAGAAGCGTTCGGTGATTCCGCCGACCAGTTGGCCATAGTTGGACTGCCCGGTAGCACTCTGCACGAAGTAAGTGACAACACAAACGCCGATGATCCACTTGACGGCCCAGCCGTCCTGGCTGAAGCCACGCGAAGGCTGCATCGAGCCGCGCGGCCTGTCGTCACGAAAATAGTCGCGGTTATGGATCCCCATCGGATTTACCATCCTGTGGAACGAGTTTGCTGCCGTGCCAACATCAGAGTTGTTTGTGCCGCGGATTGCCGGGTTGATGAACCTGACTGAAGAACCAGTGCCACCAGCAGGTTTGTGCGATCATACCCGTCGAAGTGCTCTCCGAGAAGTTCTGACTTTCCACGCTGACAGCGATCACGAACTCTTTCAGCAGCGAGCGATGCACAATGCTTACTCGCCGACGGCTGAGTCCGCTGGAGCTGCGACATCTTCGTTGCTGGGCAGCGACGCGACGAGCTGCCGATTGCGGTCTCGCAATGCCTGAACCTCGTCGGACATCAGTTTGAGCTGGTGTCGGATGTCGGCAACTTCGAGTTCAGTGATATTTCGTTTTTCGTCGAGAGCTTCGATCGCCTTGACCTGTCCATCGATCATGTGATCCGGCAGCACGCCGCGGTCGCCCGCGAGGCTGGGGTCGCCGTGAAGTTCGACCTGGCGATAGTTGAGATGCTCCGTGGCAATTTCGACCTCTTTTGCGCGAGTGTTCTTCAGATCGGTCTTCGCGGCGAGAAGTTCGTCTTTGGCGAGCAGCACCTGCGAATACCGCAGCAGAGTTTCCGGAGCGTTCGTCGGGACAGAGCCGTAAACGCGGCAATCGTTACCGAAGATGAAAGTCTGGTTCCATTGAGCCCTTTCGGATTGACGCAGCGGCCAGGCGGCAACGGCAGCGCTTCGCCCCGCTTCGACGACATTGACTTTAAACGGGCCGACATAGTTCGAGCCGCCGTTCTGACCGGGGCCAAAGACGTGAATGATCTGGCCGGTTCGGATGCCCGAAGCCGGTCCGACTCCGTTCAGGACGATGCCGTCATTGCCGTTCGGGACAATCGCGACATTCGCGCCGATCATCGGAGCCCACAGTTGCATCAGCAGATCGTACTGCGAGCGCGTGGCAAAAAGTTCCTGCTCGACGCGGCCAACTTCCGGCACCGTCTTCTCAAAGGCAATCCGTTTGGCCTCGATTTTCTTCATCCACTCGTTGCGGACCTGCAGTGTACGGCTGGTCGACCAGGTGGCCGCTCCGGCGAGAATCAGGGTCAGGCCCAGCAGAATTTTACCAAGAACGTGCATTCGCCCAGCCTCGCGGGGAACGGGTGGAAAAGTGAGATCAGCTCGTCTGTGCCATTTGGTGTGCGATCTGGAGAACCAGCAGCCGGGATCGGATTTCGAACCCGCCATCAGCACTCGCGCCGAATCACCTGTTCGGCATCGTCGGCAGAAGATCGTCGACTTCAGTCTAACGGGCCATCTTAGGTGTGCTTTGAAAGCACGGTCAAGCAGATTCAAATTAGGCGAAACTTCGCGGCAATGACAGGATTGCCGGTCTCGCTCGGAAACGTAACCTGTGTCTGTTTTAATGGTTACACCGCTGACGGATTGGCGGGTCGAATCGAATGGACGGGTTGTGCGTCGGACGCGAACGAGGATCGGGATTTCTCAATCGCTATTGCTGCCCCGGGCCGATTTCCACCAGAATCCGGAACTGTTGGCGTGCAGAAACTTCATTCACCTCCGCAGGGAAGCGCGAGTCATGCGACGACTGTTTGCGATGTTCTTTGGATTCAGCCTGGGTCTGGCCGCGATGTTCATGGCGTTTCAGGTGCATGTTGTGAAGACCGACTCTGACTGGTATTTCGTCAGGAAGCAGGAAACGCAGCTGGCCGACTTCTACGTTGATATTCGTAAATGGGACCGTGCCGAGTGGGCTCGACATCCCGACTTTCAGAAGGCTCTCGTCGAAGCCGGTAAGACAGACCTGATGCCAGCTTCTGAGCCGGAAGATCTTCTCAACGAAGCCATGCGAACCTGGGACACGGCCAAACGAGCGTTTGAAGCCGTCCGCAAGTAGGTAGCTCGATGCAGGCGTAGAAACCGGCCCTGCCATGACTACTTGAACCTGAGAAAACTAATTCGCTTAACTCGCTGGTTTTACACGACGCCAACTCCGAAACACGAGCTCCCATGAGGGAAAAGTTCCTGAGTAGACAGCGTCAGCCTGAGCTGACGACGACTCGCCGGAACTTCCTGCGCGCGTGGGGTGTCGTCGGAGGAGTGTCGCTGGCCACATCGATGCTGACCGGTTGCCGGTCGACCAGCAGGAACGCGGACTTGCCGGTTGTCAGCTTGCCAGGGCGGCACTCCGTGCAGGCTGATCAGCTCGTTCTACTGAGCGATTTTCGAATCGACTACAACCACGCCGTGATCGCTGACTTGAAGCAGCTGCGCGGCGATGTGCTCAGGGAGCTGGAGCTGAAACCGTCGGAGCAGCCGGTCGTCGTCTACCTCTTCGAAAACGAACAGCTTTATTACGACTACCTGAAATCAACCTGGCCGATGCTGCCGTACCGGCGAGCGTACTTCTTCGGTAACTCTTACGAGCTGGCTGTTTACACTTCGTGGGGCGACAAGGTTCAGGAAGATTTGCGGCACGAGTTCACGCACGGAATTCTGCATTCGACACTGCGAACCGTTCCGCTGTGGCTGGATGAGGGCATTGCCGAGTACTTTGAAGAAGCGGGCGACAAACCCGGCACCGTTAAGCGGAAAGCGGTCGAACGCTTATCGCTGGCCCTTTCGAACGGCTGGAAGCCGAGCATGACTCGCCTGGAAGGTCTGACTGAAGTCGCCGACATGGGGCAGTCGGATTACGAAGAGTCGTGGGCCTGGATCCACTTCATGCTGCACGGCGATCCGGCAGTACGGCAGGTGCTGGTGAATTATCTGACAGACCTGCGAACGATCATTAACCCGGAACCGCTAAGCAACCGACTCGACGAAACCATGCTGACGGCGACGGATCGATTTTCGAGTTACGTGGCGTCGCTCAATACGTTTGGCGGGCCGGATGGACGATCGGCTGCGGGACGTCACCCGCGTGGCTCTCAAACGGCGGACAAGTCTGGCAGTACAGCGAACGCTGCCAAACCACCCACGAGAAGCGTGCTGGATGTGCTCCGGTTCAAACGGTAAAGCGACTCCAGAGTGACACTCTCATGCTCACTCTCATCTGAGAGAGTTATTCGGTCGCCCGCGTTCTGGACGCAATTTCGTGCTCCATCGTCCAGCCTGGCAGCGTGATTGATTCCTGAGGCTCGACAAGTTTGCCGTACAGTTCCGGGCGGCGAGCGTTGATGTAGCGATGCCCGGATGACAGTTGCAGCTTGTCCGGCGTCAGCAGACCGACGACGATCGAATCTTCCAGCGAATTTGTTTCGACCAGCACTTCGCCAAACGGGTCGAGAATCATCGACAGGCCCGGTTTGACCGTGTCGTAGTCCCAGCCGATCGGATTGCTGAAAACGGCATAAATGCCGTTTTCCCATGCGCGAGCGGGCAGCCATTTCATCAACCACTCGCGACCTTTAGGGCCGTTGAATTCCTGCCGTAACCGCACTGGATCGTGATGCCGGTTGTCCCAGAGTTGTCGATCAATTTTGCCGCGACCCGGCATCGGAGATGGCAGTCCGCAGGTGACGTGTGGCATGAAGATGATTTCTGCGCCGAGCATGGTTGTCAGCCGGACGTTTTCGCAGAGGTTGTTGTCGTAGCAGATCAGGAATCCAACTTTGCAGCCGAGCAGGTCGATGACGTTGTAGCCTTCGCCAGGCGTCAGGTGAGGATTCACGAACGGGTGCAGCTTGCGAAACTTCGTGATGAATCCGTCTGGCCCGACGGTCACGTAGCAGTTGTAGATTCGCCCGTCCGGTTCGATTTCGAACAGCCCGGCCATGACGACTGTTGAAAACTCCTGCGCGATTTTGATGAGTTGCTGCACCGAGCGGCCATCTGGAACCGGTTCGGCGACCTCGGCCAGTTGCTGGTACGACAGCGGCTGGACCCACGTGTAGCCAGGAATGCAGCCTTCGTGAAAGCTGACGATCTCGGCGCCCTGCTCAACGGCCAGGCGAGTCAGACTGCGAATTCGCCCGAGATTGAAGTCGGGATCGTTGTCTCGATTTTCGAATTGAGCCGTGGCCACTCGGATTTCTCGCATCGCCGGATCCTTTTATCAAACAGTCGCTGAAGCCAAATGAGAGAATGTGAGAGGTCTGTAGCAGCTGGACCGACCGTCGTTGAGGGGCGAATCAGTTTTTGTCGGATTTGATTTCGCGTATCCGGCGTGTGTTGATTGCGGACGTACACGGTGATCTTACAATCGTTGACGCTCTTCTCGCAGTATCCGCCGGGTTTCGCAATCAACAGGATCGGCTTCACCTATGTC
>JABMPE010000114.1 GCA_013203845.1 Rhodopirellula sp. | reverse complement strand
TGGTCGCTGCTAATCGGTTTGCTTCCGGGCCGAATTGAAATTCAAACAGCGTTGGCAGGTCAGCACGCTCAAGGTCTCGAAGTTGAACAGTCATCTCTGTCGCTTCCACGCGTGGGATTTCTGCTTGCGGAAGCCGGTGAGGTGGATGGTGCCGTCTGCCTCCATCTCCATGAGCGAGTAACCGTTGTTCTCGGCTCCCGAGCCTTCCACCATCGCAACCAGCGTGCAGTAGTGGATGCCGTTGATTTCCTTGAGATCATTCTGATGGCTGTGCCCCTGAAACACGGCCAGCACGCTCCCGGAAGATTCGAGAAGCTTGCGCACATCGGCATTGTTCTTCACGCCGTGGCTGTTACTGACATCGAGCCGCTGGTGGGCAAAAACGATCACTGGACTGTCGCTGGCCTTGAGATCACCTTCCAGCCATTCGAGTTCGGCAGCGGGAATGTTGGCGTCGGTCCACTGGAAGTTCTTCCGGCCATACGGCTGGCCATCGCCACGGAAACAGGAATCCAGCACTACGAAATGAAAGCCGCCCCGGTCGAAAGCGTAGTATGATTTCTTCTGTTCGACGCCGCCTAGAAACTCATCCTTCGTCAGCGTATCCACGCAGTGATTGCCCAGGACGTAGTGCCGATCTTTGCAGATCGCAGAGAACTCCCGGTTGATCGTTTTGAGGTAACGCTGCTCGACATCCACCGAGTCGGCAGCGTCGATGAGGTCGCCCAGTTCCACAATGAATGCCGGCTCGTCCCGCTCAAACTGCAAGGCCGCCTCTTCGAGCTTGGCGATCGTCTCCCGGTAATGCCGTGTGCGAGCCGGTGCTTTGTCTGCGTAGTGCAGGTCGGTGATAAGCCCCACACGCAGCCGGGGAGTTTTGTCATCGGCCAACAGTTTCGATGAACTGAGCGAAGCAGTTGACAGCACGAGCGTCCCGTGTGTCAGGAAGGCTCGTCGTCCCAGACGGACGTGGTTCCTGTTCTCGGTCATTCTGGATCGCCTTGTTCTGCCGGCAAATACTTGAGGCCTGTTTTCACGTCAGGGAACGCCACCTGCACGCTGCCGGTGCAGCCCTTGTCCTTCTCGCAGCGACCACTTGCTGCCAGCAATCGGCCATCAGGCGACCCCTCGATCCCCAGCGAGCAGTCGAACTCGTATCGACCTTTCACTCGGAAGTCGGTGTCGGTGACGAGCAGGATTTTTGGGTCACCGTAGCACCCCAACCACCAGCGGTCGTGGGCGAACGTCGCTGTCTGAATCCCAAGATGCGTGTGCCCACTTTTGATGATGCGTTTCTTCAAGAACTTGAAATCCCAGTCGTATTCATAGACATAGTTCTCTTCAACACCATCGGGTAAGCCTCCGACGACGAAGAAGTGGCCATTCTGAATGCCGATACCACCGGCGCCGTGAAAGACCTGTTGAACGTTGTGCCGGGCAAGTTCCTGTAGGTTGGCTGCGTCGTAGACGTAAACCCACGAATCGGCATTGCCCTGCGGGTCGTTGAACTTGCCGCGGTTCACGGCGATGTAGAGCTTTCCATCGTGGCGGCAGAGGTCGCCGTGGTGGTTGGCAACTGGCACTTTCTTCAGCAACTTGCCATCGAGGTCGGTTTTCACGAGTGTCGTCGTGAAACTCCAGTAGATCGCCTCGTCATCCACGCAGATGCCTTGCAGATGATGCTGGTACGTTCCTTCGCAGCTCACTTTGAACCGACGAACGGTTTCCTTGTCTGGAGGACGTTTCGTATCGGCGGCCTGGTTTGAACCTGAAGCCAGCAGGACACTCAGGCAGAGGATCAATCGGTGCATGGTCATCATTCTGATTTTCAAAAGATGTTTCAGGAAGTCATTGTCGATAAGCAAGTTAGCGGTGACGACGCCATCGGTCGGTGATGTCATGCCATGTTGGCTCGCTGGTTGTCGGCAAGGCCTGCAGGTACGGCGATCGTTCGATGACCTGTTCAAACAGGGTGGCGATGGCTTCGCCCATTTCCCACAGGGCGTGTCGGAAGTTGGCTTCATCCGCCAGTCGGACCATCTCTGAATAGCTCAGGCCGCCTGACTGACGCATCAGTTCTTCGCTGCATTGCCACTCGGATCGCAATTTTCGGAGTCGATAAAGTTTCAGCAACCGTGGATTGCGTATTGCCTGGTAGCGGCGGTTTTCCTGCAGAACGGTGTTCAAGAGCGGCGCCAGTTCCGGAGCCCACGCGTTGGGGAAGTGAGCGGCGAGTTCCCCTCGCGGTTGAGAGACTCGCATGAAATGATGCTGCACCGGTTCAACGGGAGTCTCAGCCAGGTCGCTCAACAGTGCTGGCCAGTTCAGACCGAATTCTTTGACACCGATTTCGTGAAAAGTGACAAGATCCTGAATGGGGCGATTCATCGGCGTGTACTTGCCATCAAGCAGATTGAGCGTAAGGCCCGGTTGAATGGACTTGATCAGGCTGTCGCCCACGATATGAGCCATCCAGCCAAACAAGTACGCCAGCTTTCGCTCTCCAGAACCAAATAATTCCATCGCGTCCTGGACGACGGCGGCGCAGTAGTCAGGCAAGTGATCCCAGGGAACGGTCTGTTGTCGATCTGCGGTCGACCAGCCGAAAACCAGATGTGACCTCCCATAGAAAAGACGATGGATGTCGCCGGGGCGGAATGACCTGCCGTCGAGGTTGAGCGACCAGGGACGGACCTTGCCGCCAGTCAGCGGGCTCTTTTCAAGCGGAGCCGTTCCGTATCCGACTTCTTCGCCTGTGTCGACGCAGACGGCTTCGGGCATCGTCTGGATATCGCAGCCCAGGTAGGCACCACACAGATAGCTGGCGTAGTGCCGGTGAATCATCGATGCGATCGGTAGCTGACGTTGCCGCGCGGCCTTTCCGGCAAGTACCGCGTACATCGTGTGGCCAATAATCCCGCTCATTCCCGCTCCTTGTCTCGCTACTCATGAACGCATCAACTTGCTGAGTGTGCCGGGCGCATCCCAAATCCAACGCGAGCTCCCCAGCCTCTCTTCAGGTATCGATCTTTCAATTCCGCAAGGTGTTCGATTAGAGGCTCACGCAGATTTTCGGGAAGCGCGAGATCTGAAGAACCACAGTCAAGCTGGCTGGTATCAGTCATTTCAAAATTACTTTCTCGTGGCGTTTTCGTTTGGCACAGTTCTGTGCGCTCCCGTAGAAACCATCTGACTGTGACCGTTACATGGAAACTGTCTGGCCAGCGACGATGACCATCCGCGGAGTCCACAACGTTCCCGGTCTCGACTGGCCGGTAACATCGTAGAGAGTCTGATTCGGCAAAGAATCAAGCACGACCAGGTTCGCCAGGCTGCCGCGTGACAGATCGCCGAATTTTCCGTCAATCCCGAACGCTTCGTCGAGTTTGAGAATTCTGGCGGGAGTCGTTGTAGCAGCCGCAAAGATATCCGACGAGGACATTCCTGCTGCCCGCAGTTTTGACATGACAAGCGGCAGGTCGTGCTGCGGATTTACTCCCTGATGTCCTTTTTGCAGATCGGTCGAGATGGTGTTCGGAGCAAATCCGTCAGCAATTGCCGACACTGCCACGTCAAAACTGAACGACCCCATGCCATGACCAACGTCGAACAGAATTCCTCTCTGACGAGCTTCCTTGACGCACGCCAGCACTCGACCATCGGCGACGATGCTGTGCGGTTCTCTGCGAAAACAGTACGTGACGATGTCACCGGGTCGAAGCAACGCCAGTTGTTCGTCAAGTGGCCAGTCTTCAGGCCGTCGCATTCCGTAGAGAATCGGCAGGGCGGTTTCGTTTGCGGTGAGGATTCCTCGCCGCAGGATTTCACGCGGATCAGTCGTTCCACAGGCGTGGTGACTGGTGTTAACGGCGATCGCTCGGACATGCTCGCGATGCTTAGTCACCGCAGCAACACACTCGTTGACGTTCGCGTCGTCAATGTTTTCGAAACACCCTCGCGACGTCGACTCACCGATTCGTGAAAGGTTGATCGCCAGCAGAACTCGGACCTTCGATTCGTGAATCGTCTGTTCTACATACAGGTCCATGTTCGCGGCACCAGCGTCACCCTGAGACATCACGGTCGTCACTCCGCGAGTCAGCATGAGCTCATCGGGACGCACGCCAAAGACTGAATTCGAATTCGCCGGATGCGCGTGCAGATCGACCAGTCCCGGCAGCAGAATTCCGTCAGGGAATTGCAGGATTCGGTCGTCGCTGATGCCCGGTGACGGACTCTGCGTAGTATGTCCCGTCCCGACGTGGACGGACTCGATCTGTTCGCCGCTGATGATTACCGAGCCAGGGCCATCGACGCCACTGGCTGCACAGAAGATACGCCCTGCGTGAATGATTATCCGACTCTTACGATGCGCGTCATTCAATTTCAGTCGCCTCGAAGCAGTAGCCGCAATTACCTATTCATCGTCTTCAGCGATTACCGGAATTCGGCAGTCGATCAGCAGCCAGCTCAATGCACACAGCACGTATGCCGACGCACCTGTCAGAAAGACGGCGTACCAGCTGAATTGATCGGCCACCGCTCCGTACATGGCCGGAGCAAGGATGGCACCGATGGAAGCGACCGAATTGTTGAACGCGAACACGGTGGCAGTGGATCGTCCGCCGATGTCGGTCACCGCTCCCCAGGTGGTTGTGAGGCTCCAGTCTGAAAAGAACTTCACGAAGAACAGGAACGAGCAGAAAGTGTACGGGTCGTCGTACCAGATTAATGAGATCGCCAGTAGCGTCGCCGCCATCCCTTTTCCGGCCATACCGATCGTCGTACGTGACCAGCGAAGATTCCCCGTGCGACGAATCATCAGGTCATTCAACCAGCCGCCGACCGCACCGCCGCACGCGCCGCCCAGTAAAGGCAACGCCG
>JABMPE010000113.1 GCA_013203845.1 Rhodopirellula sp. | reverse complement strand
GGTCAGCGGCTTCCTGAGCGGTCTGGTCGCTGAGGATTCCTTCCGGCATCAGCGACAGCGGGCTTTTGTTGATGACATCGATTTCGGACGTTGCGATACGAACTGTTTTTCGTTCGGCGGTTTTCAGAATGACAGCATCGTCATCCTGGCTGACAAGCAGGCCGTTGTGGATTTTTCCGTCGTTGGTGACAACGCTCCACGTGGCGAATTTTTCATCGACCTTGAGCGACGGCTTGAGAATGTGAGTCAGCATTTCTGAACGACGTGGATACTTTTTACGAATCTCGATCAGTGTGGGGCCGGTCGATTTGGCAGCGTCGTCGAGATCGTGACAGTTCCGGCAGCGTGCGCCGTCGCTGTAGAAGATGAGTTTTCCTCGGCTGGCGTTTCCTTCCAGAGTCAGCACCGTTTGCGGATCGACATTCCGCCCGAGCGTTTTCCGTCGTGCCTTCTCCGGAATGAACGTTTCGAACAGACCTCGAATATCGCTGTTACTCGTTTCGTATGCTTGCGAACTGCTGACCGATGTTGCCTTTCCACGATGCATGGTCACTGACAAAGCCAGCGCCCCAGCAGTCGATTTCAGCAGCTGAGCAACGCTGTCCTGGTGATTCAACGACGACCCCGAACCACCTTTGCTGGCGACGTCGGCAATCGCTTTGTGATCTTTCGACTCATTCTGAACAGGACCGGAATCGTGCTCGCTGGCATCGTGTGGCATCGACCGGATCCACTTTTCGATCAAAGAAACGCCCTGGCTGTCAACGACTCGCGAGCCAATGTACGGCATCCGCGCATAGCCGAGCTTCGACATTCGATACAGCAAAACGGAACGGTACGGATCGCCTGGCACGATGAGTTTTGCGTTTCTCAATCCGAAGGTGCCGATGCCCGTGCCTTTGTTTGTCTTGAGTTCGTCGAACGGCAATTCACGTCGCAGATAAAACGACACGATGGCGTTGCCGCCCGGATGGTGGCACGAACTGCAGTTGCCGTGCAGATACGACCGTGCTCGATCGTTGAGAGGTTGCGATTCATCGTGGGGATCGACGAGTCTTGCCGGAGAGTCTTCCAGCGGTAGCTGTGTGTTTTGGGTCACGCCCTGCCGGGTGAGTGACTCAAGCTGTGACACGAACTTCTGGTCGGACGCGGACAACGTTCGATTGAGCTGGTTCGACACAAATCCCAGCACGAATCCGGAGCCAGCGTTGTGACACATGCGGCATTCGTTGTCTGCGGAAACGTGCCAGGTACGTTCGGCTGAAACCAACCGATTCGTTGATCCGACAGTGTATTCAATTTGACGGTCCGCTCCTGCTGAAGCGACGAGCGTCGCATCCGTCTTCTCGTCGTTCCAGACGTAGCTGTAAGGATGCCAGTTTCCGTTTTCGTAGTGCAGAAGTTGCGTCTCCAGCGGAAGCGGTGACTTGTTCGGATCAGCTTCCGGCATGGCCACGTGTTTGACAAAAACCGTTCCCTCCGGGTAGCTGGCCGAGGATTCGCCGTTGGCAAGAGTGATCCTGGCAGAGTCAGGAATTGCGACCCAGCGCTGCGCGGCCGCGCCGTCCATCCATCGATTCACAATCACTTCATAAGGAACGACGCCGGGTGAAGGCGTCATCGACTTCAACGAGCTGAACAAACCGGTCTCGCTGAGCTGTCGCGGAAAGTTGGCCGAGTTGTCTTCGAGACCCGACGGAACAATCTCGTAGATTTGACCCGTGTAGTCGTAGTCGAGAACGAACAGCTCGCCTTTCGATCCTTCCGCGAAGGCCGTGATACGCTGATCGGTGTCGACGAGAACCTGGTGCGTGTAGGAATCCTGGCCGTCCGACTTGAGGCCCCTGATCGTGCCGGTGATGTAGTCGCCATAAATGAAAGTGCCATCCAGATCGGGCAGTTGGCTGCCGCGATAAACCGGACCGCCAATCACCGAGTTCGCTTCGGTGTGCGAGTGATCTTTCACAGGCGGTCGAATCGGCGTCGGGCCTTGTTTGACTTCGCTGCGCAGTACCGCTCGACCTTCCATGATCGGCCAGCCGCAGTTGCCGCCTCGAACAATGCGATGCACCATCTCCCAGGATTCCCAGCCGTTGTCCGCCGCGAAGATGTTTCCCGTTTTCCTGTCGATGCCAAACTTCCAGGGGTTCCGCAAGCCGTAGGACCATATTTCCGGTCGTGCGCCGTCGAGATCGACAAACGGATTATCCGGCGGGACTGAGTAGTTCTTCCCTTCGTCCTTCTTCCGAATATCGATCCTGAGAATGCAGCCAAAGAGATTCGAAACATCCTGCGCGGCGGTTCGACCGTCGGGAGGGTTCGGTCCTGAACCATCGCCGGTCGAGATGTAAAGCATTCCGTCTGTCCCGAACTGCAGACACCCGGCGTTGTGACCTCCCGCCGGCCAGGTGAGGATGATTTCTTCCGTCTGCGGATCGGCGACCGGCGTCTCACCCGCGACTTGAAATCGCGAGACGTGTGTCGTGCCCTCTTTCGAATAGCACACAAACAATTCCCAACGTGACTTGCTTTGCCGATGCGCGGTTGCGTGCCAGATGCTGGCCCCGTCGACTGTCAGCAGCAGGTCTTTCTGTTGTCCTTGCGAAGCTTTACGGAACGTATAGATGTTCCCGCCGATTTCGCTGACCAGTATCCGCCCACCTGGCAACTCTTCCAGGCTCGTTGGTTTTGCGAACGAAAGACCTGGAAACGCCGGTCGAATGGCGTACGGAGCTGGCGGCGTGGGAGTGCCGGTGATTTTCGACGTCGTCCACGCTGGCCGAGGTTTATCGGCAGCGAAAAGTCGTTCCGCCTTTGTGATGGTCAAACTGAACACGGTGATGATCAGAACAAGTTTGCTGAAGTCCACTCGTCGACTCGCTACCTTTGCCATTCATAATCTCCGAGGTCTATCTGGGGGATAGTGATGCGGAGCGTTGTACCATGCCGCGGACGAAATCTCGATTCATCGCACGGTACTGATGTTGCGACCGGCCAGGTGGAAACGTCAATCACCAGAGACGATGACCGGTCGCCGCCGCCACCGGCTTTACCGGACGGATTGAGCAGTTATCGTTTCCGGGAGTTTCGGACGGACTCGGGCTTCTGGCTCGACGCATCAACTGGTGATGTCCTCCGATTCGTGATCACTGTTTGATCCTTCTCGCCGGAGCGTTCTTCAGCATGTTTAAAGCACCGTTCACTCTGCTCGTGTTTGTCAGTCTTGTGGCTTCGGCGGTTGCCGATTCAAAAAGTGAAATTCCAGCCGGCAAATGGCGAGCGGTCGAGATCGATAAAATCGACATTGGCTATGGAGTCCAACTGACGGACGTGAACGGCGACGGGAAGACGGACATTGTTCTGGCAGATCAGAAGACGTTTCAGTGGTACGAAAACCCGAGCTGGACGAAGCACATCATCGCCAAAGACCTGACCGTGCGGGACAACGTCTGCATCGCCGCGCGAGACATCGACGGAGACGGCAAATGCGAGATCGCCGTCGGGGGCCAGTGGAATTATCGCGAGAGCCTCAAAGATGGAGCGGTCTTTTATCTGATCCCGCCGGAGGATCGGACCCAGTTGTGGACGCCAGTCCGGCTGCACAACGAGCCGAGCACTCATCGCATGCACTGGGTCAGAG
>JABMPE010000112.1 GCA_013203845.1 Rhodopirellula sp. | reverse complement strand
GTTCGACATGAGAGCCTCCTGTGCCAAAGTAAGTGTTGTTCCAATAATCACTTACCGGTGCAAGAGGCTCTCTGTTCGTCTCACAACGTGCGCTTTTCGGGTTAGGTTTTGCGGTGACGTGCCGACAAATGAGGGGCATCCGCTCGCTGGTGTTTCTCCCGAAGTAAGAAACGCCGAGCGACAGAAGGTTATCGCGACGATTCTTGCACGCCTCGCTGAAACTGAGGCTGGCAACGAGATCGAAAAGGATACAATGCAACTCGATTTGCGAGTTGTCACACCCACTGACCAGTCAGAATCATCCAGCTAGAGAGAGGAATACAGATGTCCCGGCGAACGAAGACCGTAGAGAAAAGCAATCGCAGAATCGCAGGCTACGTTCGGGTATCGTCTCAACGGCAAGTTAATGAAGGCGACAGCCTTGTTGCTCAGCAGCATGAAATCGAGCAAGAAGTTGAATTCCGAATTCGCCGTGAAAACTGGGACGTGGAAACAACGGAGTTCTATGTCGATGCAGGTCGCTCTGCCAAAGATCAAAACCGCCCGCAACTCAAACGGCTAAAACGTGACATCGCGGCAGGAAAGATTGACGTTGTTATTTGCTTTAAACTCGACCGCATCACTCGCAGTCTGAAAGACTTCGTTGATCTCTGGGATCTTTTTGCTCAGCACGACGTCGACGTTATTTCTCTCCGTGAGAAATTTGACACGTCAATGCCAACTGGCGTAGCGATGGTGCAGCTCATCATGGTTTTCGCACAACTTGAAAGAAGCATGACTGCAGAGCGGACCGTGTCGATTATGCGAGACCGTGCAGAACGCGGACTCTGGAATGGTGGTCACGTTTTAGGATATCGAGTAACGAACAATGAATCTGGCAAGTTGGAAATCGATCACGAGGAATCTAAGCTCGTTCATCAAATATTTGATGGCTTTGAAGAGCTCGGTTCGGCAGGTGCGATAACGCGTCGATTGAGCGAAGCCGGGATTCGCTATCCAACATACAAAACTCGCTCGGAAAAGGTCCGGGGCGGAAACCTGTTTTCAAAACAGAAAATTATCGGACTGCTACGGAACGCGGTGTACATCGGTCTCGTTTCATGGGGCGACGTCGTTGTGGAAGACTGTCACAAACCGATCATTTCCAAAGAGCAATTCGAGCGAGTTCAGCAAGCTATCGGGCAGACAGCGAAACGCCGTACGAATCGCAGAAAGCAAGCGAACACGCGACAGTACCTCCTATCCGGCCTGTTACGCTGCCCATGCGGATCGCATTTGGTGGGGCACTCGGCCCACAACAAGCATCGAGCGTACCACTACTACAGCTGCACCCGCCAAAGTCACGAAGCTGGCAAATTCTCGTGCAGCTCGCCGCGAATCCCAGCGGAGGCATTGGAAGAAGCTGTTATTGGTCGAGTCCGAGAAATCGGGCAAGTAGTCGAAACGCGGGAAAAGATCGTCGACCGGGCGATCGAAGTTTTGGCGGGTGAATCCGAAAGGCTGAAACAGCAGGAAGACGTGCTTCGTCGGCAGCAGCAGAAAACCAGAGCTGATATCACTCAACTCGTCGAAGTCTTGAAGAGCCTTGGGGCGGAGGGTCTTAAGAGTGTTGAAGGCGAACTGCGGCAGCTTGAGAAAGAAGACAAAGGGCTCGAAGAAAGACTGAAGCAGATCGAGCTAGAGCAGCAGCCGGCCCAGCGAATCAGTGCAGATGCCAAGACATTCATTGAGTCTTGGGAAGATGTCGGGGAAATCCTGGACGCAGCAACTCCCGAAGAGCAGGCCCAGATTCTTCGGCACTACATCGACGTCCTTGAACTCCATCCATCTGAGGATGGGAAAACGGGTACTTACGTCCTCAAGCTCTTCCCGGAAGTCAGGCCAGACCGAGGTTTTGACGGGGAATCGGGCAGCCCAGAAGACGACACTCCCCCACCCCAAATGCAAAACGAGGCCGTCACCAATGAAGGTGACGACCCCGCTGTGTTAACTCAGGACGGAAATGTTCGCACAACCGTCCAGAAAGCTCCCCCACTTGGACTCGAACCAAGGACCTAGCGGTTAACAGCCGCTCGCTCTACCAACTGAG
>JABMPE010000111.1 GCA_013203845.1 Rhodopirellula sp. | reverse complement strand
TTCGGCAGCGTCTGGCCGGGATTGGTAACCTGCACCCAGATCGTGCCGATGTCGCCACCCTGGTCTGTCGGTGTGCAGAAACTTTCCCACATCTTGACCGTGTGATAGCCAGGGGTCGCATTGACGCGACCGTCCGGAACGTTCCAGTATTCCTCGGCCTGCTGTCGATGCTCTTCGTTCGCGACAACGCGACCGCCGGGAAGCGCGTGAGCCAGCGTGCCAACTTCGCGCACCGTTCCGCAGGCGGATGGTTGACCGGTGAGACTCGTTGGTGCGTTTCCGGGCGTGCCAAAATGTCCGCTGAGAAGATGAACTCCGTGGACCAGAGAGTTAACCGCAGTGCCTCGCGTGTGCTGGTTCATACCCATGCACCACAGTGACGTTATCTTCAGATTGGGATTTCCGAACAGGTCGCCCAGCATTCGAATCTTTTCAGCAGGGACACCGGATAGTTCCTCGACGTGCTCCGGGGTGTATGCTTCGAGATGACTTTTGTAATCCTCAAACGAGATCGCTTTGCCGTGCAGGTTGGGGTTCTCATCGTCGGGAGCTTTGAAGTTGCAGAACGATTCCACAAACCTGCGGTCGTATGTCCCATTCTTAATCAACAGATGCGCGATGCCGTTAGCAATCGCCAGATCACCGTGGCCCTTCATTTCGAGATAGTGCTGGCAGGCTTCTGTTGTCCTTGTCCGTCGCGTACTGATGTCGATCAGTGTGACTTTCTCACCGCGGCTGCGTCGATCAACGACGCGAGAAAACAGCACCGGGTGCATCTCCGCCGGGTTGTTGCCCCACATGATCAGCACGTCGCACGCATCAAGGTCGTCGTAACAGCCAGCCGGCTCATCGACACCGTACGTCGCCAGAAAACCTGTCACGGCAGAAGCCATGCAAAGGCGGGCGTTGGGGTCGATATGATTGTTCGACAGACCACCTTTCATGAACTTCTGAGCCGCGTAGCCTTCTGGAATCGTCCATTGTCCAGAACCGTAGTACGCGAATCGCTCAGGAGCTGCCTCGATTCGATCGGCAATCGTCTTGATCGCTTCTTCCCACGAGATTTCGCGGTAGTGATCTCCATCACGGAGCAACGGTTTGGTCAGACGGTCTTTTCCATAGAGTGCGGCACCAACGTGATAGCCTTTGACGCAGAGAAGCCCCTTGTTGACTTCCGCGTTCCTGTCGCCCGCCACAGCGACGACTTTGCCTTCCTGCACGCCGACCTGCACATGGCAGCCGGTCCCGCAGAATCGGCAGGGAGCCTTTTCCCACTGAACTCCCGCTGCGGATTCGTCCGCAAGAACGGGAAGAGTAAAGTTTGTTCCACCTGCAACGGCTGTCGCCGCCGCCATCGCAGTTGCTTTGATAAACTGCCGACGCTGAATCGCGTCGGCCGTCGGTTGCAAATCGCCGTTCATGTTTTGTCCATCTCTTGTGAGTTGGCCGCAGGTTCACTTTCTGACTCGTCTTCAAAATGGACGAACACGACATCGACGAAGGCCACGCCGCGACACTCCTGTAAACGTCTCGTTATTTCCTCAAGAGCATTCGGAGCCGAGGAATCAATGGTGATTGGAACACGGCGGGCAGCATTATCGACATCGCCAATCTCGACGCCGGGCACATCCACAAATTCGTCGACGATGTGCTGCACATTGCCACTGGTTTCTCCGAGTGTGGCAACTACGCTGGCGATCATAGTCTGGCCTTGGTGAATCGATCAGGCGATCATAACTTACGCTTGAAATCGATCATTGAAAGGTTGGCATTGCTATTGTAGACGTCGAAGTCTACATTCAATATCATGATCTCGTCAACAGCCACATACGCTCTTCGAGCGGTTGTGTATCTGGCCAGCCAGCCTGATCGATACGTCAACCGAGCCGAGATATCCGACGCGACTCTTGTTCCCCACGAGTACCTTCTGAAGGTGTTGAATCAACTCGACGGAGATGCAGGACTTGTAGAATCCCGGCGAGGGCCGGGTGGCGGGTATCGGTTGAGAAAGCCTGCCGATGAACTTACGGCACTCGATGTCGTATCGGCTGTTGACAAAATTCCCAGAATTTTCGAGTGCCCGTTAGGAATCGTTGACCACGAACAATTGTGTCCATTGCACCGACTTCTTGATGATGCTGGCAGACGTGTTGAAGAAGCGTTTGCTCAGACACATATTTCTGACCTGTTACCCGGAAAGAGTTCGCGAACGTGCGAGTTCCCCAGCAACAATTCGACGAAGTAGCTGCCAAACAACGTAAGCCTGCGTGTCCGCGTTCATTGTTTGTGGTTGCGCTGCTGTGCATCACGCTTGCCGGTGTGGGAGCTGCGATGACGGAAGCAGACGTTGACAATAAAAGAACCAGCAACAGTGAACCCGAGGAAGCCGCGGTGCGTGTCGACGCACATTGTTTCGGCGACGATTCAGCTACAAATACAAAGGCCGTTACTACAGCGAAGGGGTTTTCAGTAGAGATTCGCAAGCCTGCGGGGCCGCCACGTGTTGTCACTGACCTGAGCGATGTTGATGGAAACGAAGTGACGGCGGCTTGTTCAACGTGCCATACAACTCGGAAGCCGAATCGCCAGAACAGGATGGCCAGAGATCTGGACGAATTTCACGGCGGCACCGCGTTCTCGCATGGCACGGTCAGTTGCCTGTCGTGTCACAATGAACGCGACTACGACGCACTGAGGTTAGCGGACGGAAGTCGAGTTGAGTTTTCCGAGGTGATGACACTCTGCGCCCAATGCCACGGACCTCAGATGAAGGCGTACGAGCATGGGGCGCATGGCGGCATGAACGGCTATTGGGATTTGACTCGCGGACCACGGACGAAGAACAACTGCATTGATTGCCACAATCCCCATAGGCCTCAATTTCCAAAGATGCAGCCAACGTTTAAACCGAAGGATCGTTTTCTCGACGAAAGGGAAGTATTGAAAAAGTTAAAATGAGAAATGAAAAATGCAAAAGTGGAGGTGGGTATCGTGGCTCGACACGGTGATGATCTGGAAGATCGGTTGTTGGAGTTTGCAGCACGCGTCGGCAAAGTTGTAGACGCACTTCCTAAGTCGCGTTTGGGTAGTCATATATCCGGCCAGTTGGTCCGTAGCGGAACATCGCCTGCTGCAAATTACGCGGAAGCTTGTGCGGCAGAGAGTAAACGCGACTTCATTCATAAACTCGGCATCGCACTCAAGGAACTTCGAGAGACGCGTGTATGGATCAAGCTGATTTTGAAAGCAGAATTGCTTTCGGCATCGCAGATGAGCGACATGCTCGACGAGGTCAGTCAGCTTTGCAACATCCTGGGAAAATCTGTCGTTACGGCAAAAGCAAATCAATCAAAGCGAAATTGACTTTGTAGCTGTCTATTGTGTGCGCAGCATGGAGCGTGGGCAGATATTGGCTGCCTTTGTGATCCGTTATTGCTGACGAGCGCAAGTCCTACGGCGCAAGCGGGGCCGCTGGTCACGTGGAACGCTGCCACTATGTGTTTGGCTGAACGTCCACAGTGAGAATGATGCGGTCCAGAAGTGATGGCTGATCTGCGTCCGGTGGAGGACGGCTCAGCCCGGCAGCGGCCGCTTGATCGGTGAAACAACTGCGACCGCAGTCCACCCAGCGCTGGACCTCGGTAATCACGCTGGCCAGGGTGAACTTGCTGAGTTGTTTGCCCAGCGTGCGAAGTACGCTTGTAATAATCGTCTGACGCTTGGCGCCTCGAGGCGTTTTGTTCGTGCGGCCGGTCTTGCGACGCAGAGCGTCGTCGCGCAGTTCACGCTCCGAGGCATTGTTATTACCATCAACGCCAGCGGTCGTCACGAACACAAACAGTTCCTGCGTCAGCATCAGGCGCATGATCTCATTGACCAGACGGCGATAGTCACCTGTGACTCCATTCGAATCCGGCTCTTCATCAAACCACCGTGGGCTGCACAGTACGAGCAGTTCGTCGTCCAGTTCACCGACGCGGTTCTGGCGACCGGCAGCGCTGTAACGCTGATCCTTCGCAACGCGTTTCGCGGAGCGGTAGATCGCCAGCAGCGAGTCAGCGAACTCGCGGTATGTTGTGTTGTCGGGAGCCTGCAGCGTCAGCTTGATGGCTTTGCGAAGCAGATGAGCCCAGCACTTCTGCGACTTGCTGAAGCCCTGATAGACCGCGGCATCATCGCTTATTAGAACGCCACTGAACGTCGCTTTGTCCAATATCTGCTGAAGCGTCTCGCCGTCTTTGTGGACGCCGTAGAACATCACTGTCAGCGTCTCGGTCAGGAACGCCCACACACTGTTGATGCTCCAGCCCGTTTCGTCGCAGTGGACGACCGCCGAATTCGCCAACAGTGTGCACAGCGTATCGAACTCCGCCTCCCACACGCGGGCGAGTTGATTGAGCAACGCGTTGGCCTGCGATTTCGTGATCGACAGACCCTGGAAGAAGCCCAGCACCTGACACGCCTTATCCAGCGACAGACCCAAAGTATAAACCTGATACGCCAGAGCGATCAGGATCTCCATCCCGAACTCACCGCGACCGGGCACGCCTGTCGGTTGACCATACTTGTTGCCCTGGCGATAGATGTCGTAAGCGACCAGGACCGCTCTGCCGTTCCCCAGTCGCCACGCCACTCGGGTATGAGAGAGTTTGCAGTCCTTTGGATCGCAGTCATCCGGATAAACCTGTTCGGTCCGAGCGGCTCTGGCAATCTTCTCTGCAGTCGTGAATCTTCCGCTTCGCGATGGAGTTTTCCGCTTCCTGCGTTTTCCCGTCGCCTTTGCCTGGCGTTCCGCTTCCGCCCGTTCGGAGTAGGCTTCGTCCAATCGCTCGGTAGGATTCTTCCCCATCTGCTTCTGCAGCGTTTCGGCTTCTGCCTGAAGTTGCTGAATCAGCTTCTGCTGTGAAGCGATCAACTTCTGTTGTGAAGCGATCACCTCGACCATTCGATCGAGTCCAACCGCCCCATCGGCGACATCCTGTCTGAGTTGCTCCACATCCATCCCGATGTGGTAACCGCATTCCAGAAATCACAGAACGCCAGTTTCACAGAATAGACAGCTACATTGA
>JABMPE010000110.1 GCA_013203845.1 Rhodopirellula sp. | reverse complement strand
CGACAGGCCTCAACGAGTATCGGTCGAGCGGCGGCGTTGACGGCGTTGGCGGCGTCGTTGGCGGCGTTGGCGGCGTTGGCAGCGGCGTTGGCAGCGGCGTTGGCAGCGGCGGCGGCGGCGTAGGCGGCGTCGGCGGCGCCGACGTCGTCGTTGGCGGCGTTGGCAGCGGCGCCAAGCTCAACAGCAGCTACGTTTTCTCCGCGGGAAAAGTTGGATGCCAGATGCAGTGCCCGGTCGACCGCGTCGATCAGCGATTTTCTTTTGTCCGGATCATCAGGCCATGCCTTGATACAAAGTGGCTGCACCCGTCGAGCGGCGCGGACGGCGTACGCCACGATGGCCCTCGGCGGTAACTGGCTGAGTTCTTCTTTCGAAGGAAGCTGTGGAATTTCGTCGGCCATGAAAATGCTCGAGCGGAATGACTGATTCGAGCAATCATCTCAATTGAATATGGCCGGTTTGTCCACTCCGCATTGATGAGTGCGGCAGTGAGCGTAAATTCGTTTGCTGACCGGTTCCGGTTTGACAGGTCAGAAGGACCAATCACAGCTTGACAGCATCCTGATGCCCGTGAAGTCAGGAAGCCAGAACACCCGTGAGAACGGGTTTCCCACCCTGCGTGGAGCTTGATTCGGCCTACTGTCATGTTTGCCAGAAGGCTGCCAGTGCCACGTGAGCATGACGGTCGGACTGTTCTGCTACTTCGTTTCAGTCGAATGATTTTACTCCACGAAGGATTTGACTACACAATGAACCGGACGGAGTCTCCCGCAGTGATTGCGGAGCCTTGCGATTCACTCAAAATTTCTCATCAAGCGGTGACTGTCAGGCCATGATCAACCAATTCAGAGACGGACGTTCGGACAGGTGCCTGACTATCAAAGCGGCTGTCTCAAGAATGATGCGAGGGCTCGTTCTGTTATTTCTGAGCGTTGCTCCCTGTCAGGCCGCTCCGAATGTGCTGTTCATCGTGGCGGACGATCTGAACTGTGCGATCGGGCCTTATGGTGATGCCGGTGCGGTTGGTGCGACGGCGTTGACTCCGAATCTGGATCGGCTGGCGGCTCGTGGTTTGACCTTTGAGCGAGCGTACTGTCAGCAGGCTGTTTGTAATCCGTCGCGGTCTTCATTTCTGACCGGGCTGCGACCGGACACTGTCGGGGTGGACGACCTGCGAAAGTATTTTCGCGACACCGCACCGGGCGGCAGCACGCTCGTCACGCTGCCGCAGCATTTCAAAAATCACGGTTACTTCTGCCAGGACATCGGCAAGCTGTTTCACAACATGGGCGAGACTCAGGACCGGCGTTCCTGGTCAATTGACGAAGTCCTCTTCAAGGGCACGCATGCGGACGACACGGTTTTTGCCAACGCTCAGTGGAAGGGCCAGCCAAGGCCTTACAAGGCGGAAGTGACCGAAGCGTACGATGTTCCCGATACGGTCTATCGTGACGGTCAGATTGCCAATCTGGCCGCGGCGATGCTGCGGGATCATGCCGCCAGCGAGCAGCCGTTCTTTCTGGCTGTTGGCTTCTGGCGGCCTCATCTGCCGTTTGTCGCTCCGAAGAAATACTGGGATCTTTACGAGCCGGGAAAGATCTCCATGCCGAATCCGCTCGCCGCTCCAACCGACGTGCCGGACATCGCTATGCATGAATCTCGCGAGATTCGCGGTTACGGACTCACGCCGAAAGATCGTCCCTTCACTGCGGACGAAATTCGACATTACCGCCACGGTTATTTTGCCTCGATCAGTTTTATGGACGCGCAGATCGGCGAAATTCTCGACGCGCTGGATGACAGTGGACAAGCCGACGATACGATCGTGGTCTTTACGTCGGATCACGGATTCCACATTGGCGAACACACGTTGTGGGGCAAGACGTCGAACTTCGAACTCGATGCGCGAGTGCCATTGATCATTGCCTCGCCACGTCACAGGAGCGGGCAGGGTCAGCGCACCTCCTCGCTGGCTGAGCTTGTCGACCTTTATCCGACGCTGGCGGAGCTCGCTGGAATCACGGATGACTTATCAAAGAGACTGGAAGGCGTCAGCCTGGCACCGGTCGTTGCTGATCCTGAGGCATCGATCAAAGACGCCGCGTTCACTCAGCATCAACAGCCGTTTTATGGCAGCGCGAAAAACTGGAAAGCCTGGGGCTATTCGATGCGAACTGACCGCTGGCGTTACACCGAGTGGCGAGCGATTTCCGATGGCAGCGTCATGGCCCAGGAACTGTACGACCACGACAATGATTCCAAAGAAACCAGAAACGTCGCTGCCATCGCTGAATTTGAGGAGGTTGTTCAGCAGCTTGCCTCACGACTGGCTGAATCGTTTCCCGGAAATATCAGTGAGTGACGTCGTATCGGCGGTTGCGGAAGCGTTGTACTTCGTCCTTCGTGAAACCGGCTCGTTCGAGAATCGTGGGGCGAGTCGGTAGTCTGTCGCGTTTCCGGTTCAGTTGCCTGACCGGTTCGGTTGCGTGACTGGCCTGCCGTTATCTCGGCGCGTTCTAATTGGATCAGATTTTGGCGGTCGGCGCAGAGTTTACTTCGCGAGTTCGTCGCGAGCGGATTCGAGATTTCCTGACTCGACCTTTGAAAGACGACCTTTGAAATTGACGACGGCTCAAGCACCAGCAGCGGAGTATTAACCTGTGAAAAACATAGCGGCTCGAAGACTCTACGTGTCAGGATGGTTGATCGGTGTGGTGCTGGTCAGTCAGAACGTTTTTGCGGAGACGCCTGTCGCTGACTCTGATGCGGAGAAAAGTTCAGACCAGTCGCTGATGCTCAATTTGCGAGGAACGGGTACTGATCCGAACAGGATCGAGTTTCAAAAGCTGCCGCGTGTTCCGTCAGAACACGCCATGATCAGCGACGTGCGAGACCGAGGTGGCAAGTGGGTTCATCAGCACGCTTACCTCGCTCATTTCGACGGACGCTACTGGGCGATGTGGAGCGATGGACCCGGAGTTCCACAGTCTGGCGTTTCGGCTGAGCGGCACCGCAACATCGTGCCCGGTCACGATCGACCTGATACGCGCGTGTCGTATTCGACGAGCAAAGATGGTCTGGACTGGAGCGAACCGGCTGAGCTGTCCGGGCCACCACGAACGAAGGGCTTTGGCTGGATCGCTCGCGGCTTCTGGATTCGTGAAGGTGAACTGCTGGCGTTGGCGACGCATTTCAATGCTCCTGGTTATCCGGGCGAAGGGTTGAGTCTCGAAGCCTTTCGATGGGACAGGAACCGTGAAAACTGGGTCGCACATGGCACCGTTCTGTACGATGCGATGAACAACTTTCCGCCGAAGAAACTTCCCAATGGCCAATGGATGATGAGTCGTCGTGATCACCAGCGGCAGGTCACCGTGATGGTTGGGGGAGTGGCTGGATTTAACCAGTGGGAAGTCCGCCCGCTGGCAGGTTATTCCAGCAATCAACGTCCGGAAGAACCGTACTGGTATGCGTTGCCTGACCAGAAAACGCTGGTTGGCCTGATCCGGGATAACGGCGGCTCGAAACGTCTGTTGCGGGTGTTTTCGAGTGACAATGGCAGCACCTGGAGCAGCATGGTGACGACCAACTTTCCCGACGCGACCAGCAAGTTTTTCGTCATTCGAACGTCACGTGGGTACTACGCGATGGTTTCGAATTCGAATCCCAAACGCCGCGATCCGTTGACGCTGGCGATCAGTCGAGACGGGTTAGTTTACACGCACTTGTTTTATCTCGTGGGCGGGCGACACGTTGACTATCCGCACATGATTGAGCAGGACGGTAGCCTGCTGGTCGCTTTTTCCGGCGCCAAGCAGACGATGGAAGTCGTCAAGGTTTCGCTGGACAATCTCGACGCGATGATCGACGAGTGAACCTGACACCTCTTGAATTCGGAGCATCCGCGTATGAGCCATCGAAGTTATTCATTGTTGACGAACGGCATCGCGATGATCGTCACGACAGCGTTTGCTGTGACCAGCCTGGCCGAGCATGCTGTCGCCAGTGATCGCGCTGTTGTCGAGCGGCTTGAATCGCTTGGCGGCAACGTTGTCATGAAGAGCGACGCCGTAACGGAACTGTCGTTTCGGGACAGCAGCAAACTGGGTGACGCCGAATGGCGACTGATCGGCAGCTTGCCGGAACTTCAGAAGCTGACCGCGTACGGCGGGGCTCGCGGATTGAATGACGAAACGGTCGGACATCTGATCGGTCTGCAAAAACTGGAGTCGCTGTCGATCGACGGGGCGCAACTGAGTGACGTCGGCCTGGCCAGGCTTGCAGATATGACCAGTCTCAAGAGCGTTGCTTTTTTCCACTTGTCGTTTCGCAAGGAAGGGTTTACTGGCAAAGGATTTTCCGCATGGAAAAAGCTGACGAATCTGGAGCGGCTCACCGTTGCTGGCGTGTCGATGGGCGATGACGGCTTTGTCGAGATTGGTCAACTCAAGTCGTTGCGCGAGTTTCGAACCTGGCACACCTACCGCACCGAAGCAAGTCATACCGAGCTGGCTAAGCTGCCGAAGCTGACATCGCTGAAGCTGGGCCAACGACTACCTCACGGTGGCGCGGCTCCGTGTCTGACGGACCAGTCGCTCTCCACGCTGGTGAAAATTCAGACACTGGAATCACTGGAAATTGGCGAGGCGAGGTTCACTCTGGAATCTCTGAAGCAACTCAAGCGTCTGCCAAAACTGAAGCGACTGAAAATTGACCGAACAGAGATCTCCGCTGTCGATATCGAAACGCTTCGTTCCGAAATGCCGGGAGTGAAAGTGGAGTTTGAGCCGTTAACCGATGAGCAGCGTCAGAAGCTGGAATCGTACTTGCGGTAGGTGATATTTATGCGACGACGACGCGGTGCGGTTTTTCAGAGGACCGGGTATCAGATACGAGAGGAAATTTACATGGCGAACGGCACCTGCGCAGCGACGATATTTCTTGCGTTCACGCTAAGCGTCGTGACTGATGCCGGGGCTCTGGCCGCGTCACGGGATGAACCCGATGAGCAGCTGACGATTGTTCTCGTCCAGGATGGCCAGCCTGTTCACAATCTGATCTGCCTGCCGAACGATGAGGCGGATCCGGCGGCGGTCCTGGCTCTGAAGGAGTACCGCTCGCTGGTCAAAAAAGCGACTGGCGTTGAGCCGATGCGTGTCGAAAAGCCTGTTGCTGGTACACCGACGATTTTCTTCGGTCGGAATCCGTGGTCGACTAAAGTGGGGATGACCGTCAGCGATTTGCCATCCGAGGGTTTTCGTATTCGATCCGTCGGACAGGACATTCACATTGTGGGGCGTGACACTCCGAAGGTCGGTGCCCATGAGGTGGCATCGCGAGTCGGCATGGAACCGGGCACGCTGTTCGGGACCTACGAATTCCTTGAACGCTATTACGGAATGCTGTTTGCCTGGCACGACGATCTGGGCACGATCACGCCGCCGCAGAAGAATCTGACGATCAGGTCGATGCACATTGTCGACTCGCCGGATTGTTCTTACCGGCAGTTCACCAAGTCACCGCAAGGACAGGCGAACGAAGTTTTTGGACGCCGGTTGCGGCTGGGGCATCCACTGGAAGTCCGGCACGAGCACAACTGGCATCACATCATGTCGCCCGATGTTTACGGAAAAGAGCATCCGGAATGGTTTGCCGAGATCGATGGCAAGCGTTATCCGAAACACTATTCCGAAAAACGTGGCGGGCAGGTCTGCACCAGTAATCCGCAAGTCGTGGAACATTTTGCAAAAGCAGCGATTGCTCATTTCAACAAGCATCCGGATTCGGACATGTTCTCGATCGCGGCCAATGATGGTCGCAAATTCTGCACGTGTCGCCAATGTGAGGCTCTCGACAGCGGTCGAGTTCGTCCGGATGGCCGGCGAGTGCTGACGGACCGATTCATCACCTTCAGCAATCAGATCGCCGAACGAGCCGCGAAGGTGCATCCCGACAAGCAGCTCGGGGTCATCATCTACCTCGACTACAAGTATGCGCCGCAGAATGTGAAGCCTCACCCGATGCTGTTTCTTGTTCATCCGACGAACAGCGGCTTCTCTCAAGGAGCGTTCTACGAGGGTGATGAATGGTCGGAAGCGGCAATGGAACGCGGCTGGCACGAAGCGGCCGGAAAGTTCTACAAGTACGACATCTGGCATTACGACCAGACCCCGCTTTACATGATGGCTCCCGTCACGAAGCATCTGGTTGAAAAGTGCCGCGCTCAGAAGCTGCATGGCGTCGATGGCGGATATCACTACATCGCTCGTTCTTACGAACTGCTGGGAGCGGGACATTATCTCCTTGGTAGAATGCTGTGGGATTACGACTTTGATGCCGAAACGGCAGAGAAGAATTACTACACGGCTCTGTACGGTGCAGCCGCTGACGACGTGAAGGCCTACTACGACCTGCTGGAGCAGTCGCTGGTGAAGGTCTTCAGGGACGGCCCTGGCAAGGCGAAAGACGAAGCCATGATTGCCTCGTTCTTCAATCGTTATCCGGGAGCGAACAATCCAGGAATCTACCTGGCCGCCTACTGGCCGATTCTGCCTCAGATGAAAGAGGCGATTGATCGAGCCTACAGTAAAAAGAAATCGCTTTCGGCTGACGAGAACGAGCGGCTTGTACGGTTGATCGACCATCACAACTACACGATGCACACCACTGCGGCGATGGTGTTCGCAGGCCGTGGCTTGACCGGCAAGGCAAGCATCGCCGATCGAAAGGGCTTCGAAACGTCAAAGTCTAAACGCAACGCAGCCATCGAGCGAATTTCGAAGTACCGACCGTACTATGT
>JABMPE010000109.1 GCA_013203845.1 Rhodopirellula sp. | reverse complement strand
CGAGTATGAAATCGGCAGTGTCGCTGGTGCCCAGGTGGTTGCCGTCTTCCGGCTGCAGGCCGTACCGCAATGTGTACGTTCCGCTGGCAATCTCCTGTCCTCGAAAATCGGAATACGTCGCCCCTTTGGGAACTCGCATGGCCCCCAGCAGTTGCCCGGGGACGAATGGGTACATCTGCGAAAATCCCGGTTTGAAGTTCGGCTTGATCGGCAGACTCTTGAGCAGCCACAACTCGACGATGGCTCCGTCTTTGCCTTGAATCTGATGTCCGGCCGTGTCGAGCAGTTTTTCAATCTCGGGCGAGAGTCCCTGAGGAACTTCCTTCACGGCTTTCAGATGGTGATCGTCAGCGGCGGAAACTCCAGACGCTGTGAATACCGTGGTGAGCAAAGCAGCAGTCAGCAGAATGCGAATCATCATGGGGAGAGGCTCCGGCAAATCAGTGAGTGAGTGGACGGCGGAGTCGGCAGCCACCGTTTACAGCACGGCAGAACCGACGCGTCCCAATCCCTGAGGGGATTATCAAAGGCAGGACCGAAATTTCATCTTAGACAGCCGCAAACATGATTCCCAGTGAGCACACGCCAGGCATTGAGCGGTGCTTGCGTTGGCCGGAATCCCTCACGATACTCGCGAGGCCTTTTATAAAGAGCAAAATCACATTGCGAAGGCTGACGCAAAGTCACAAAGACGCTAAGAAACGCAACGAGTCAGAGTCAAAGAGTTGGAGTGTCAGCAATCGCAGACATCAGGAATTCTGGTGTTAACTCTTAGAACCTCAATCCAGGATCATTTGGATTCCAGGCAAGACACTGCACCTTCGCGACTTTGCGTCAAATGATCGTTCGCGCTCAATGTTCCATTGGAGTTCTGCCCTGTAGCGAACTCCCTGGTTAAAACGGTGTCATCTCTGCGGACCACTCCTCACCAGAATTGCGACAAAGAACGCTGATGATCCACATTGTAGATTACGGAATGGGGAACCTTCGCAGCGTGCAGAAGGCCTTCGAGAAACTCGGCATCGAGGCCGTTGTCTGCACGAAAGCCAGCGAAATTGCGCACGCACAGAAGCTGGTCCTGCCGGGTGTTGGTGCGTTTCGAGACGCCATCAGCCACCTGAAAGAACAGGACATGGTCGATCCGATTCTGGATCACATTGCCGCCGACCGTCCATTTCTGGGAATCTGTCTGGGACAGCAACTGCTGTTTGACGTCAGCTACGAGGACGGCGAATTCGAAGGTCTGGGAGTGATCCCCCGTAAAGTCATCCGCTTCGAAGAACAGCCCGACCTGAAGATTCCGCACATGGGCTGGAATTCGCTGCAGACCGCAAACGGGTCGCCACTGCTGGAAGGAATTCCTGACGACTCGTACGTCTACTTTGTGCATAGTTACTACGTCGTTCCGGATGACGATGCGGTAGTGGCCACGTCGACGACTCACGGTACAACGTTCTGCTCATCCATCGCGCGAGGCAACCTGTTCGCCACGCAGTTTCATCCGGAGAAAAGTCAGAGCGTCGGTCTGCGACTGCTGAAGAACTTTGCAATACTTTAGATCGTTGACGACCGTGCGGTTCTGTTTTTAAATCGCAAAGTTCGCAGAGGAGAAAAACGCAGAGGCAGCGGAGAATCGAAATGACCTGCCACAGGCGCTCTGCGAACTCCACGACTTGACTCCTCGTCTCTCTGCCAATTCCTGATTTTTCTTTTGCAAACAACTCTAACGCTCCAAAGCGAACTCGCTGATGAATTCTGTTATCCCGGCCACGTTCAGTTTTCGTTTTGCTTTGCCGTTGCAGCGAGTCGACGCGCTTCCCCTGAAAGGCAAGCAACTCCTGAAACTCGACGAAAACTGCCGGCTGTTCTGGCCCGGCAGTGATCTGAGCGAAGTTGAGCAACCGCTGCAGTTGTCAGCCGCGTGGAACCCGCAGGGGATCGCTATTGCGGCACAGGTTTCCCGTAAGCAGCACCCGGCAGTCTCCGACATTAATCGACCGGACGAGACCGACGCGGTGCAAATCTGGATTAACACGCGCAACACAACGACGATCCATCGAGCGAACCGGCTGTGCCATCACTTCTGTCTGTTGCCAAACGGCGGAGGCGACGACGGACTGGAGCCTGTTGTCCGACAACTTCCGATCGCGCGTGCCACCGAAGACGCCACGATCTTTCCGCCGGAAGCCTTCACAATACGGTCCGAACGCTCCGCCGACGGATACATCATTGAAGCGTGGTTGCCCGCCGAGTGTCTCAACGGTTTCGACGCGACCGAGTCAAAGCAGCTCGCGTTCTATGCGATGCTGCGGGATTCTGAACTGGGCGACCACTGCCTGACCGTTGATTCGGCATTTCCATTTGCCAGCGATCCGAGCCTCTGGCAAACGCTGGACCTGCAGGACGCCTGACAGCGTTCCTGAAAAACAGCGTTCCTGAAAAACAGGTTCCTGAAAACAAGCGAAGAACCAAATCCCAACCTGACGCAACAGAAACCAGCTCTAAAGACTGCGGAGATATCGCAGCAGTGCTGACAGCTCGGTTGCCGAGAGTTGGCGGGCGAGCTGGTGTTCAAACTTCGTGAAGACTTCTCCGAGGCTGTCGGCTCGCTTGTCGTGAAACAGTTTCTCGCGATAACCAACTCCGCGCAGCGAAGGCGGGTTGAATTGGCGCAGGCCTCGTTCGTCGACAAGGCCGACATCGTACGCGTCTGCCGAGGTCAGCGTGGTTCCCGAATGGCATTCGGTGCAGCTCAACGATTCGAACAGTCGGCGACCGTCGCTGATCTGCGTTCTGTCTGCTGGCGTGACAGCTGGCTCGAAAGGCGGCGGTGGTTTCAACGTCGTCAGAAAGGCCGCAAGATCAGACGCCGCGGAATCCGAAATACCCGGTCCTCGCATGGTGGAAGTCGCCGACTGGTGGATCTGTTTCGGAAGCGTGGGCTTCTTTCCGTTCCAGCCCCACGGTCCGGTTTCACCCACGCCGAGCAGAGAAAGGACTCGCTTGGGAGCGCCTTCTGTATCGTCTCCAAAAGTGTCCGACCGACCGCCGTTCGAGTGGCCTTCGACATGGCAACTGTGACAGCTGAACCAGCTGGCGTGAGAAAGTCGGGCCGAAAAGAAAAGCTGCTCGCCGCGTTCGGCGGGTCCGAGTTCTGGCATCGGTCCCAGCGAGAGGGACGACGTGAAGACATCCGTCTCCAGATAACTGCTGCGGTAAGTGCTGGCAGCGGCATCGTAAACCGACTGGTCACCGTACTTCCGGGTGTAGGCTTCGGCCTCGTCATACTCGCCGTCGCCCTGAGGCGAGCTGTCATCAGATTTTGCTGCCGCCGTTGTCGCTGCCGCCGTTGTCGCTGTCACCGTTTTCGCTGTCACCGTCACCGTTTTCACTGTGGGCTTTGCAGCGTTCGCCGTCTGAGCTTCCGTTGCCGAGGCGCTAGCGGCATCTTTCGTCATGTCAATCAGTGTCAGCGAGTCGGACAGTTCATTGACGACAACAAAACGACCTTCAGAGAGCGGCAGCAGATCGATGGGGCGAATGCCAACGCCGATCCGCTGGAAGGCTCGGGAACCAGGTTTTCCGATCAACACCTCGTTGACACCGGCGAGAGCAATGACCGCTTGACCGGACTGGTCCACAAACAGTGTGTCTGGATCACCGGCCCCCTGCCCTGCGTAACCAACATTGATCGACTGACCGCCGTAAATCGCGCCCGACTGGCCTTCGAGAACACTGTCGAGCTTCGCCGTTCGAAGCAGGTTGTTGATCATTACTCCCCAGACAATGTCACTGCGCCGAGGAAGTGCCGCATCGTTAAGAATCTGGTGCGAGATGAGCAGCGACTGACCGTCGTTGCTGATGGCCAGACCGCGGATGTTGTGTGCTCCGAACTCGTGAACGGCTTCGACGTCGTGCGTCGTTGTATTCACAACGGCCAGCCGTCCGGTGAATGCATCGGCCACGAGCATGCTTGTTCTCGATGGTACGTGGAGCTGCTCGCCAGGACAGAACCCCAGATCAACCGTCGCCGAGATGGCCAGCTTGTCACCGAGTGTGACGAACGTCAGTTTTCTCGCCCACTTCGAAGCCACGGTGCAGAACGTTCCGTCAGGAGCCACCTGAACGGTCACAGGATGAGTGGGAACCGGCAGCTCCGAAACAACCTGAGCATTCTGCCGGGAGATTCGAATCAGACTCAGACGCGAGTGTTCCGCATCAGTGACCAGCAGCAGCCCGTTGGTCACCGCCAGGTTCGTCAACTGGCCACCGATCTGGTACTCAGCAGCGACCTGCCACTGGTCGAGATCAATCACGGACAGCGTTCCACATCGATTCGCGACGACAGCGGTTGAAGCGTCGAGCTGTGCGATCGCCACCGGTCGACGAAACTGCTGCCTTTCAAACGGAACTCGTGGCAGATCAGCCACTGCAACTTCAGCGCTGATGACTGCCGTCATGATCAACAGCAGCGAATACGCCAGCAGGCGGCTGAAGGCAAAGTTTGCTGGCATCAGAAGACCTCAATCGGGAAGTTGAATGAACGACGAATCAACACCGGCCAGTCTAACCGGATTCCTGAGTCCTTCGAAATCCAACCTCCACCACCGAATCGCGGGTGACTCCCACGTCGTTTGAACGGGATCCTGGACTTCTCGCCGTAAGCGGCAACAGGTCGGACCACCCTGCAGACCATCGCTTCAGCAGTCAGCTGAGGCGGTTTGTCGGACAAGTGTGGCGGAATCTGAGCAGCCGTCTGAGAGCCATTCGGCGTTCCGGGTGCCTGGAAGCATCCACCTGCAACACCAAGACATCCCAGATTAACGGCACATTCGAAAAATCCGGCACAATCAGCATATCCGGAACAAGTTCACACAGCTCTCAGGCCGATAGCGATATGTCGAGTCATTTGACTCGTTGTTTGCGCAATGGGACCGGTTCAGACATCCTCAGGTCAAGGCTTCGCTGTGGAATTTTTCACCAGTCGCCGAAATCATGTATCGAGACGTGCGGGCGGTTTCGTTCGAACGGTTCTCAGAAGATCACTCCGACCGGCAGCGACGTTCATCGTTGGTTCTGGTCTGATGATCAGTGGAGCTCCCGATGCGGGGCTGATGAGGAACGCGCGGCAGTTATCGGCCGCCGAAGAAACAGAATCGATGCGCGACCGAATTCTTCGGCACCTGGGCGAGATTCACAGCTCCGATCCTGAAGTCGAAGAAGCCGCGTGGGACCAGTTACGCAAACTGCGAATCCCTGACGAACAACTGGAACTGGCTCGACTTCTGAAGCATCCCGATCAGCGTGAACGTCTGCGACTGGCTGGTCTGCTGGATTCAGCGACAGAACCTCTGCGATCGGAACTTCAACTCGAATTGACGCGAGACAGTGATCGTGACGTTCGCGAATTGATGTTGCGTCGCTTTTCAAAAAATCAGATTCCCGATCGCGTTGCCTCGCGTTTGAAAGAGATGAGCACGTCCGATCCTGACCTGAAGATTCGAAAGCTGGCAGCAGAACTGGCTACGGCTCAGCCAGCCCGAAACGAGCAGATTCGTCTGGCTTCGCTGGTTGATGACGTCGGCGTCCCACCAGCACCGAACGCCGGTAATGCTGCTGCCGAGGCACCGCCGCAGGTCTCGACGCAGGATTTCGATGAACAGCTTCGTGGGCTCGAAGCGATCACCGGTCGCGAGCCCGGCGAGTTTCCACTATCGCGAAGCCCCGAGATTCTGGATCGCCCTATCGAGCAGCAGATCACGCCGAGCATCGTTCCTGCGATGGCTCAGTTCGAAGAACTGCTGATTCCTGAACGTGATCCTCCACGAGGCTTTACGGGGCCGTCGGGCATTCTGCCGACCGAGCAACAGCAGGACAGTCACTTTGTACCGATGCCGGACCGCTGGCGAACCGGCTATCCGCGAGTCGACCGCTACGGCCTTGGCTATCCTTACACCGTTGACTACATCGGCACCGAAGGGCACTGGTGGGATCCGTACAACCAGAACGTGTTGAAGGGCGACTATCCGATCATTGGACAGCACACTTTTCTCAACGTGACCGCGACCAGCCAGACGCAGTT
>JABMPE010000108.1 GCA_013203845.1 Rhodopirellula sp. | reverse complement strand
GGTCGAAACCAATCCGATGCTCGGCCACCGCGGCTGCCGCCTGGGAATCGTTTATCCGGAAATCACAGCGATGCAGGCTCGAGCCATTCTCGAAGCAGCTTGTGCCCTGAAGAAAAAAGGCACCGAAGTCTATCCGGAAATCATGATCCCGCTGGCGGGCTACAAGTCTGAATTCGACAACCAGGCCGCTGTCATTCGCGAAACGGCTGCGACGGTCTTCGCCGAACAGGGCGTCGAAGTCGAATACAGCGTCGGCACGATGATCGAAATCCCACGAGCCGCTTTGACGGCCGACGAAATCGCTCAGAACGCCGAGTTCTTCAGCTTCGGCACGAACGACCTGACGCAGACCTGCCTGGGCATGAGCCGCGACGACTACAAGGGCTTCATCGGCTATTACATGGAACACGACATCGTTCCAGCCGACCCGTTCCAGACGGTCGACACGACGGGTGTTGGCAAGCTGATGAAGATCGGTGTCGATGGCGGTCGGTCAACTCGACCAGACCTGAAGATCGGCATCTGCGGTGAACACGGCGGCGATCCGAAATCCGTCTTCTTCTGCCACGAAATCGGCCTGAACTACGTCAGCTGCTCCCCACGGCGAATCCCCATCGCCCGCCTGGCAGCGGCTCAGGCAGCGGTTGAAGGTTCATAGCCTTCGATTGCTGGGACAACTGTCCCAGGTTGACGAGTCAAAGTTTGCAAGACAGGCCCGTGACTGCAAAGTCACGGGCCTGTTTCCATTCCGGCTCACGAGATCGTCCAGCCATGCGGTTTTCTGCGTCATCGCCTGACGTCGTCGTGCGAGGCGAGTATTCTTCCGGGACCTTTGAGTCAGCAGCCATTGACCGTCGCGGAATGTCGCCATGCAGCTATTTGAGACGAATTTCACATCGCTCGACTGGGGCATCATTGTTGCGTACCTCGTGATTTCGATCGTCGTCGGAATCTGGGCGAACCGCTACGTCGGCAACATCGCGGGTTATCTGGTCGCGGGAAGAACGCTGCGGATTCGGCTCGCGCTGGCCACGATGACCGGCACTGAAATCGGGCTGGTCACGGTGATGTACTCGGCTGAGCTGGGCTTCACGCAGCAGTACGCGTCGCTTTATCTGGCGTTGTACGAGCTACTGATTCTGCTGGTCATCGGTCTGACGGGAGTCGTTGTTTACCGGCTGCGGGAATCCAGAGTGCTGACCATTCCCGAATTCTACGAGAAGCGATACTCGCGCGGCGTTCGGGTACTGGGCGGCGTGACGATGGTCATGTCCGGTGTTCTGAACATGGGGCTCTTTTTGAAAGCCGGAGCTTTGTTCCTGGTTTCAGTGACGGGCTTCACGGAGCCGGACTGGTTGCAGCAGGTGATGGTTGGCACGTTCGACTATCACGAACCGGTAGGCCTGAAGCTGATCATGACCTCGCTGCTGCTGCTGGTCCTGTTTTACACCGTCCTGGGCGGGATGATCTCCGTCGTGATTACGGACCTGATTCAGTTCGTGATTCTGGGGACGGGCATGGTGATCGTCACGCTGTTCGTGGTTGGCGAGGTTGGCATCGACGGCTTCTCAGAAGTCGTCACCGTGCAGAACGGGTACTTCGATCCGACATCCATCGATAACCCGTCTACCGCAAAACCCGACGATGGCATCGGGCCGGTGACATTGACCGCTCAGTTCGTCGTGCTGGTCGTCGCGTTGATGCTCTGGCCGACTGGCGTGTCACGAACGCTGGCGGTGAAGACTCCGGAGATCGCGCGTCAGCTTTATCTGTGCAGCACAATCCCGTTCCTGGCGAGACGATCGCTGCCCGTCCTGTGGGGAATCGGGGCGTTTGCTTTTTTTCACTCCCATCCCGTTCTTAACGAACAGTTTCAGGCGGCGATCGCATCAGACGGTCACATTAATACGCAGGCGGCGATGCCGCTGTTTCTGGCGAAGATCATCCCGTCGGGTTTACTGGGTATTGTGACGGCGGGCATGATCGCCGCCTTCATGTCGACTCATGACAGCTACCTGCTGTGCTGGAGCGGCGTGATTACGCAGGACGTCGTCGCTCCGCTGATGAAGAACGAGCTGACGAACAAACAGCGAATCCTGATTACCCGAGTGGCGATCGTTGCGACTGGAATCATGTTGTTGACCTGGGGCCTTTGGTACGAAGTTTCGAGCAACCTCTGGCAGTACATGGCCATCACCGGGACCGTCTATCTGGCAGGAGTCTTTCCTGTGGTCATTGGCGGGCTTTACTGGTCTCGATCAAGTTCGACCGGAGCGTACATTGCTTTGCTGGGTGGTCTGACGGGAATTCTTGGACTGGATCCCTGCGTGAAGTTTCTGAATTCTCAGTTGGCAACGATCGCCACTCGGGTAATCAGGATTCGCTGTTTGTTCGTCAGCTCGTTCTTCATCAGCGG
>JABMPE010000016.1 GCA_013203845.1 Rhodopirellula sp. | reverse complement strand
TGCCGGCAGACATGATCAGTACCAGGGCGAAGCCGACGAGGGCGGGAATTTCGACCTCAATCGGATGTTCCGGTCGAGCCAGCTGAAACGAGGCAAGCGCTGGCCACATCAGTACCAGTACCAGCGGCAGCAGGACAAAGAACGCCCACGTGCTGGCGCCCGGTCGGCGAGCACCCAGCACGGCAATCCCTGGGCAAAGCAACACGACTGCTGAGAAATACCATCCGAGATCGACCCAGCCGTTCGCCTTTGACGGCTCTGCCAGCTCGATCGATTGTGCCACCACTGCCGACGTCAGCCCGCCGATGGTGCAGTACAACGCTGTGGTCAACGTTGTTGGTCGAAGGTACTTCAAACTTTTTGCCACCACCCACAACGAAATCAGCAGGTTGGCAATAATTACGACTGACACTGCTGGAATCGTCATGCGTTAAATTCGGGTGGGCAGCGTACGGGGTTGAGTTGGTCGGTAACCAATCTGGCGGCTTCGCACTGTATCGGTTCCAGCAGTTGCGACAACCGCATGCATCACAGCCGGCATGGCAGGTGAAACCGTCACATCACTTCCGGCTGGACCGGCTCTGCGGCCACTGTCGTACGAAAAGCGGAAACACTTAAAGAACCCGGTTTGACAGCCCTGTCCTGTGACCTAGGTTCCTTGTGCGAGCTTACCGGAGACGGACTTCGCCGGACGACTTTCTGTTCGGTCGGACCCCTCCCTTGGAAATCCCCGTCGCCTTTCGTCGCAGTAGTTCCAGCATGGAGCGGACCACTGAGATGGGCCAAATAGGCGTCTGAACCGGTCTCGCACGCTGCGGACAGACAGAGCAACGGAGTTCTGTCCAACGATTGAGTGGGAGTTTCATTTCGTATCTGTCTAAGAGAGATGTCTGGACAATCTGTAATGCCGACCTCTGCTGACAACTGGGCAGTTGCGGAGTCGGATATGCAGATCACGGGAAGACAATCTCGCGACAAAGAAGGCGGCGTGCCATGCAACCGAAGCAGATTTTGACAACGGGCGAAATTGCAAAGTATTGCGGGGTCAATTTTCGCACAGTAATTCGCTGGATTGAACGCGGACGATTGACCGCCTACCAGCTCCCCGGACGCGGCGACAATCGCGTAACGGTTGAGGATTTCATCGACTTCCTCAAAGAAAACCACATGCCGATTCCTGAAGACTTCTCGCAGAAAGAGCGTCGAGTTCTGATCGTCGAAAACGATCCGGCTCTGGCTTCTCAGGTCGAAGAAGCCCTGAAGGGTTCGGGCTTTGAAACAACGGTGGCTTCGGATGGCTTCCACGCAGGCTCACTGCTGGGAACCTTCAAGCCGTCGGTCATGGTACTTGACCTCCGGATTCCGGGGCTGAGTGCTAACGACATTGTCGCCTTCATCCGCACTGCCAGTGGTATGGATCGGTGCAAAGTCATGATCGTTGCCAGTGACGGAGCGGCAGCTGGTGCTGCTGTTCCTCTTCCGACGGGAGCCGATGGCTACATCAGCCAGCCGTTCTCGAACGAAGAACTGGTCAACAAGGTGACTCAGCTGCTCGAACCAAGCTACGCCTGAGTTCGACGGGAAGTCAGCTCTTCGTTCTGCAGCAACAGTGTCAACTGTCGCCTGCGGAAGCCGTTCAGGTTGCATATCGTCTGGTCGCGCGAAAAGTCCGTTGAAATTTCAACGGAGCCCTCGCGACCAGACGTTCGGCTTGCGCTGAGCGGTTCTGCGTTTCTCACAGACTGGAACAGGCTCCAAGTCGTTCCGGAAGCAGGGCACCGTCGAGAGTAGCGAAGGCGTGCTAATTCACCATCAAACCATCAAGACGGTATGCCTGCGCTTCGCTGCCATACCCTGCCCAGGACTGTCGGTGCACCTCGGCCTACTCGATGCCGAGCACTTTGTTCTGCAAGGCAACCAGCTCGCGAATGCCCTTTTCGGCAAAGTCCAGCTGCCGGTTCAGGACATCCCGACCGAACGTGCGTCCTTCAGCCGTTCCCTGAACTTCGACAAACTCGCCAGCACTGGTCATGACGACGTTCATATCGACTTCGGCCGCACTGTCCTCGACGTAGCACAGGTCGAGCAGAACGTTGCCCTCAACCATTCCAACGCTGATCGCTGCGACGTTGGCTTTCAGTACCGGGCGATTGGTCGGCAACTCGTCTTTTAACGTCTGTAGAGCCGCGGCGAGCGCGATGTAGCCACCGGTGATGCTGGCCGTCCGGGTTCCGCCGTCCGCTTCCAGAACGTCGCAGTCGATGGTGATGGTTCGCGGACCGAGCGCTTCGAAATCGACGACCGAACGCAGGCTGCGACCGATCAGTCGTTGAATCTCGCTGGAGCGGCCATCGATCTTTCCGATAGACCGGCGGTTACGCGGAGAGGTGCTGCCGGGCAGCATGCTGTATTCTGCCGTGACCCATCCGGTGGGGATTTCGTCGTTTTTCTTCCAGGGCGGCACTGAGTTTTCAATGCTTGCCGTACAGAGGACCGTTGTTCGACCGGCCTTGATCAGAACGCTGCCCGGTGCGCTGCCGGTGTATCCAAGGGTAACTTCGACGGGACGCAGTTCATCCGGCTGGCGATTGTCGCTTCTCATGTGGTGTTCCTTCGGGCGTGATTTTTCAGTGCATTTCGTTCTGGATTGCGGCGGACTGTACTGCCGGTCCGGAAACGTCACAATCTTCTGCCTCTGGACTTTCGGTTTCTGAAGGTCCAGTATCTGAGGGGTGAAGTCACAGATTGCCGTCCCGAAACTGTCACGTGTGTTTCGGGTGGCTGGGGTCGAGCTTGCGAGCCCCCAGTGGTTCAGTTTCAGGTTTGCCAGTTCGCATTCAGCATCCGGCTCGTTTCGATCTGGTGGAGAGTAGCGTGATTCGTTTCGGCAAAGGCGTTTAATATGGCCAGAGAGATTACCACATCAGTGTTGCTGTGCCTGTTGTTCGGAACGAGCGTTCGCCACGCAGCAGCTGATGAAACTGAGCTTCGGCGTGAAGCTCGCGCACAGCTCGAAGTAGCCGAGGAGCAGGCCTTCAAACAGGCCGCCGTTCTGGCTGGCCCGTGGATGGTGAAGATTGAAACCGTTGGCGGTCTCGAT
>JABMPE010000107.1 GCA_013203845.1 Rhodopirellula sp. | reverse complement strand
TCACCGGCAATCTGATCGGCAGTCAGAACAACAACGTGCATCTGACCGGCGTGCGAGGCGTCACGATTTCCGGCAACTACATCTACAGCGGGCATCACCGGAATCTGCTGGTCGAGAAGTCTCGAAACATCGTCGTCGGCCCGAACACGTTCGGCCATAACCCCGACTACAAAGACAAAGAACTGGCGACGGGAATTCGTTTCGAAGACTCCGAGAACTGCGTTCTGAACGGTCTGCTGATTCAGGACGCTCAGGCTGGAGAACACACGGTGGCGGGAGCCGTCCCGATCGATCGCGAAGCTCTTGTCGAACTTGTCCGATGCCGACGAGTGAACGTCACCGGCTGCCAGATTCTCGACGGTACGCCCACAGGCCTGCTGATCGACCACTGCGAAAATACACTGGTTTCGAGTTGTTCGATCATCGACCAGCGTGAATCCAGTCAGATGAAAACAGGCATCGCCTGCATTGCGGCCGGTCGAGGGAACATGATCGTCCAGAACCGGATTTCCGGGGCGACTCAGGCGGCGATATCTGCTGAAGAAAATATTCATGTGAACGGAAATATCACCAGTTGAGACAGCTCTGAAAATTCTGCTTGCAGTTCGTGTCAAATCGGTATAACCTGCTTAATCAGAATTCTCCAAATTACCCAAACTTCCAAAATTACGAACCGGGAGAGACAATATGAGACATGCCATCGCCATTGCAGTCGGACTGATTTCGTCAGTATCCGGTCTTGCCGGGGCTCAGGACGCCGTCCGGACCGAGCAGATCGAACTCCTCAAATCTGCTCGCGCGGAGATTGAGAGTCTGAAACGCGAACTCCGCACGATGAAGGAAGAATGCGCGGGCCAGGCAACCAGCAATTGTCTGACCGCCACCAGCGTCAGCCCTCAATCAGTAGGCACGCAATTAGTCGGCCCGCATTTAATCGTCAAACGTTACCGGTGGGTCCCGGCTTCCAGTGTTGGCGTCATCCCCCAGTTTGCCGCGTCCACGCCTGCCACATCAGGGCTTACCGCTTCAGGAGTTGCGACATCGGGGTTCACGACATTGCAGGCCCCTGCCGTGTCGACTCTGAATTCGTTCGGCGTCTCGCAAGCTCCAGTCTTTGTAGTTCAGAGTGCTCCGTTGATCGCTAGCGGTTTCGCGCCACAGGGTTTCGCAACGCAAGGTTTCGCAACCCAGGGATTGTCGAATGGCTTTGCAGGCGGCACTGTCGGAGCGGGATCGTTCGCTCCCGCCAGTTCGAACGTGCTGCCAGCGTCACCCTATTCCCCACATCACTCTTACGGTGTGTACTCTCAGCCCGTGTTCACTCAGTCGCTCGGAGCCAACGGCGTTCTGGGAGCGGGTCTCACGAACACGCCGGTTTATGTTTATCCGACCACACAGTTTCGAGGCACGTCAGGATTCACGAACTCCATGCCGGCACCGTACTACTCGGTGTACTGACAGCGCGCTGACGTTGACGACACGAGCAGTTTCAACAGGGAGTGGTGCAGACGGACCTGCGATTTTCTGCCCCGTGTGATCGATGTTGCTAGGTCGCGACGGTTCGAAGCTGAATTCAGGGAGCTGAAGAGTGCCATGTGGCCAGTCTTCGGCTCCCTTTTTATTGCGCGAGTCCGTTCTTGCCACCGGGACGAATTGTTCTGCCAGCGGAGCCGGTTGCAGTGCCTGCGTCCTACTCGACGACCAGATTCCGCACTGTAACGGTCCATCGTTCGCGAACTGCGAATCCCTTTCTGACGGAAAGCGTTCCACTGATGAGCACGGTTTGGTGATTGAATCGATGAGCGGATTCTCTTTGCTTTTCCGGCAGGTCCAATTCCCAGGTCTCATCGCCGTCCTCGTTCAGTTCGATCGTGAATCCGGTTGTTTCTCCGCCGATCGCCACGACGTCGGTGTGAATACGACCTCGACACACGACGGCGACTGAATGGTCCTTCTCAGTGACCGGGCCGTCTCGCTTGCGAAATTCCTTGATACAGAGTGGCTGAAGAAACAGACCACTGCGGCTGCGATCGCGATCGCACTTTGGCGTGCCGTTTCCGCCTTCCTTTGCACACTGAACCAGGCAACCGGAAAGAAAGACCGTTTTTCCGTCCAAGACTTCGACGTTACCGGCCTGCCGGGGCAACCTGCTGAAATCGACTGCGAATTCAGTCGCCAGATTGTTTGGCTTGCCCACTGCGGTGATTGTGTTTCTGCCGGCGTTGAATATTCCCACGACGGACAACTGAACGTATTGCCGTTCTTTGTCGGAGTCTTGCGCGGTCACGTAATCAACGTCTGACGGGATGGAGAGTACAGCTGCAACGATAGAAGTGGCGACAGGGAATTTGACCTGGCTGATTCTGAGAGGCATCAATGACATCCTGTGAATGTTTCATCTCGACGTTGATAATTGCAGCTCAACGGCAGTGCAGGTCGAAGGTGGAGGCGATTCTCGAAAAGACATTGTCACACGATAGGAAGACAGGCTCGACGATTGAACTGAGTTATCCGAGACATTCTGTATTCTGGCAGACAGGCGACATTTCGAACTGACTGGAAGATCATAGAAGCGGTGCTCACTCAGACCAGCCGTTAAGTTGTCAACATTCGGTCGCGAATTCGCCCAGCCTGTTGTCAGTCTGCAAATTACTTCGCACCGACTGCAAATGCCTGGGCGTCCAGCGAGCCCCCGCCTCGAACAGCTAGCCGTCCATTTTCCGGAAGACGAATCCACCAGCTGACATCATGGGTTCCGGCCTCCAGCGTCGTTGCCAGACTTGTCCCGAAATTGACGAATTCGCCTTTGCCACCGGTGGTCACCAGCCGGAATGACTGAGGGTACAGCTTGTCCCCAATCTGAAAACCGGTCGAAAAGTTTTGTGGGCCGGAGACTCCTGCAGCACTCGTACTTGCAAATAGATGGATGGTGGCCTTTTCTCGAAGAAGAATGCGGCGAGTGATCAACGTGGCGTCTGATGCGATGACGACGGACTTTTCGTAAAAGAATTCATTCGTCTGTGCTTCGTGAATCTTGCCCTTGCCGGTGTCCGGTCGATCGTCGTCGACTGGCGGGCTGTCATCGCCAGGCGGGTCGTCGGAGAGTGGAGGATCGTGGACCGGTGGCTGTGACGTTCGTGCGAGAAATCGGACGTCGAGTTCGCGACCGCCCCTCCAGAAACTCGCGAGCTGCGGATTCTTCTTCGCGTTGTTCAGCAGTGCCAGCTTGACGTCGAGAAATGTCGAATTGCGATAATCGGGGTGGCCGAGCATCAGAGCGACAGCTCCTGAAACGTGGGGCGTGGACATTGATGTCCCGGCCAGGAAGGCGTAATTGTTGCTCAGCCATGTGCTGAAAATATCATCGCTGCTGGAGGGAGCACCAGTACCGCCAGGGGCTCCGATATCGACCGTCCGCAGGCCGAAGTTACTGAAGGCAGATCGCTCTCCATCAAGATTTACCGCACCGACTGCAATTACATTTTCCTGCCGTGAATTCGAAGGTGCGTTGCCGACGACATCGTCGTTCTGTCCATGATTTCCGGCAGCGGCGATCAACAGAATTCCCTGTTCCCGTGCCCGACCGATCGCATCATCCAGAAGTTTCGGACAATCGCCCGGACGCCCCCAGCTGATGCTGATGACGTTGGCTCCGTTTCTGCGGGCGTAGTCGATGCAGCGGATTGCGTCACTGATCGTGCCACGGCCGGATCGCGGTAGAAACTTCAAGGCCATGATTTTCGTCTGGGCCATTCCGATGACGCCCCGACCGTTGGCCACACCGGCGATGATCCCGGCACAGTGAGTTCCATGCCCGTTGTCGTCGTCCGGGTCACCGGACACTCGACCATTGATGAAACTGGCACCAAAGACGTCGTCGACCACACCATTGTAATCATCGTCGAGGCCGTTGTTGGGGATTTCACCCTTGTTGACCCACATGTTGGCGCGCAGATCGTCGTGTTCGTAATGAACCCCGGTGTCAATGACAGCGACGACGATCTGACTGGGGTCGGTGGCGGACTGCACTTTGTCGGCACCGGTTCTTCTAATTCCCGGCACCATGTTCAGCTCTGGTTCTGAGCTTGAGCTGGCCACGCTCAATTGCAGAGTGCGAGCGGTAATAATGCGCGGAGCTGGCTCGTTCGGAAGACGCATGACGACATTGAGTGAGATGTTCAGCGCCTGAGGGATAGCGTGTAGACTCAGGATCTCCGCCGCGTGGAGCCCTGCAGCTCGCTCGGCAGCATTCTCCCGAAGTGACTTTGGTCGGACAACCAGAAAATTTCCTGCTTCACTGGCATCCAGAAGTTCGAACCCGACGGCCTGCAGCGATGCATCCGACGGCTTGTTATTGGCCTCGTACGTCACGATGAGTTGATCCAGCTTTTCGACCGGAGGCTCGGCGTGTTGCACCGTTCGGAAGTTTTTCTTGCCATTCAGACCCTTCAGTTCTTCCGGTTGAACATCAACGACGAAACCTCCATTGCGATCCTGTCCGATCAATGTCGCCTTGAGACTGATGATTTCTACAAGTTCAGGAGACAGTTTGCTTAGTTTAGCCCCCTGGGTCTGAGACGTTGCTGAATTCTGCGGATCGAACGAGACACGCTGCAACGGACCGCTCTGTGAGAACGCAACCGAACTGAGACCTGCCACGAAAATCAGCGAGGTGAAAACTCTGTGTGTCATGCCAGGACTCCATACGTCGACAGTGCAGAAAAAACCGCGTGCCTGTCTAAACGCCTTTGTTGTGTCGCCGTGAACGCCTTTGCTGTTTCACAAGAGAAGCAGCGGATTGATGATCATTTGGCTGCGGTGGCTGCGGCTGCAGTCGAACGTTGCGGCGGGCAGGGATAGGCCTGAACCGAAAGCGTCCCTCCACCGGGGAACAATCAGTGTTTCCTTCGACCTGACAACCCCAGCGGACTACGTGCGAGTCCGCTGGCATTCGTCGTCTGCAATTCAAGCTGAAATTCGAATACGACCTCGGAGCGTCTATCGAGACGAGCCGTACTGAGTTTTCCCATATGACCGGCCTGTCTGAACGGTCGTCTGAAAAGCCGGTTGCCAGGGACTTGCCAACAGCACTGGCTGTCACGCTGGCATTTGCTCGAATGTAGACATCGCAATCGAGCTCAAGTTTCAGTGGGACTTCCAGAAGAATGCCATCGCCGTTCAGCTCCATTCGCCCCTCTTGCGAGTACGAAGCAGACGCCACGCGGGCACCGAATCCGAAGCCAATCTTCCCGTCATACAGGTCTGGGAGTCTTCTGAAAAAATGGGCCGTCTCGTGGGCCAGCAATCCAATACGGCACGGGACAGAGTCGCTCGTACCGCGCAAACCCGTCGAAAACTCATAGTCGTTGAGTTGGACGCCACTTCGCGGTGAAGTCCAATTGGGAATCGCCCATTGCTGCGACCAGATGCGATTTGACTGCGCGGTGGCATCCTGGTCGACTCCCCCGATCTCGGCACCGAATCCTGAACGGACGAGGCCAAGTAAATCCGCATGCTGATCGGAGTTATTGTCCAGGCCCCGGAAGTCAACAAGCTCATCCTGTTCGACATAATCAAGGGCAAACCTGACGGTTCCAGCGTTCCCTTCCGTGTCGTGAGACACATGCGAGTCATGGTCCTCACGCGCGTCAGATAAATCCGACTTCGCTGCGCTCCTGAGAAATTTATCGAGGACACTCTCGACTTCGTTTTCGTTGGCGTACGACCGGTCAACGCACAACGTGCCACCGATGCAGACCGTCAACATCAGACTCAGATTCAGATTCAGATAACGACGCGACAATCCGTTTTTCATCGAGAAACTCCCGGACTGTCAGATTTCAGTCACCCAACCGACAGACAGACTTCTTCACTTGACTCTGTTTTTTTTCAGCAGCTCATCGATCTCATTGGTGGGTCGCCCGGGCTGATCGGTGGGGCCGGGCCGATCGGTGGGGCCGGGCTTCAGCAATTCATCGATTTCGTTACTCGATCCAGTCCTGGATCCACGCTCACCGCCGGATGGAATGTCGAGCAACTGTTCGAGACGGGCGAGCTGATCAGCAACAGCGTCGATCCTGTTCGAAAAGTTCTGAATCGAAGCGGGTGAGCATGCTCCGTATGCGGTCGCCACTTCGCAGCCCGCAGTGCCATTTTGCGTCGCCAGAATCTGAGCGACACCGGGCGAGGCGACCGTCGTATACGGAGTGCTGCTCACCGTCTGGGGGGAACTCAGGGCGACTGATGAGGGCAGGAAAAACGTTGCTGGAACTCCGATAGTCGATGACAGCCCCTGCATCGTTGGAAGGGAGTATGCAGACGGTGAGCCAGGAATGTTCGTTGAACTGGCGACGAACGGCGCGCCGACCGGAATCGACGCAGTTCCAAATGACGACGCATTGCCAAATGCAGAAAACGGGCTGACCTGAGAAGCTGGTGCCGTGCTTACTGCGACCACTCGAGTCGACAATAATCGCGTCGAAACGGGGACCGGTCTCGCCGATACGACCTGTGACTGCAGCATCAGCAATCCGGTCGAACTGTTCGATGTCGGCGTCTGTGTCGGCGTCTGTGTCGGCGCAAAAGTAAAAGTCTGTACCGGCACAACACGGTCGTCAGACAGAATTGTCTGGGCAGACAGCAACTGCCCGGAAGACGCAACAGCCAATCCTGTGACAAGAATCGTTCTCAAATCCATCGCTGCATCCTCCGCCGTAGATTTGGTGACTGTCAGAAAACGCTCAACTGTAAACCGTATTCGTTCGGCTCACGGCTCGACCGGATCTATATATCATCTTGAACATTTATATGAACATTCAGAACCCATCAAACATCAACTTAAGTTAATCAATGTAGGCACCCTAGAGGTCATGTAAACAGTACGGATTATGAACATGAGTGAGATTACTGGGAATATCAGGGATTTCACTACGTCCGGTCCGACTGAGTCGTTCGGTCGCGACTGGCCACAGAGATTTAACGTCCGCAACTCACGGCTCGTCCTTTTTCGGAGGGGCGAGTTCTTTTTCGTTCCGGGCGGCCAATTCCCGGATTGACGGGATTTGCAGACTCGGTGATGCTTCCGGTCTTCGCGTCGGGCTGGAGGGTTCGGCACGAGAACAGAGGGACTGGACTGTGGGAAGAGCGAATCTGCTTTCCTCGCGGCGACGGACGATGACTGCCAAGGGAATGGCTCATGTACAGGCTGCTTTTATGTACGCGGTATCTGCGAACGCGGTTTATCGCTCTGGCCAGCATTATCAGCGTGATGCTCGGCGTGGCGACGATGATCGTCGTGAACAGCGTGATGTCGGGCTTTTCCTATGAGATGCGAACCCGCATCAATGGGATCCTCGCCGACGTCGACGTCGAGACGAACAGCCTGAACGGCGAAGCCGACGCACAGGAATTGATGCAACGGGCTCGCGCCGTCACTGGCGACAGGATCGAAGCAATTTCGGCGACGGTCGAAGTTTTCGGTCTGCTCCATTTTCGTCGCGGCGGACAGTGGATTCCGCGACCGGTCACCCTGGTCGGCATCGATCCTGAAGCCGAGTCGAGAGTCAGTCCCCTGCAGACCCATCTCGACAGCTTTCGCGACATCGTTGAGAACGACGTTGTGACTCGACACAAGCTGCGTCCGGACGGAGCGTCGCCGAACTGGGAACTGACTCCCGAAGCACTCGCCTACCGAACTGCCTGGAAAGAACGACAACGGCTCTTCTTTCAACCAGCAATCGAACACACTGACCCGTTTGAAGAGGAACCGGCCGAGCAACTGATGCCTGAGGAACCGCGGTTCGACTCCGGTTCCCCCAATGGGAGTCCAGACTTTGACGAGACCAGCAGTGAGCCTCAGCAACTGGGCACGCTGGCAACCGCCGATGCTGTTCCGGTCGGCGTATCAGGACCTTCAAACATTCAGCCAAACGCTGCCAATGCCAACTTCGAAGTGGTGGCCCAGACTGCTGCAACTCAGGACATTCTGCAGACGGCCGCCACCAATGAGAACGCATCGAATGAGAGCGGTCGAGGTGCTGATGACCCGTTCCGCAATCTGCTTGTGCCTGATGAACTGATAGACGGCGACGCTGCCAATAATGACGCGACATCCGACGTCGATGCTCCGCTGCACGGTCGAATCTACATTGGCGCGGGCCTGATCGAAATCCTGCGGGAAGATCCGCGAACCGGCGGCGTTCAGCTGGAACGAATGGTTCACCCTGGTGACGACGTGAAAATCAGCACTGTCAGCGCCGGCAGTCCACCGGAACCTCGTCATTTCTTCGCGACGGTTGTCGATGTCTACAAAAGCGGGATGAGCGAGTACGACGCTAATCTGGTTTTCTGCAACCTGGAATACCTGCAGGAAATGCGAGGAATGATCGATCCGCAGTCCGGCAAAGGAGCGGTGACGACACTCAAGATCCGCCTCAAGGACTACGGTGATGCGCCGGACGTCGTTCGCAAACTCCAGAATGCTTTTCCGCCGCACCTGTTCACAGTTCGCACATGGGAACAGAAACAGGGGCCGCTGCTGGCAGCTGTCGACATCGAAGCAGCAATCCTGAACGTGCTGCTGTTTCTGATCATTGCCGTCGCCGGCTTTGGCATTCTTGCGATCTTCTACATGATCGTTGTCGAAAAAACTCGCGACATTGGAATCCTGAAAGCGCTGGGCGCCAGCTCGCGAGGAGTGATGTCGATCTTCCTTTCTTACGGCCTGGCACTCGGCCTGGTAGGAAGCGGTGTCGGAGCGGTGCTGGGCCTGCTGTTTGTTCGGTACATCAACGAGATTGAAGGACTTCTGGCCATCATCATGGGTCGGAAGGTGTTCGACGAACGAATCTATTACTTCCCCAGCATTCCAACACAGGTCAACGCTTTCATGGTGGTCTCTGTCGCGTTCGGGGCAATCGTCATTGCCGTACTGGCAAGTGTGCTGCCAGCTCGACGGGCATCACGACTTCATCCTGTACAGGCACTGCGTTACGAGTAATACATGACCTGTTGCGTCTTACGTCGTCTCGACGCGATCCCGGCGGCACAATCGCACTGCACCTCATCGATCTAATCTGCGAACGACTTTTATTGCGAACAGGAACGAATTATGCCTTCCTTCCCACAGCCCTCGACCAACGACGCATCGACAAGGCACCTGTCAGCCGTCGCGATCGAGAAGGTCTACATGAAGGGGCAACACCGTATTCCGGTGCTGCGGGGCGTAGAAATGCACGCTCACCGCGGCGAGTTCCTGTCGATTGTCGGGCAGTCGGGTAGCGGAAAAAGCACTCTGCTTCATCTGATGGGACTACTCGACCAGCCAACCGTCGGCGAAGTGCGACTGCGATGCGAAGGCGCCGACGGAAAACCGACCGAAACACTGCGAGTCGACAATCTTCCGGCAGCGACTCGGGACGTCCTCCGAAATCGTGTCTTCGGATTCATCTTCCAGTTCTATCATCTGCTGCCTGAATTGAACGTGCTGGAAAACGTGCTGGCTCCGTTGATGATCCGCGACTCGACGATGCGTTACTGGAAAAATCGCCGTGAATATCGCGACCAGGCCAACGCCATTATCGAGCAGGTCGGATTGTCACATCGCTTGAAACATCGACCATCAGAACTGTCCGGGGGAGAAATGCAGCGAGCGGCCATTGCGCGAGCACTCGTGGCGCGACCGGAAATTCTGCTGGCCGATGAGCCGACTGGAAACCTCGACGCTCAAACGGGCCGCGGCATCATGGAGCTGCTTTGCTCACTCAACGAAGAACACGGCCTGACCATCGTGATGGTCACTCACGACGATGCCATCGCCAAACAATCGCACCGAATTGTCAGACTCGCGAACGGCAATGTCGAGCGACTCGAAAAAGCAGCTTGAACCACCACAGAACGTCGTGCAGCACGCTTTTTGACAGCGTTGGCGAGCCATTCGTGCCGTTTCCGTGTCTACTGCGGAAATTGAATTCCGCCAACGCTGGCCACGGTTGACCAGCCGGCATCGTGCCTGCTTCAATGCCCGGTCGTTATTCTATTCATCCGTCGGTCGCTTTCAGCACCGTCGCCACACGTCCGGAGTTCTCTGCATGTCGCAGCGGGTTTATATCACTGGAAAACTCGTCCCTAAAGACGAAGCAACAGTCAACGTTTACGATCACGGGCTGCTGTACGGCGACGGGGTGTTCGAG
>JABMPE010000106.1 GCA_013203845.1 Rhodopirellula sp. | reverse complement strand
TCTGGCCCCTACAATGATGTCATCGAAGCCATCGCCGTTGACGTCGCCAGCGCTCGCGACAGAACTCCCGGATAAGTCACTTTGATCAGTGCCGTTGAGTCGGAACCCGGTCGTGCCGTCCAGTGCCGCCAGACTGACTGATGAGTTGAACCCACCCGACTTTCCGAACACCACATAGCTCTCCCCTGCGCTTCCTTTGACGCCAACAGCTGCAAAAGGCGCACCGATGATCAGGTCATCAAAGCCGTCTCCATTCACGTCACCGGCGTTTGATACCGAAAATCCCGCCCTGTCGTATTTGTCGATGCCGTCAACGCGGAAGCCGGTGGTTCCGTTGAGCGTGCTCAGGTTCACTGACGAAGCGAAACCGTCTGAATTGCCGAACACCACGTAAGCTCTTGCCAGGACTATTGTTCCCACCAACATTAGGCCGATACGCGCCGATGATCACATCACCGAAACCGTCTCCGTTTACGTCACCCGCGTTTGATACTGAAGAGCCGAAGTTGTCTCCCTCGTCGATTCCGTTGACTCGGAAACCTGTCGTGCCATCTAACGAACTGAGGCTAATGACGGCTAGGTTGTTTTCGAGTGGAGTCGTAAGTTGCCAACCGGCCTGCTGGATCTCCCTTACGATGTATTCACGGGGTTCAAGTTCTCTGAACGAATAGAATCCAGCTTCGTCGGTAGTGGGGGTTGAGGGGTCGTCTGCAATGGTCGTCGTACTGAACTCGCCGGCGTCGAGGTCACCATTACTGTTGAAATCGAGAAAAATCGTCCAACCGGCGAGACCGAGTTCTCCTTCGTCTTGAATGCCGTTGCTGTTGGCGTCATGAAACTTCAGGCCTTCGATGTCAGTGAGGTTTCGTTCGTGAGCGCCGATGTCAACAGTGAGTGTGCGGGTTCTCATTGCATCGATGGGGCGTTTGATGTTTCGCTGGTCGATGCTGGGGGCAAGTGCGTTGTTGCCGGCGTCGATAGCTGGGCTGTCGGGAAGGAGCCGGTGGGTGAATGAGAAGCCACCGTTGTCTTTGAGTTCTCCGAGCAGCGGATCAATTGGCGTGCCACTGCTGCCGGCCTGATCGTCGTTGGTTTCATTCGTGATGCCAGTAGCGGAGCCGAGGATGCCGATCAGGTTATGGCCGTTGGATGTGAACGTCCCGGATGTGTCGGCGTCGGATGTAGCGGCTGTGTTATCGGCGACGATCGTGTTCTGCAGTTGTGCGTTGGCTGAGCTGCGGATGCCTCCGCCAGTCGCTGTGGCGGTGTTATTGGCGACGGTGACGCTCGAGAGGAGCAGCGTGCCGGAACTGTGGTCGACACCGGCACCGTTCGTCGCGTCGTTGCCCGAGATCGTTGTGTTGATGACTGTCGTCGTGCCGGATGAAGCGAGTGCTCCGCCGTTTGTCGCTGAGTTTTCAGTGAGGAGCGAGCGTTCGATTGTCAGTGTGCCGCCGTTGTTACGGATTCCGCCGCCGTCGCCGGAGACGTTGCCACCTTTAATCGTGACATCAAGCAGCGTCAGCGCGCCACTGGCCTGAAGGTCGAAGACTCTGTCGACTCCGCCGACCACTTTGATAGTCACTCCGTTCCCTCGGATGACCAGGCCACCTCCGTCGGTGATATCCAGGTCACCGGTGGCGGAAGCGTCTTCGCCTGCTCCCGCGATATCCAGAACGTAGGTTTCTCCGGTTCGCAGGGCGATGGTGTTCAAGCCGGCTTCGGCGTTGGCAGCTTGAACAGCGGCTCGCAGGGTTCCAGTGGTCGTTCCGTCGGCGGTGGTCGTGACGTTGATCTGTCCGTCAAAGGCGATGGCGACTTCGAAGGAGCCGATGATTGTTTCGCGGCTGAATCGCCCGCCGGTGTCCGCGACTTCGCCAGCCTGCAGGATGACTTCGTAGATGCCGTTGTCTTCGCGCAGCCAGGTGCCTCCGGGAGCGGTCATCCGGTAACGCGCCACCCGATTGGCTCCGCTGCTGTTGGGACCAAACAACAGCGGAGCGGCGAACTCGGCACCGTCCTCCCGACGTCGCACAATGATATCCGTGTTTCCGAGCGTGCTGACGTCCACGCTCGTGTCATCCAGAAAACGGACATCGAACGTCTGCGTCGTGCCGCCATCCGTCGTGATGTCTGCCGGAGGGCTGGCTGGATTGGCGAATTCAGCCAGCGGCGCGAACGTGTCGATGTTCAGAGCCGCCGCCGCGTCGAGTACGCCTCCGCTGGTGACTTTGCCGCTCAGTCCCGCCACCGATCGTGCCGACTCGATGATGGCGTCCCGCAGTTCCGACGCCACAGCGTCTGGTCGTAACGCGGCCAGCAGAGCGACGGTTCCGGTGACATGCGGAGTCGCCATGCTGGTGCCGGTTCGGAAGATCAACCCACCGCCGATGTTCAGCCCGGCGATACCGACTCCCG
>JABMPE010000105.1 GCA_013203845.1 Rhodopirellula sp. | reverse complement strand
TCTTCGTCCAGTCATGGTCGTCCTCCAAGATTCGGAAAACAACCACGCTACCGATCATGCAAAACACATTCAGGCACGCTCACCGAAAAGACACGAATTACTTCCCGAATTCCAATCATGTCATTCCCGCGCAGGCGGGAAACCAGCAGCCTGGGAGAACTGGTTTCCCGCCTGCGCGGGAATGACGAAACTCATCGTTCTCAATGCATTCGGGAATTTATTTCGGACACGTTCCTGAGCAGCGTTCCACGGCACCAGTTCGCGCACGTTCCGCGGATGTCCTTGCTGTCCGGCGCGTTTCTTCTTCGACTTCGGCCTGGCTGGCGGTCGGGCATGGGGATGCACCGTCGAAGGCGGCACTGAGGAAGTCTGCGGTGTGAGCTTTTTTACCGGAGCTTTCGGTTCATCAAGCTCGGCCGGCATCTCGGTTCGCGTCTCACCCATCTGAATCAGCAGCGACTCAACAAAACGCCCGTACCGCAGGCGTCATCTCAGCCGGCAACTCTGGGGAGATTGGATGTATCTCCGACATTCGTGTCCTGTACGTGATGTTTCAGATTTGCCTCATCATGAAAAAAATCAATCCCGGCCCGTGAGCGGTTACTGATTCAGTTGTGGGGGTTTCCCCGGCAAATTGAATTTCAGAACACAAACTCTCCCCGGCATACACGTCATGGCACGCCTCATAAGCTTCCAACCATGCCGACGCCGGGTTCCTCCTGGAGCTTCCCTGGTTGTTGAGGTCGCAGATTGGAGCAGTCCATTCGGTCTGTCGGTAGTCGGTTTTAACCGTATTGCTGTAACCCGCTCACAAGGAAGACTGACATGATCTCATTTCTCAACGAAATTCGCCGCGTTGCCAGACTCTCCGGTCCTCGCAAGCGTCTGCGGACTCGGAAGTCGCCGAAAAACACAGTGGGTTGTGAATCGCTCGAAACTCGCGTCCTGTTGTCCGCGATTACGGGAACGATCTACGACGACGTTGATTCAAGCGGTACGAAGACTGGCTCGGACAACACTCTTGGTAACTGGCAGGTCTACCTGGACCTGGACAACAGCGGAACCCTCAATAACAAAGCCGACGGAACGCCGGAACCATCGGTGTTTGCGAATGCAGGCGGCGATTACACCATTAACATGAGTGGCCTGCCGACCGGAACTTATCGCGTTTCTGAGGTTATCCAGCCCGGCTGGACGCCAACGGCTCCCACCTCTCGCGATGTCGCGTTTACGAGTGGTCAGGACTCCAACAAGGTTGACTTCTTCAACTTCGCTGGTGGTGACATCGTCGGGACGGTGTGGAATGACCTGAACGCCGACGGCGTTCGCGCGGTCAATCCGGTCACCGGAGCGTTCACGGATCCCGGACTCGAAGGGTGGACTGTTTTCATCGACATGAAACCAGCGGGCGGTGGAGGGCTGAATGGTATCCCTGATCCGGGCGAGCCAGTAACGACGACCGACGCATCCGGACAATATCACTTTTCAAATCTGCCTGCCGGAGACTATGAAGTCACAGAAGTTCAGCCAGCAGGCTGGGACATCCCTCCCGGTAAATTCGACACGAAGCAGACAGTTGCTGTAACGGCATTAACGACCGCCACTCAGGATTATGCCAACTTCTCGCTCATCAATGGCTCGATCAATGGCTCAGTCTGGAACGATGTGAATGTCGATGGCATCCGGAGTACAGACCCGATCACAGGAGATTTCACCGAGCCGGGTCTGGCAGACTGGACGATCTTTCTGGATACCAACAACAACGGTGTTCTGGATCCGACAGAAACGTCAACGGTGACGGATGCCAACGGAAATTACTCGTTCATCAGCCTCGCTGCGGGTGATTATGAAGTCACCGAAGAAATGCCCGCTGGCTGGGATGTGTCGCCAGGCTTTAACAGTCGCCAAACCGTCGCTGTGCGTGGCGGGCAGGATTCGTCGGCTCATGACTTCGCCAACTTCACTGTTCAGAATGGGTCAATCAGCGGGACCGTCTGGAACGACCTGTTTCGCGACGGAGCTCGGAACAGCGATATCACTGGCGTCTATACAGATCCGGGCCTTGCTGGTTGGACGGTTTATCTGGACATGAATCATAACGGTGCTTTCGACAGTACCGAACCGACAGCGGCAACAGACGCCAACGGTCATTATGTGTTTCCAAGCCTGCAGGTGGGAGATTACGAAGTCATTGAGATCGTTCCCACAGGATGGGAAACCGCTCCGACGTTTGGCGACAATTACACGGTTCGAGTCTATTCAGGAGCGGACTCCGTCGCTCATGACTTTGCCAACTTCAATCTTTCAACACTCATTCCAGGCACCGTCAGTGGCACAGTTTGGAATGACATCAATGCAAACGGAATTCTGGACAGCACTCCGACGGCTGAGCCCGGCCTTGGCGGTCGCATCGTGTTTGCGGACGTGAATTCCAATGGGATTCTCGATGGCACAGAACCGCAAGCCACAACGAATGCAGACGGCACCTATACGATTTCAGGAGTGTCGCCAGGCACGATCAGCATCGTGGATGTTGTTCCTGCAGGATGGCGTGCAACGTCTCCGGTGACGAGCGTTCGCTCGCTGGTGTTGAAGAACGGCCAAAACGCAACGGGAATCAACTACGGCAATGCGGAGTTGAAGAATTCCACAATCAGTGGAACGTTGTTCGCCGACACCAATAAAAACGGTGTCCAGGATGCAGGCGAACATGGACTTGCCGGAATCACTGTTTACCTCGACGTGAACAACAATGGAACGCTTGACGCAGGCGATGTGCAGACCGTTACCTCAGAAGACCTTTATTACACACCTTCGATCAACGAAGCGGGTACCTACAGTTTTGCTCATCTTGCAACCGGAACTTACTCGGTTCGCCAGGTCGTCCCTGTGGAATTGAGTTCCACGCCGTCAACGCAGTTTGAACATTCTGTCACAATGGTTGCTGCGGAAAATCATTCGGGCGTCGATTTTGCGGACGTCTTTCGCCCCAACGAAATTCATGGTGTGAAATTCGATGACGCCAACGGCAATCACGTACGCGATGCGGGTGAAAATGCAGTCGCCGGCACAACAATCTTTATCGATTCCAATCGAAACAATGTGCTTGATCCTGGTGAATCAACCACGGTTACGGGATCCGATGGTTCGTACTCGTTCACAGGACTCACACCGGGCGCGTATGTCGTTCGCGAAGTGGTCGAATCGGGATTTGGTCTGACATTTCCGACGACAACGGGCGGGATTCTGTGGCCAGCCGGAGTCAGCAATCCTGCGGTCGGTGATGTTTCACCTGCGAGCATCACAACATCGTTGATCGTGGGGCAGTCC
>JABMPE010000104.1 GCA_013203845.1 Rhodopirellula sp. | reverse complement strand
TCTGACAAGAGACAAAGGGATCGCCGAACTGGCCGACGCTTTCCGCACGGTTCAGCAGTCGCATCCGGAAGCGCGGCTTCTGCTGGTCGGCGAGTTCGAATCAGGCGACCCGGTAGCGCAGGACACGATCGACTGGCTCCGCGCCAGCCCTGCGGTTTGCGTGGCCGGATTTTCAAAAGACCCGTCTGACTACTACAGCGTCATGGACCTGCTGGCATTTCCGTCGTACCGCGAGGGTTTTCCCAATGTCCCGCTGGAAGCCGCCGCCGCCAGTATTCCCATCGTTGGTTTTGCGGCCACTGGAACGGTTGATGCGGTCATCCATGGCGAAACCGGCACGCTGGTTCCAACGGGAAATGTCGAGGCCCTGGCAGCAGCGATCACCGAATACCTCAGCAACGACTTGCTGCGTTTTCGACACGGCAAGGCCGGCTTTCGCCGCGTCAGTACCGAGTTCCCGAGTGAAGTCATCTGGGACGCGATGTGCAATCTTTACACGTCGCTGCTCCCGGCTGAACGGAGACCGGTGCCACTCTCAGACAAACCTTCGATCGAACGGGCAGCGTAGTCATGTCGGCAAAAGACGACTATTGTCAGAACTTTCAGCTGACCGTCCCTCCTCGCTGGTCAGCGTACCGATCGGGTGCGAAGAGACTGTTCGATCTCGCCGTCATTCTTCCCGTCTTCCTGGTGATTTCGCCGGTCCTGCTGATTGCTGCAGCCGTCGTGAAACTTGATTCGCGCGGACCAGTTTTCTTCAATCAGGAACGACTCGGACGCTACGGCAAGACCTTTCTGACTTATAAGTTCCGCACAATGACTCATCGCGAGCGCGAGACAGTCACCGAGATCCTTCCCGGTCACAGCGAGGTCACACGGGTGGGTCAATGGTTACGTCGATTCAAGATCGACGAGTTGCCGCAGTTGCTGAACATCGTCAATGGCGACATGTCTCTGGTCGGCCCGCGCCCTGCCCTGCCCGACCACATCAACGAGTACAACGCCGATGGCCTGAAGCGGCTGCTCGAACGCCCCGGCCTGACTGGTCTCTCCCAGGTCAACGGCAACATCTACTTGAGCTGGCCAGACCGCTGGTTCTACGACGCTCAGTACGTTGACAGTCTTTCATTCCTGCAAGACATGGCCATCATTCTGAAGACGGTCGCAGTCATCCTTCTGGGAGAAGAACGCTTTCTGAAAAAGCCGAACAGGAATTCGGATTCGGATCCGCCGTCCGAATCCACCGTCACCGCCCCGGAGTCTCAGGCCGATCGACGAGCGGCGTAGTATCTTCCACCTGCCAGGGATCTGAAATCCTTCAAATCACGAAGGCATTCCGTTAGCCGCCGACCCACCACCAGGCCAGCAGGCACAGTAGCGGGAAGCCGAGAAACATGATCAGAGCGGTCACCATTGTCGACCGCGAACTATCAGGCCAGCGTCCCATTGTCTCACCACAAGAGCCCCAGGCCACTCGATGTCGTCCGGGGCGGAGTTTTGTAACGCGTCAACCTGCTGACTCGATCTGAGCCGAAACGAAAATCGAGTCAGGCAGCATGTCTGACGCAGAATCAGCCGATCACTTCCGGATCGGTTTCTGGTGCTGCCTCGCTGGCCGGATCAAACCAGTCCGCCTTGAACTCAATCCGCTTCTTGTGCTTCATGGCCAGGTTGGCCGTCAGAGCCATGATCGCATCCGCCATCGCGACTCGACCGTTACACCGCAGCTCGTCTTTGCCGGTGCGAATGCAGTAACACCAGTGCTCCATTTCTTCCCGGTATCCACGGCTGATCGTCGGTCCCATACCATCCTTAGCGGCGTTGGCCGCGGCAGACGGAGCCGCCGTTTCATAGCTGTCCAGCACCGGACCACCGTCTTTGCAGTTCACCACCCAGATGCGTTGCTCAAACCCGCCGGGGCTGTCCTTGCTCGCTTCCTTGAACAGCAGCGCTTCCTTTTCCGTCTTCATGATAACCGTGCCGCGGCTTCCGAATACCGCTTCGCCGTACGGTTCCCAGCGGTTCGTATTAATGGACGAGTAGGTCACAACGCTGACATCGCGTTCGTGACTCGGAAGTTTCTCGTCCCTGTGTGGATTTTCCGGATGCGTCTTGCCCGGAAATTCGAACGTGACAAAGATCTGGTCATCGATATCGCGATCGTCTTTCCATGCGGATTCCGGACCGACTCCTTCCATACCGAAAAAGTTCTTGCCGCCATAACCCTGCACTGCCAGCGGGTGAACCTTGCCAAGGAAGATACTCGCCGCATCCATCTGGTGGCTGCCGAGTTCGGCCATCAGACCGCCGCCAGTCGAGTTGTACAGTCGCCAGTCAATCAGACTGCGAGCCGTGTCGTAGCCATAATCTTTCAACTCCCCGGACTTCTCCAGCTTGAGCAGCAGATCTTTATCGACCTGTTTGGCGGCATCCCATTTCTGCCAGGCGTCGCTGTCCGGGAAGCTGTTGTTGCGATGCCATTGAGCCCGGATGAACTTGATGTCGCCGAGCAGTCCCATTTTCGCCAAATAAGCCGCGTTGTCATACAGCACGCTGTAGTGCCGCTGATGCCCGACGGCCAGCTTCAAGTCGCGTTTATCGGCAGTGTTAATCATCGCCTTGCAGTCGGTCACGTTCTGAGCCATCAACTTCTCGCACAGAACATGCAGGCCGGCTTCCATACACTCGATGGCAATCGGAGCGTGCTGGTTCAACGGAACGGCGATGACCACCGCTTCCAGACCAAGAGCATCCTTGTCTTTCAGCATGTCCTTGTGGTTACTGTAGGCCTTGACCTCTGACGCTGCCGCCTGCCCCAGCACCGCATTCAAGCCACGACGAGCGACCGGATGACTGC
>JABMPE010000103.1 GCA_013203845.1 Rhodopirellula sp. | reverse complement strand
CCTGTCCTCTAAAATTCGAATGCCTGAGTCGTAGGGCCGGTTCCTACCGGCCTCATCCGCGAAACCGAACTCGTCGGCCGGTGGGAACCGGCCCTACTAACTCATCTACGAACTCCCGGTCTTCAAAACTGCAATAGCCCTTCGCCAAGTTTGATCTTAACCTGCAAGAACAACGAAAGGGACCGTCTGGCATTCCCACTAATTCCACACCTTCAACCAAGACATCGTTCGGCGATAGGGGCAAGAAATGGAACACGGATTTCCGCCCGGCACGAACTGGGGATCTCTACGAACAGAATCACTCATCGCTCACGTTGTGATGTTGCTGCTGGTTCTCGGCTTAACAGGCTGCATGTATCTGACACGGCGCCGACTCGCCGCCGCTGCCGACATTTGGGGTTGGGCTGCGGTCATTGTGGTAACTCCATTCATAGCCATGATCGTCTGGCCGGGACGCAGCTATTACTCGGAAGAATCTCCCGGTGATTTCGTTTTCGGCTATGTACTCCTTGCATGGCTGATCGGCCTGGGCGGAATGATCCGTAGCCACATCTCGATCTCCCGGCATCGGAAATCTTCAGCATTGAGATACTCAATTGCGTGTCTCACTGCCCTGGGAACGGTCGTATTCTTATGTCAGCTGCCATCCCTCGGACATCCACGCGAAGCTTCCAGACGCAGTACGTGCAAGAGCAACTTGAGGAATCTTGGCATGGCACTTTGGAACTATTACGACATCCACAAAGAAGTCCCGGAATCAACGTCAGGCAGCCCACCGGTGAGCTGGAGGGTGAATGTCTCGCGCTTCGTCGATTTCAATTCGATCTACAGGGAATACGATCGAACGAAAACCTGGGACTCCACAACAAATGAGCCTCTCGCACAGCGATTCTACCATGCCTACATGTGCCCATCACGAAGTGGACCAGAGACCGATGTAAAGAGGCGAGTTTACACCGACTACACAATGCTCGCTGGCCGCGAAACGCTCAGCGCCGTCAAACCACGAGGCCCAAATGGAATTGCCGACGGAGCTTCAAACACGCTCGCCATCGTCGAAGCAACGGGCCTCAATATCGTCTGGACCGAACCGAGAGACGCCAACGTCGACCGCGAACCGCTCGGCATCAACTTCAAAGGAACGGGAAAATACGACTCACCCGGCCTGATGTCCGCCTGGCACGTCGGCGGAGCCCAGGCGGTCTTCGCCGACGGCTCCGTTCGTTTCCTCAGTCAGGACATTGATCCACAAGTCCTCAAAGCACTCACGACGGCCAACGGCGGCGAGTCGCTGCCGGATTCGTATTAACACCGGAGTGCCTCAAAGTAGCCATATCATTCTTTCGTGATGACTTCGTCGAGGTTCAGGATCATGTTCATGACGGCGGCGTAGGACGCCAGTTCGGGGCGGTCCAGTTTTTCGTTGACCGGAGACTCGCCGCGGGAAAGCAGCGCGTTCACTTTTCCGGCGTCGGATGCGTAGTCGGCTCGGACCTGCTTCAGGACGTCACTTAAGACCGAACGTTCGGTGTCGGTGGCGTGGCGGCAGGTGGCCAGACGGAAGCCGTAGGCCAGACGGTCGTCATCGGAAGTTCCGCCTTCCAGCAACACTCGTTCGGCGAGTTTTCGAGACGCTTCGACATACGTGTCGTCGTTCATCAGAACCAGCGCGTGCAGTGGCGTGTTGGTGCGGCTGGTGCGGACTTTGCAGACCTGACGCGTCGCCACGTCGAAGAGCATGGTCGGAGCCGAGGCTCGCCGCCAGTAAGTATAAAGCGTGCGGCGGTAAAGATTCTCGCCGTGATCCTGCTCATACTTGATCTTGCCCAGCGACAAATCCGACCAGATGCCCAGCGGCTGATACGGCTTCACCGGCGGGCCGCCGAGTTTGTTCACCAGCAGTCCGCTGACTGCCAGCGCCTGATCGCGGATGGCCTGCGACGTCAGTCGAAAACGTGCTCCGCGCGCGAGCCATTGATTTGACGAGTCGACGTCCATCATCGCGGGCGTGGCCTTCGAACTCTGCTGATACGTGGCCGACATAACGATCAGCTTCAGCATGTGCTTCACATTCCAACCGCTGTCAACGAACTCCGCCGCCAGCCAGTCGAGCAATTGCGGGTGAGTCGGTCGCTCGCCCTGCGAACCGAAGTCTTCAGTCGTTGTCACAAGACCCGTGCCGAAGAATCGTTGCCAGTAACGGTTCACAACGACACGAGACGTCAGCGGGTTCTCTTTCGAAACGACCCACTTCGCCAGCGACAGCCGGTTCTTTGGTGCGTCGTCAGAAAGGCTCGGCAGGCAATTGGGAGTGCCCGGCTGAATTGGCTGCTCTTTGTCAGGCTGATCCCAGACGCCGCGATTCAGCACGAACGTCTCGCGAGCGTCTTTGCGATCCTGCATCACCATCGTGCGAACAATCTGTTTGTCGAGATCGCTTTGCTGTTTCTTCGTGCCGTCGATCTTCTTTTGTACGGCGACGATTTCCGGCGAGCCTTTACGAAACTCCTCGGCAATCAGTTTCTTCTGGGCATCACTTCGTTTGGCCGGTTCCACTTTCAGAGCGTTGACCAATGCCTCGCGACCGCCATCGGACGAGTCCAGTTTCGGCTCGGGCTGCGTTGTCACCAGAATGCGGAAGCGGCTCAGATTGTGAAATGCGTACTGAGATTCATGCTTCATCCGCACAATCAACGTTGTGCCTTCGCTGCCGCCAATCGGCTTTTCAAAAACGTAAACGGCCTGACGAGGAATCTTCATGTCGGAAGGGTTATGAACCGCCCAGCCCGTTTTCGAATTTCCATCAAACGACTTGTCGATCTTCAATCCGCCCTGCTCGAAACTCGCCTTCGCCGAGCCAATCTTCACCGGCGAAAAATCCGACTCTTTGGACCGACGAGCCTGCACCGAGAAATCCGTCAGTACGAAGTTACCACTGTCGCTGCGAGCAAAGCCTCCATTGGTGAACTCTGGATGCGGCACCGCTTCCAGACGAATTCCCGTGATGCCGGACGAGTTGGCAACGAACTCAATTTCGTAGTTGTCGTTATTGGGATTCTTACCCGTCAGCAGCAGCGAGCCATCTTCCTGCAACGTCATCGTCTGTCCCTGCTCGGAAACAAAACGTGCCGGTTTGAGCAACTCCCAGACAGGCGGTCTATTTTCCTTTGACAACTCCGCCAGCTTCGCCATTTCCCAGGTTCGTTGCAGTTCGGCGGTGGTCACCGACCGCAGCTCTTTCTGCAGATCAGCCAGTTGCTGACCCAGTTCAGTCTGCCGCGTCGTTTGCTCCTTCGTGGGTACTGCCAGAACCGGATTCGCGTTGCCACCCGCATCGACTCGACCGGACTCTTCGATCGAATTGAAGTAAGAATAGAGTTGATAGAACTCGCGCTGCGAAAACGGATCGTATTTATGATCGTGACAGCGTCCGCAGCCGACGGTTAACCCCAGCCAGACCGCTCCGGTCGTTTCCACGCGATTCATGACGTACTCGACACGTGACTCTTCTGCGATGCGCCCACCTTCGCCATTGAGCATGTGGTTGCGGTGAAAGCCGGTCGCGACTCGCTGATCCATTGTCGGATTTTCCAACTGATCGCCAGCCAGTTGCTCGATCGTAAACTGATCGAAAGGCATGTTGCTGTTGAATGCTCGAATCACCCAGTCACGCCACGGCCACAGCGTCCGCGTTCGATCCTGCTGATAACCATTCGAGTCCGCATACCGGGCGGCGTCCAACCACGCGGTCGCAAAGTGCTCGCCAAACCGCTCGGAAGCCAGCAGGCGATCAACGACTTTCTCAAATGCCTGCGGGGAGTCGTCAACCAGAAACGCGTCGACCTCTTCCAGCGTCGGCGGCAGCCCGATCAAATCGAGCGTGAGGCGGCGAATCAGCGTCTCTTTTGAAGCTCGCTCGGACGGCTGCAGCTTTCGTTCGGTCATCCGGTTCAAAACGAAATGATCGATGCCATTGCGTGGCCATTCCGCAGGTGTCACTTTCGGTAGATCAGGTCGGACGACCCGCTGAAATGACCAATGCCCCGTGTACGGTGCTCCCTGCTTCACCCAGAGTTGCAGCAATTCAATCTGAGCTTTCGACAGCTGTTGTTTTGAATCGACCGGCGGCATTCGGTAGTCCGGGTCGCCGCTGGTGATGCGGGCAATCAGTGCGCTCTTGGATGGCTGTCCTCGCACAATGACAGGCTCGTCATGTTCGCCGAACACGCTCGACTCGATGTCGAAACGTAATTCGGTCACGCGCTTGTTCGCGTCCGGGCCGTGGCACGTGTAGCACGTGTCGGAAAGGATCGGTCGAATATCCCGGTCAAAGTCCACCTGACCTGCTGACTGACTTTCCGCTGGCTGCCCCAACACCGGCAGCGTGGCAACACAGCATAATGTTACGAGAACCAGCGCCGCCGCTGATCGATTCGTTCGACAATCCCGGGAGCTGAATCTGAGTGTCATCGTTGAGGTCTCATGAAGGCGCGATTGAAACACCGAACATCGTACAGGATGAATTATCCGGACGTGAGTCTTCGACGTCCTTAACAGAGATCGTCCGACAGCCGTGAAATTCCTCGGCGATGCCCGCTAACATCCACGTTTCGATATTTGATCGTTGAACTGCTCAGCAACCCGGTATCCCTCAACATGGATTCAAACATGCGATCTCTGACGCTCATCATTGCCGCTGCCGCGGTCAGCTTCTTTACTGTGCAAAACAGCCAATCCGCTGATAAAGCAGTGACAGGTTTTCCAGCCGAGGTCAGCTGGGGACGCATTGTCGCTCGCGAGTCGGCGCTGGAGCTGCATGTCAAGAAGATTCCCGCGAACCGCGTCATCGCTTTTCCGCGACTCAACAACCGCATGAAGAGTGTCTATCTCCAAGGAAAAACTGAGGAACAGTCGAAACTCAAGTTCAAGCCGGAGATCAACACCTGGGAAATCACACTTCCTGATAACCTTCCGACCGATGCAACGCCCGTCGTGATTTTCGAAACACTCGAACCCATCGAGCTGGCAACAAAGCCGCACGTCGTTCAGCAGTCCAGAGACGGCGGCGTCACGCTGCCGGCTCATCACGTAATCACGCATGGAAAACTCCTGCGTTACGAACCGCAGCCTCACAAGAATACGATGGGCTACTGGGCGAACGCTGAGGACTGGGCCGAGTGGCACGTTGAGATTTCTCAGCCGACCGAGTTCGAAGTGGAAGTTCTGCAGGGCTGCGGTAAAGGTCAGGGCGGCAGCACGGTCGAAATCGAAATTGCCGGGAGCAAGGTTCAATTCGAGATTGAAGACACCGGCCACTTCCAGAACTTCAAGCCGCGAAAAATCGGCAACGTCCGAGTCGCCAAGGCTGGCGATTTCGCATTGAAGATTCGAGCCGTCAGGAAAGCAAAGAACGCCGTCTGCGACATCCGCCAGATCAGACTGCTGCCCGTTAAGAAGTAGTCACGTATTCCATATCGTCCTTGAAGCCGTGAAGAACAAATCGCAGAGGGCGCTGAGGTTTGCCGGAGAAAAATGAGAGCCCTCTCCGAACCTCTGCATTTTTCTCTTCGACAACCTCTGCGTTAATAAATCTAAGAGGGCAGAAGACCCCGTGATCATCGATTCACATCAACATTTCTGGCAGTTCAGTCAGCCGTTCGACTACTCGTGGATGGAAGCACCGGAGCTGGCAAAAATCAAACGCGATTTTCTTCCCGCCGATCTGGCCGAGCGAATTGAAAAAGTCGGCGTCGATAAAACAGTCTTCGTGCAGACTCAGCACAATGTTCAGGAAAACCGGTGGGCGCTGGGGCTCGCTGAAGAGAACGACTTCATTGCGGGCGTCGTCGGGTGGGTGGACCTTGCCAGCGAGCACTGCGAAGACCAACTGCTCGAATTCAAAGAAAACCCGAAGTTCGTCGGCATCCGCCACATCACTCAGGACGAACTCGACGACAACTTCGCCGTTCGTCCGGAGATCATCCGTGGCATGAAAGCTCTACAGAAGCATGGTGTTCCGTTTGACCTGCTGTTTTATGTCAAGCATCTGAAGCACGCCGCGACGCTCGCCAGAGAGCTGCCGGAACTACCGATGGTGATCGACCATCTGGCTAAGCCGAGAATCAAAGATCAGGCACTCGACGACTGGATCGGCAACTTCAAGGCCGCTGCACAATTTCCGAACATCTACTGTAAGCTGTCCGGAATGGTGACTGAGGCTGACTGGCAGAACTGGAAACCTGCTGACCTGAAGCCGTACGTCGACACTGCTCTGGAAGCATTCGGTCCAGATCGATTGATGTTCGGCTCCGACTGGCCCGTCTGCGAACTCGCCGCGACTTACCAGCAGGTTCATGCGGCTCTGGTCGAAGTTCTCGGCCCGTTGACTGAATCAGAAAACGCCCGCATCTTCGGCAAAACCGCGACACAGTTTTACAACCTGCAGCTTGACTGACTGTACTTTCTCACGCGAAGACGCTCAGGAATGCGTCCGAAATAACTTCGCGAAATCATCTGGAAGTTTTAACCACAGAGGCTCAGAGACACTGAGGAAAACTCTCCTGTCAAACTCCGTGCCTCTGTGGTTCAAATCGGGAAGTTACTATGAACACGATCCTCAGTTACGCCAACAATTTCCTACACTTTTTCGCGACGTAAAGTCTTCGCGTGCCCCACTTCACGAACTCAACAAGGAGCATCCAGCTGTGCCAGTTCTCGATAATTCACGACGCGACTTTTTCAAGACGTCTTCAGTAGCCATCGCCGCGGGACTGTTCGTGGCTCCCGCCGCCGCTCAGGACAAACCGAAGTCTCCGAATGAACGGCTGCGAGTCGGTGCGATCGGTCTGCGATATCAGGGTTCGGTGATCGCTCACAAGGCGCAAATGTACGGCGACATCACGGCGGTCTGCGACGTCGATTACCACGTCCGCAAGCAGGCTCAGGCTGCATTCGGCAGCACGCCTCGTGATTATGAAGACTACCACGACGTCATTAAACGAAACGACATCGACATCGTTCTGATCGGCACACCAGATCACTGGCACTCGAAGATGATCATTGATGCCTGCCGAGCCGGCAAAGACGTCTACTGCGAAAAACCGCTCACCCTGACCATCGACGAAGGCAAACTCGTCCGCGACGTTGTTAAAGAAACGGGTCGAGTCGTGCAGGTTGGATCGTGGCAACGCAGCGATCATCGCTTCCGGCAGGCCGTCGAGATGGTTCACCAGGGGCGCATCGGAGACCTGAAAAGCGTCGAAGTCGTACTCGGCAAGAATCTGGTCGGCGGGCCTTTTAAGAAAGTCCCGGTTCCCAACAATCTGAACTGGAATCTCTGGCAGGGACAGACGCCGGACACTCCCTACATTCAGGAACGATGCCACTACACCTTCCGCTGGTGGTACGCCTACTCCGGCGGACAGATGACCGACTGGGGAGCACACCATCTCGACATCGCTCAGTGGGCGATCAACTCTTATCCCGTCGAGATTTCTGCCACCGCGAAGTACCCTGACACGCCAGACGGGTACGACGTCGCGATCGACTTCGAAGCGAATTATCGATACGCCAATGGTGTCACGATGAAAGTTCTCGATACCGGTCGAAACGGAATTCTCTTCACGGGCACGACGGGGCGAATCTTTGTGAATCGAGGTTCGATTTCGGGCAAGCCGGTCGACGACCTGGCCAGTAATCCGCTGCGTCGTGAAGACTTCGCGGCATACGACTTCGACAATCTCGACCGTCCGGAACGCATGGGAAAACTTGACGCCATCATCAACCACATGGGCAACTTCTTCGACTGTGTGCAGGCTCGCAAAACGCCTGTTTCCAGCGTAGAAAGCCAGCACCGCAGCGTGTCAACCTGCCACCTGGGCAACATCGCGATGAAAGTGGGACGCCCGGTAATCTGGGATCCGAAGACCGAGACGTTCCCTAATGATGCCGACGCCAGCAAGCTGCTCAGCCGAGAACAGCGGAAGAGTTTCGAAGTCGTATGATCCGTTTATTTCGCGAAATGAATCGCAGAGTGTGCAGAAGACTCGCAGCGCAGAAAGAGAACTCTCTGGACCTTCGAGTCTTTCTCCTCGGCGATCTTGTGGTTAATTTCTGCTTTCGTTCCGATGCCGGGTTTGTCGAAGCAGGGAGTTTTTAATGGGACCGCTTGAGCAAATGGTGAAGCAGTCAACGCGGCGTGAACTGCTGTCGTCGGCGGGGGGCGTCAGTCTCGGGGCGTTGGCTCTTTCGTCTTTGCTGGAGAACGATTCGGCGGCGGCTGATTCTGGTGGGAAGGCTTTATCGGGTTCCGGTCGTCTGCCAGGACTGCCGCATCATGAGCCGAAAGTCAAACGCGTGATCTGGCTCATGCAGAGTGGAGCGCCTTCGCACACGGACCTGTTCGACTATAAGCCCATTCTGGCGGAACGACGCGGCGAAGAGATTCCTGAGTCGATTCATAAAAGTCAGAAGCTGTCGACGATGACTCAGGGCAAGAGCAAACCGTGCCTGGGCCCGCGTGCTCCCTTTCACCAGCACGGTGACTGTGGACGCTGGATCACGGATTTCTTGCCGCACACCGCGTCAATCGTCGACGACATCTGCATGGTTCATTCGATGAAGACCGAGGCCGTGAATCACGCTCCGGCGATGACGTTTCTGCTGACCGGATCTGAACAGCCGGGCCGGCCCAGTGCCGGAGCGTGGACGGCATACGGACTCGGCAGTGACAACGAGAATCTGCCGACCTACTGCGTGCTGACGTCGCGCGACCGGGAAGGAAGTTGCGGGCAGCTCTTTTACGACTTCTACTGGAGCAGCGGGTTTCTGCCCTCAAAGTTTCAGGGGGTGAAGTTTCGGCAGGGCGGTAGTCCTGTGCTATATCTCGATG
>JABMPE010000102.1 GCA_013203845.1 Rhodopirellula sp. | reverse complement strand
GATGATGACGCTGTGCGAAGCTCCCAGCGACCAGTGGGAGCAACGGCTGCCTCAACTGGAGACTCTCTGGAAAGCCAGCCTGCCGCAGTACCGGCCCGTTCGATTCGCTCGGCAGATGGCCGGGCCGTTTGTGTTTGTGTTGGCCGCGTGCCTGGTGCCTCTTCGCGAGGTAGAAGCCGCGCCGACGCTTAAGAACACCGCTGGCGAGCAGGCCACGTCGCAGCTTCAGGAACTGCTGACGGAACTCGAAAAGTCCGACGTGCTGAACGAAGAAGAAAAACAGGAACTGGAAGACGAGATCACCAAGCTCGTTGAAGAAACCAAAGACACGCCGCTGACTCACGAGAAATGGGAAACCGTCGACGCCTTGCAGGAACGCATGCGGATGCGGGTCGAGACATCGGCTGCCGAACTGGCAACCGCTCAGCAGGCGCTGGCCGCGTTGAAGAATGCCGCTGACGGCGACTTCAGCTCACTGGATATCGAATCGCTGGAAATGCTCAGCAAAGACGTCCTCGACATGCTGCAGAAAATGGCGGACAAGGGTGCCTTCGACAACATGCCAAAAGATCTGAAGGATCAGCTGCAGCGGCTGATGAAAAACAGCACCGGCGGATTTCAATTGCCGAAAGACCCGGCGGAGTTATCAGAAACACTCGACAACCTGAATGATTTCCTTGAAGGCGAAGCAAAGAAACTTTCCGAGCTGCAATCCAAATGCAAAGGTGGCAAGTGCCAGGGCTGTGCGGAATGCGAAGCCGGCTGTGCCTGCACCGGCCCGACCGACGCGGCCTGTACGTGTCCCAATTGCCCGAAGGGTTCCTGCGGTCAATGTGCGGGGGGAAAACCCGGCAGCGGCGGCATCAGTCGAGGCCGCGGCGATGCGGATCTGACCTGGGGCGACGAATCGACCAAAGAAGGCACGAAATTCAAGGAATCAGTCTTGCCTCCGGGCATGCTCGACAAGCCGCGCGACGAGGTCGTGGGTATCACTGTCGCCGCTCCTGAGACCGACGTGGCAGACTCCGCCCCGCGAGCCGCCTCTCGTGCAGCGACGACTGCTTCGGGCGACGAAACCTGGAAAGGCACCGTCCGCCCGCGCCATCGCTCCGTCGTGAAACGCTATTTCGACAAGCAGACCCCCGAGAAATAAGAAGACGGTCTGGCTCTGTTTGATTCTGGAATCGAGCTTTTTTCGGTACGCTGCACTCGTCAAACCTTTCTGCCTGAGAGATTTGAACTCTGCGTTCTAACATTCCAGCCAGTTCAAAGAGCACCATGACTGCCACCGCCGAAGCGACCTACCTTCAGATCAATGGCGTTAACGTCGAAGACACTTTTGCCGAAGCGTTTCCCGTCACGGGAACCCGACTGATCATCACCGCCGAGAGCCTTCGCTGGGCGCAGACGGCGGCAGATGAATTCTGCGGATTCGCCACCAGTGTGATTGCCTGCAAAGTCGAAGCAGCCACCGAGCGGCAACTGTCCGCCGACGAAACTCCGGACGGTCGGCCTGGTGTCGCCGTGCTGGTGTTTGCGTTTGGCCGTGACGATCTGGCAAAAGCCGTCGCCGATCGAGTTGGACAATGTGTCCTGACCTGCCCGACAACCGCCTGTTACGACGGCCTCCCCAGCGGCGACAAGGAACGTCGAATTTCCGTTGGAGCGGCGCTGCGGTTCTTCGGAGACGGAAATCAGATCGCGAAGAAACTTGGAGAGCGACGCTTCTGGCGTATTCCGGTGATGGATGGCGAGTTCGTCTGCGAAGACAAAATCGGAACGCTGACCGGAATTGGTGGCGGCAACCTGCTGATCTGCGGTGTCGACCAGGCGGCGGCTCTCAATGCGGCTGACACCGCTGTCACTGCCATGCGAAAAGTCGCGGACACGATCCTGCCCTTTCCTGGCGGGATCGTTCGAAGCGGCAGCAAGGTGGGATCGGTCTATAAGAAACTGCCAGCCAGCACGAACGACGCCTACTGCCCGACTCTACGGGCCCGTACGAAATCCGCGTTGCCGGAAGGTTCTGAAGCGGTCTATGAAATCGTGATCGACGGCCTGAGTTTTGAAGCGATTCAACAGTCGATGAAAGCCGGCCTGCACGCGGCAGCCGGCTGCGATGAGGTGACGCTGATTACCGCCGGCAACTATGGCGGAAAACTCGGCAAGCACCATTTTCATCTGAAAGACTTGATCGACAGCTAAGTAGAAGTCCCACGAAATGAGGATTGATATTCGGCATTGGGTGGCTGGTGGTCGAGCCCTGGCGAGCCCCCAGAACTGT
>JABMPE010000101.1 GCA_013203845.1 Rhodopirellula sp. | reverse complement strand
GTGCTACGCCTCGCCCGCCATCAGTGACGGGCAAGTCTTCTTGCGCGGGTTCGAGCATCTGTTCTGTATTGGGAGCCCGGCGACGTAGGGAATCAGCGTTCAAGAGCTTCCTTCTTTGGTTGTTCGTTTCGTATGGCATACCCGGACTCCAACGGAAACGCATCATTGCCGCTTGCGAGCGCGAGCCAAGTGCAGCTTTCGGGCCTTTCGATCACGCTTGGTGAGTGGACGAGCCGAACTCTTGTGCGTTTCGTGGTTGGTCGAGTGCCGCCTATCCCACTTCTCCTCTGTCTGCCCGATTTCTGCCCGGATTTCGTCGTAGTGACGTTGTATCCGCGACGCGTAAACTTTGTCACGCTCGATCATCGTGCTCCAAAAATCAAGCAATTCAGATGCAAAGGAGACTTGCCGATGCAACGGATCCAGAAACGGATTGGGCACATCCAGATTCACAGTTTCCCATATGTCATCGCTGTTCGGATTCCAGCTATAGCTGATCGTAGCGACTTCATCCAGGTGAGCGTCCTCCGACCGCGCGTGAAATACCTTCACGAGAACTCGTTGACAGTCGCACTTCGGATCCGTGCAGAAGTATTCGGTGAATATGAACGTCCCGTCAGACAGCGGGTCATCAGCGTTGCCGTTCTCAAAGGTCGCGGTCCGCAGTTCGGTCCTCCTCTTCTCCGGAAAGATGTCGAAGTATCCTTGCATGGCCTTCAGTAAACTCCTTTTCGATTGATTGAAGAACTCCTAAACCCACGACAGCAATCGACGGAGCCCGCGTCTGCGGGATGCGGTGTCGATGAGGCGACGAAGCCTGGCAACTTTGGGATCGTCCTCGCCGGCGATTTGAACCAATAATGCCAACGATTGCTCGGCCGAGTCAAACTCTTGGCGTTTGATCGCGATTTGAACCTGTGCTGTGAACAGAGCGATCGCTTCGGAAGCGTGAAGTTTCTTTGCGTCGAAAATTGGCTCAAGCAAGTCACTAGCTCGATCCAGGTCGCCGTCGATCGCAGCAAACTGCGCCAGAGAGATCGGAGCGAAAAGGTAATCCGGGAACTGATCGTGGATTTCTTCCATGCGGACCTGGGCTCGCCGTCGACCTGCCTCGCCATCGCGTTCCACCCAGACGACACACAGGTTATACGCAGCGCAGCAGTTGTCCGGCTCCTTGTCGAGAATCCGATTGAACGACTCCTCGGCCAGCGCAAAATCGCCGTTGCTCAATGCCTCCGTGCCAGTCTCGACTAAGTCCCGCACGCCTGGCGTGGTGCATTGTGTCGCCTCCCAGTTAATTTCCGCCATAAATAACTTGATCTCGGTCCACTTGCCACGGCTGTAGAAGCGATGCGGCCCAGAGTCCACTCGCCCTCTCCTTCCGAGAATGTTGAGGGCCTCGTGCCGCATCGCATCCGGCCCGCGCGAGCCGAATGCAAATTGTTGTAGGGCATCAAGCATGGCAGGCGATCCGTCAGCCGCAGCCATCTTTATCGCCATCTCCCGTCCCAGCGGATCACCGCGATCCAGCATCGCGGGAATCAGCGCGGCGACTGCTGGGTAGTCGTTCGTGAGATCGAGATGTTTCGCCTTGCCAATATCACTCCTGCTGCCGAACATGTTGTCGCAAATGGCCCGCGGAATCCACTTGCCGATCGATTCAGACCAAGGAGCGTGGCCCTGGCCCGAATCCAAATCATCGAGATTCTCGCGAGCATCAACGTGCGTCGGCATTGCCTTCAAGCACTTCTTCCACGATGATCGAGCCGCTTTTTCGTCGCCGAGCCGACATTGTGCCACCGCCAAATGATGCAGCCCCATCGCGTGGCATCGAGAGTCTGCGATTCCACGGTCTTGCGCTGCTTCGGACAATACCACGATGTTTTCGTCGCGGCCGAGAAAGCTCAGCAATTCGATTGCAGCGGCCAACGGGTCCTGTTCCGTCGGTGGATTGACGACGATTCGATCAGCAATCGCGTTCGCCTCGTCTTCCTTCCCGCTCAGGAACCGGAGCTTGCCCAACGTTGCTTCGGCGAAGCGGTTATCAGGGGAGAGACGGCATGTCTCCTGGGCCACATGGACCGCCTTCTCGATGTTGCCGGACTGGAAGTAGGCGAGCGCGAGGTTGTTCCTTGCCGAAATGCAATCCGGAGCGCGCTTCAGCAACTCCAAACACTTCTCGGCCGCGTCCTCGAATTGGCCGCTCTGGATGCACTCCAGCGATTCTTCATGCGTGACCAACAGTTCAAGGCCCGCGTCACCAAAGCCCATGCCTTGGACGTTGGCTTCGCATTCCGGCTCGATCAACTCAATGGCGTTCTTTGCTTTCTGGACGTTCGCATGATCAGGCCAGTGCTGGAGAAAGAGCCGATAGTTGGCCAGCGCGATGCCGATCCGCCCGCAAAACATCGACTCCTGAGCGTACATCAATCGAGCGTCAGGGTCGCGGGGCGTCAGCTTCGCCAGTCGGTCGGCTGCCTGGCAACAGCGTTCGTGGTTCTCGGTTGATTGGTACAGGTAAAGCTGGGCCTCGACGACGGCCGGGTACCTGTCGTACCGTGTGTCCAAACGATCGAGCAATTGCTCCGCTTCAGCAAACCTGCGAACGCGAATTAGGTCGCAGACCTTGTCGACCTTATCGGCCAGCTTGGGAGTAACCTGTCTGGCGAGCAGCGTGGAATTCCACTTCTGCTTTTTGTCAAGACGGCGTCGATGGTCCAGTTTCCCTTGCTTCTTCCGATCGCGAGCTTTTCGTCCTTTGGCCAAAGCAGACTCCTTTCAGCGGGCTGGACATCCGTTTGGCGTGACACGACCCGTACGTACACACCACGCGAGTAAGCAAGCGCCATCGCAATCGCATCGCGATTATGTCCAGGTAACTCACCTACGGCTTGCCCACAGTAAAACCCATTTGAGCATTTCGTGCTAGGGCAGCTGGCAATGACAGTCCAGCAGAACTTCTTAGTAGCTCAGTGAGTCTGTCTCCCGGTCTTCATGCACGGAAGGAGCCTATCATGTCTGATCGACCACTGTTGGCAACATTGGGTCCGCCAGCGTCCGAACGATTCTTGATTATGGAGCCGTTGGTCAACTACCCCGAAAGAACTGTGCGATAGATCCTAGCACGGGCACGGACCACGCGGATTGACACAATGACGAAACCCAAAAGCGACGGCCATTTGGTTTGGTCGACTAAACCACTCCAGTCGCAAGTCATGTTCGATTTGCCACGAGCAAACGGCTCGACGAGCGGAGTCTGTACCCCCCGTCCC
>JABMPE010000015.1 GCA_013203845.1 Rhodopirellula sp. | reverse complement strand
TCGAGTCATGGTAAGTCGTAGGCTGCAACAAGCTCCACGCAGTTCCGGCATTTCAGGATTGTGGTATTGCCGGAACTGCGCGGTGCTTGTTCCAGCCTACTGTTCTGACAAGGTCCTGCATGACCAGACCGACCGGCCCCATCGTTTAGTCATCGGCCAGCCGGTCCGTGAGATCCTCGTGTAGCGATCCTTCAAGGAAAATCGAATTGCTTCGCTGCCTCCTCGACATATTCCGCCGCGCGAAGTCAAAGAAACAGCGGTTCTCGCCATCTTCACGGAATCTTCCGGAACTTTGGTCCGCCGGTCCGGAACATCCACGTCTCGACCTTCTCGACAACGCACCTACTGAAGTGCTATCCGAGCTGTGCGACGATTACTGGAACTGCCTTCTTGTTGCCAGAACTGAGTTCGATAAATTCATTATTCCTGATTTCCGCGTCCATCGCCGAGCCATCGAGATCATCGCCACTCGTGGCACGGACGCCTTGTTGTGGGCTCGTAAAAGGTTGTCCCACGCTGATTACTTTGCGCGAGAGGACGCTGCGGGATTGATTCATCAATGGGCTCGGGCCGGCCAGCTCGGAAGAAGCACTGAAGCAGTGGCGGTCGAACTGCTGACTCTTGCCGTGACACCGCCCAAAGAAGACTGCAAAGAAGCTCAAGCTGCGAGTGCAGCGCTGCTTGCCTTGTCGATTATCGGTGGATCAGCGTGCAGGGCCGCCGTAAGACACGTTTTGACTTCGGCCGACTGGGACGATGACGAAAATCAGTGGCTCTGCGCTGAGATACTGGCGAAAGCTGAAAACAAGCCGTTTATGGACACCGAAAACCCAATTGAGGCCGCCAGGAGCTGGCTGGCGGCAAACCCGTGATACGAGGCATCTGACAACGCGAGCAATGGTCGGGCTGAATCAGAGTCGGGAAACGCCAACGTTTGCGGTAGCATTCGCGAACCCTCATCTCACGATTCCGTCTGGTTCGAGCAACGATCGACTCACGGTCGGTCTAAAGTCGCCCAGCAATTACTGAGTTTCCAATGCCAGAGTCCGATTCCGTCACTTCGACGATGCCTGCCGAGAGAATTCAGCAGGCGTTTTCGCCGGGGAACCTGAAGGAGCTCACGCATCGACTGGCTGATATTCTGGGGCGGCACATGGAGTCGGTTCAGGCTAGTGCTGGCAACGTTCTGAACTGGTACGAGCCGCCGGAAAACTGTCGTCTGGCCAGCGAGTTTCTGGATCCGGCAAGTCCACTGCAGAACGGAGTGGAGCCGCTTGTTGATCGGTTCGAGGTGTTAGCGAAGGAGATGCTGGCGCGCGGGCACAACCTGCACGACCCGCGGTACATCGGGCATCAGGTACCAGCATCGGTTCCGCTCGCCGGATTATTCGACGCGATTGGTTCGGTGACCAATCAGGTGATGGCCGTTTATGAAATGGGACCGTGGGCGACCGCTGTTGAACGGTCGCTCATCGATCGCATTGGTCAGGCCATCGGGTTTGAGAAGGATACGTTCGCGGGACTCGTCACGCACGGCGGAACGCTGGGCAACATGACGGGGCTGTTGACAGCTCGGAATGTCACGCTCGGCGATGCCTGGGGATCCGGACTGCAAGGTTCGGACAAGGCACCAGTTCTCGTGGCGCATGGCGACTCGCATTACAGTATTTCCCGAACCGCCGGGATACTTGGGATCGGCACTCGAAATGTCGTGCGCGTCAAACTCGATCAGCGACGCCGCATGGATCCGCAGCATCTGGATGAAACGTTGACCGTCCTGCGGAAAACGGGAACGCCGATTGTCGCGGTTTGTGCGTGTGCCTGTGCGACGCCGATCGGAGCATTTGATCCGCTGCCGGAAATTGCAGAAATCTGCCGACGACACGAAGTCTGGCTGCACGTTGATGCCGCTCACGGTGGAGCAGCGTGTCTGAGCAAAAAATACCGACACCTGATCGCTGGACTGGAGCAGGCGGATTCGGTCGTGACTGACGCTCACAAAATGATGTTTGTTCCCGCGTTGTGCGCGTTCGTTTTTTACAGAAACCGCGACCATCGATTTGAAGCGTTCCAGCAGGACGCGCCCTACCTGTTCGATCCGTCGTCGCCTGGGCTGGCCGAGTATGACAGCGGCATGCAGACTCTCGAATGCACCAAGCGAGCGGCCAGTTATGGGCTGTGGGGCATCTGGTCGCTGTTCGGTCAGCAACTGTTTTCGGACATGATCGACGCGACGTTTGATCTTGGTCGAGTGTTTTACGAGAAGCTGGTGGAAGCGCCGGACTTTGAGCCGCTGCACGAACCGCAGTGCAACATCGTCGCGTTTCAGTACGTGCCCGATGAGCTGAGGGACGCTCCGCACGAAACGCTCAATCAGTTCCTGCTCAAACTACGCCACAGGCTGATTCGCTCCGGCGAGTTCTACATTGTGCAGACGAAGATCGACGGTAAGCAGGCGTTACGCGTGACGATCATCAACCCGTTAACCACAGTCGATCATCTCGATGGGCTGCTCGACGCGATTCGTCGGACTGGTCGAGAGGTGCTCGACTCGGAACACGAATGATTCGGGGAAAATCAGCATTGGTGAAAGAGCGTTGGTGAAAGAATGAATTTAACCTTCGGCCAACGACTCTGCCGCGAGGGCGATTGTTCCCAACAGTCCGGCTTTCTCGCCGAGAATCGATTTCTCGACCTGAACGTTCTCCGTCGGGAACATTCCGACGTGTTTACGAGCGGCGGTGCGGACTGGGTCAATCAGGATGTCGCCCATCTCGGCCACGCCGCCAGTCAGCACGACGAGGTCCGGGTGAAGGATTGTCACGACGTTGGCGACGCCGATTCCCAGATATCCGGCGCGGCGTCGAATTGACTGGGCCAGCACTTCGTCACCTTCGCGCGCTGCTTGAGCCATCTCACGCGGGCTGACTTTTCCGATGTCGCCACCAACCAGTTTGTGCAGTCCAGGAGCCAGCCCGGCCATCAGCAACCGCACGGCTTCGCCGGTGAACGCGGGGCCGCTGACGAGAGTTTCCAGGCAACCTCGCTGACCACAACCGCAGATCGGGCCATCCGGAAGAATTCGCTGATGCCCGAGTTCTCCAGCGGCGCCGAGCGGTCCGAGAACGAGTTTGCCGTCAATCGCGATGCCGCCGCCGACGCCAGTGCCAAGAGTCAGCATCGCCATCGAGTTGATGTGTTTTCCCAGGCCGTAGCGAAGTTCGCCCAGCGTGGCGGCTCGCGCGTCGTTCAGCAGTTTGACCGGACAGCCCAGCCGTGTACCGACCAGCCTGGCGACTTCGACATTGCGCCATTTCGTGGGCATGTTGGGCAGAAACTTTGTGGTGCCCGTCTTCAGATCGACCAGACCGGGCACTCCCAGACCGAACGCAGCGGGCGAGCATCCAGCCTGTGCAGCAAGAGCGAGCACCTGATCGGCGATTCGTGCGAGGATCGCTTCCGGGCCTTCGTGAGAGTTGGTTGGAATCTTCGCTTCGGCAACGATCGTGCCGTCGCACTCAGCCAACGCGATTGAGACGGTCGTCCCGCCGAGGTCCGCACCTGCAACCAGCGTGGTCATGAATTCGCGTCTCCAGCGGTCAATGCTATCGGTCGAAAGGAAACTTGTCGGCTATTTGTCGTCGGTTATCCCTCGTAGGGGATGTCAAGCGAAGCGCAGGCGTACCATCATTGCGACCTCGTTGGATATTCCCTGTTGGCACGCCTGCGCTTCGCTTGTCGGTGCCCTACGAATGGTGTCGGTTGCTGATCGGTTGCTGATTAGTTGCTGATGAAATTTCTAAGGTACGTGTGACTTTGTCGGAGCGAAGCTTGGCGCGAATCCAGTGTGCCTTCGTAGGCTCGGTCTTCCACTTCAACGCACACCGGACCGGTGTAGCCGACGTCGGTCAGGACGGAACAGAATCGACCCCAGTTGACTTCGCCCATGCCCGGAAGCTTCGGCACGTGATACTCCAGTGGATGAGCCATGCTGCCGACCTGGTCGAGTCGGTCTTTGTCGATGCGCACGTCCTTGGCGTGAACGTGGAAGAGTTTGTCGGAGAAGCTCTTCATCGGCTGCAGGTAGTCCATGAACTGCCACACCATGTGCGACGGGTCGTAGTTCAGACCGAAGCTGTTACTGGAAATGTCGTTGAACATGCGTGTCCAGATGGCTGGCGTCGTGGCGAGGTTCTTTCCGCCTGGCCATTCGTCCGCCGTGAAGCTCATCGGACAATTTTCGATGCCGACGCGGACACCGTTGTCTTCGGCGAATTGAATCAGAGGCGTCCACACTTCCAGAAACCGTGGCCAGTTATCATCGACTGACTTTGTCCAGTCGCGACCGATGAACGTATTCATCTGGTTGATGCCGAGCAGTGCCGATGCCTGAATCACCTTTCGAATCTGAGCGATACTGGCGTCATCTTCTTCTCGATCTGGTGTGAGCGGATTCGGGTAGTAGCCCAGACCACTGATCTCGACACCCGCTTCGGCAGCGATGCCGTTGACTTCGTCGGCCTGACTCTGGTTGAAATCGGTCACGTCGATGTGCGTGATGCCGGCGTAGCGTCGCTCGGCTTTGCTGACCGGCCAGCACATGACTTCAACGCAGGTGTAACCCGTGTCGGCGGCGCACTGCAGCACTTCTTTAAGGTCAAGCTCTGGCAGAATGGCACTGACAAATCAAGCTTCATCATCTGGTTGCTCTCCGACTTCGGGCGTCGCCGCCTCGGTCTGTTGATTTTCGGTGGTGCTGTGGTGCAGAAGTCTGACGCGGTCGTGGCCAATGCTGCTGAGAATCATGTGCTGCTGAGAATCACGGGACGAGCAATCGTAATGAATTGACGAAGAGCCCGCACACGAACGCCAGCCAGGCCTGCGGTTGCATTCGTATCGATCCTCGGAAATATCAGGCCGCAAAATCGACACGATCGATGCAGTTGTTTTATCAGGGGAGGCGTGTGCCGCATCGCTGACACAGGCTCCGACCCGTCAAGCAGGTGAGTGTGGAACCGTCGATAGCAGACTGGAGGCCAGCAGACAGCACTCCATCATTGGGGAAACGTGTGCCAGTGGCACGGCCTGTGCTCGTTGTGGATGGCCGTCTCCAGGAAGGCGCTGGCAGAGCCAGTGGCACTCGATCATCACACGTTCGTGTTGCAGTCTGGTCGGAGAAACACTTCGGATGTGTGGGATTCTTGGCATCATCGCACCACATGGTCGATCGATTTCTGTCGGTCGCGAGCGGGTTGTCACGATGCGTGACACGATGACTGCTCGTGGGCCGGACGATGCCGGGCTACTCATCAGAGGCAACGTCGCACTGGCTCATCGGCGACTGGCGATTCGCGATCTCTCAGCGGGAACTCAGCCGATCGTTTCTGCAGACGGACAGACCGCTCTGGTTTACAACGGCGAGTTGTACAACGATGAGGAACTCCGAACCGAACTGCAGCAACGGGGAGTTTGCTTTCAAACTCGCTGCGACACGGAAACTCTGCTGGCGGCATGGCAGGCCTGGGGAGTCGGCTGTCTTTCAAAGCTGCGAGGCATGTTTGCCTTTGGTGTTTACGACTTCGCCAGGCATCGGTTGTTTCTGGTGCGAGATCGTTCTGGAGTAAAGCCGCTGTTCTTTGCGGAAGCAGCGGCAGAGCTTGTCTTTGCCAGCACCGTCGCCGCGCTGCTGCAGCATCCGCACATCGAACGGCAACCCAACTGGTCGACCATCAGCCACTACCTGACAACCTTCCGTACGACGATGGGCCGCGAGACGATGTTTCGCGGAATCCAGCAGCTGCGCCCGGCGGAGTATCTTGACTGGAACCTGCACACCGGCCAGTTGCAGATTGAGCGTTACTGGAACTTTCCGGCGCAATCAGTCACCGACATCACCTTCGACGAAGCGGCCAACGAACTGGAATCGCTACTGGTTGATTCGACCGAACGTCGGCTGGTCAGTGACGTGCCGGTCGGGATGTTCCTCAGCGGCGGCGTCGATTCCAGCACGCTGGCCTCGTACGTTTCGCAATCGCACGGCAGCCGTCTGCTGGGAAGTTGCGGCGGCGGCGAGGCTGCTTCCGACGATAATGAACCGGACAACGATTTCTCGGCGGCGGCTAACTGCGCTCGACACACCGGATTCGAATTCGACGAAGTTCGAGTTTCGTCCGCGACTTATCTCGACTGCTGGCAACAAATGGTTGACGACACGGCGTTGCCGCTGACGACTCCCAGCGACGTGATCATTCACCAGTTGGCTCGCCGCATGAAGCAGGATGTCGGTGTTGTGCTGGGTGGCGAGGGGGCGGACGAACTGCTTTGCGGTTACGCGTTGCCGCACTGGTCTGTCGAGGACTTTCGGCTGGCGAAACTTTGCGAAGCCGGGCGGTGGCCGGGGCAACCTTCCGGTGAACGAGCCTTCCTGAAATCTCTGGAAGCCACCTATGGGCGTTGTCAGTTCAGCAGTATTGTCGACCACTACTTCGCAGCCAACAGTCTGATTCCGCACGCCGTGAAACCGCAGCTGTTGAACGAGGATGCGTGGAATGCTGCCGGGCGTGATGAAGCGATGGTCGCGTTTTATCAGAACGAGTTTGCGACCGACGGCGGTTCGCCGCAGCACGATCCGGCATCGCTTGTTCATTCTCAGTCGGTCGTTCTTCATCGCTTGAATCTGGAAAGTCTGCTCGGTCGACTCGACACCGCCACGATGCAGGCGTCGCTGGAAGCTCGCGTTCCGTACACGGATCACCGGCTCGTCGAGTTTGCGTTTCGTCTGCCGTCCCACTTTCGGATCGACGTTGACCCTCTGGAAGCAACGCCGTACCTCGCCGCTGCTGAACTGGATCGGCGAAGAACTTTGCGACCGAAACGACTTCTACGAGCGGTTGCCTCTCGATCGTTGCCGCCCGATCTGGCCAGGCGTCGAAAAGCGAGTTTCCCGACACCGGTGGCGACGTGGTTGTCTGGTCCGTGGCAAAGCTGGGCTCAAGGCCGCCTACTCAACAGCCCATTTGGACAACAGGCCTTCCGCCGCGAGACCATGCTTGAACTTGCCAGCAACGTTTCCGCGGCGGGAATGTGGCTGTGGCCGATTCTGAACCTGCTCGCCTGGGGCGATTCAGTGTTTGCATAGACCCGCGAAACGGGAGCGGGCGACAGATGGAACACTGATTCTCGCTGATTTCTTTCGGCGAATCGTTCAACCTGAACTGCGTTCAAAAGTGGTTCGAGACGTCGGGTTCTCTGGGGCTCAAATTCGCGTAGAGGTAGATCCGCGAACTCCCGTATTCTTCCGGCTGTCCCGCTCTTTCGAGTTCCGTTTCTTCAGCCGGTTTCGGCTCCTGAATGAATTCTCGCAGGCTTCCCGTCATCGTTCAGTCAGGCGACGCGCCGTTATCTGGTGTGTCGCGCGGGTTGCCGATGCGCGCGTTCCTGTTGTGTATGTTGATGGCGATGTCATTCAGCGGGTGCGTCGCTCGAAAATACGTCGAGGTTCGTAACAACTGGTACGAGCCGGCTGCGTTGGTCGAGAAGTTCAAACCGACTCCCAAAACCAGCGAACGGACAGAACTGACTCTGCGAAGCAATGACCTGGAGCGACTGGGAGCCGAGTCCGACGACGCCATCGCTGGTCTCGTCAACGTCTACGAGCAGGAGCCGACACTTGAAACGGCTTACGCGCTCGCCGAGCTGAATCACGCGCTCGGGCGAAAGCTGGCGATGATAAATCCTGAAAAGTCCGTTGAGCACCATGTCAGCGGGCTTGGCTACGCCTACCGCTACTTGTTTGATGATCAGTTTGACGGCCAACGGAATCCGTTCGACCCTCAGTTTCGAGGGATCTGTGATCTCTACAATCATTCGCTGGAAGCCTCTTTGCGGACGGCTCAGAAATACAAGCTGCTGAAGCCGGGCAGCTCAATTGTCGTCAACACGTGTCAGGGGAAAACCGAATTCACGTGCCAGACCGTTGGTTTCGACTGGGATCCGGGCGAGTTTGCAGAGTTCAAGTTCGTGTCCGATTACCGGCTGGTCGGACTTCCGAACCGACACCGAACGCACGGTCTGGGAGTGCCTCTGATCGCCATCCGCAAGGATGGTTCGGAAACGCCCGACCGCGAACAGTTTTATCCGCGAGGACTCAGTTTTCCGGTGACGGCTTTTCTACGGTGGGAACGCGATTCGGACTATGCGAATGAGGACGGTGAAAAAATCACAAAGTGCGTCCTCGAACTTCACGACCCCGTCGCGAGAAGTGAGATCGTCGTCGAAGGAAAAACGACACCGCTGGAAAGTGATATTTCAACGCCGCTGGCGTACTTCCTGAACAACCCGACGCTGCAGAAACTCGACTATTACGGCTTCTTCCGCCCGGATAAGGCCGAGCAGATTTCCGGGCTGTACATGATCCAGCCTTACCAGCTGGGAAAGATTCCCGTGCTGATGGTGCATGGGCTGTTGTCGAGTCCGATGACCTGGATGGAAGTGCTGAATGATCTCCGCAGCCGGCCCGAGATTCGTGATCGGTATCAGTTCTGGTTTTACCTTTACCCGACCGGCGGAAGCTTCTGGGAATCCGCTGCTGATCTGCGCGAAGAACTCGCCGAGACTCGGAATATTTTCGACCCGCATCACGAGCAGTCTGAACTGGACCAGATGGTTGTGGTCGGACACAGCATGGGGGGACTCATTGCGAGACTGACGTCGCTCGATAGTGGAGACCGCTTCTGGGGCACGATCAGCGACACGCCTCTTGACGAAGTTTCCGCGTCACCAGCCGTGAAACGACTGCTGACACGGGCCTACTCGTTCAAGCCCGTGCCGGAGGTGCGGCGAGTGGTAACCATCGCCAGCCCTCACCAGGGAAGCGGCGAGGCAAACCCGTTCTATCGAAACCTGCTGCGCGGCGTGGTGACTCTTCCGGAACGAACCACTCGAGTTGGTCGCGAGTTGCTCGAAAGTGAAAAACGATTCTTCCGCGCTGCCGGGCGAGCCGTCCCGGCGACAAGCCTTGACGCGTTGGCACCAACATCGCCGCTGATTCCGGTTCTGGCCGAAACGCCGAACTCCCGCCGGGTCGCCTATCACAACATCTTCGCCGTCCAGCCCCGGCAGTATTCCGATGGTTATGAGGGAGATGGCATCGTCACGATTGCCAGTGCCCGCCGCGACGACTTCGATTCGCAAATCTCGATCGAAGCAACACACACAACCGCCCACCGTCATCCACTGGCCATTCTGGAACTGCGAAGAATCCTGCTCGAACACCTCGCCACCGTCGACAGCCCGAACGGCATCCAGCTTCTGCAGCATCAGTCAGAACTGATGGGCGAGTCGATGACGCTGCCCGCCGTGAGTGATCGCGACGAATTCGAAGAGACGCCGTGAAAATTGCTGAGAGCCGTGACAATTGCCGTATCACGCGTCGTCAGCCTCGCTCAAGTGGGCGTTTTTCCTCGGTAATCGCGTCTTGACGCGTTTTGTCGGTTGTCGCAGACTTCAGTTCCCATCCGGCGACATTCGCTCGCTGCATTCCCTTCCGGCACCTGACACACAGTCGATCTCCATCCTGCATCCCCTGTTTCTTTTGGCTCGGGCGACTGTCCCATCCTGCCATCACGGAAACCCGCCATGTTCAAATCGCTCGCTTCAGCAATATTGATTGCTGTCGTTTGCCTCGTATCGGCGTCGGTTTCGGCTCAGGATGCGTCCGCCGTTTCTCAGGAGAACCTGGAGCTGAGGTCGCGGATCGATCGGCTGGAATCGCTGGTCGATCAGCTGCAGACAACGCAGTATCCGGGTGCATCGATCGAACAGGCGGTTGGTTCAGATTTCGGTTCTTCGGACGTGGCTTCCAGCGGATCGGTTGAGCATGCATCGTTCGAAACCTGGAACCTGAACAACGCACTCAATGGTCCGCCGCCGACGTTTCCGACGGTGCGGCTCACCGGGTTCTTTCAGGCTGACGCCGGCTGGACGTCTCAGAGCAATCGCAATCAGACAGCTGTGGGTAATCTGCAGGATGGAGCCGACTTTCGACGGGCTCGACTTGCGGCAACAGGGAACGCTGCCGAGAACGTTGGATACATGCTCGAAATGGATTTTGCATTTCCAGGTCGACCAAATTTCATGGATGTCTGGGGTGAGGTTCGCAGTCACGACGGTCAGCAGAGCGTCCGTTTCGGCCAGTACCGGCAGCCGTTCGGGCTCGACGGTTTGACGAGTGTCAAAGATCTGACGTTTCTGGAACGTAGCCTGCCGTTTGCGTTCCTGCCGTTTCGTCAGATTGGCGTGATGGCTCACGGAGTTTCTGACGCCCAGGACATGACGTGGGCAGTGTCCGGCTTTCGCGCGCCGACGGACGCTTTCGGTAGCAATGTCGGCAACAGTGGCGGCTATGGCATGGCGACTCACCTGACACGCGTGATGCAGGATGATGGTGAAGGCGGCGTGGTCCATCTCGGTGGTGCCTACAGTATCATCGATCCGACCAATAGCCTCTCTGAGTACCGCAATCAGCCCGAGTTTTTCGTGTCGGACAGTATCTCCGGCGCAACGCCGTTCTTTGTCGACACGGGCTCGATGGCGACGGACATCGTGAACCTGTTTGCTGGAGAATTAGCAACCACTGCAGGATCGTGGCACGCTCAGGGGGAATTGATTTATGCACTCGTTGATCGCAAGTCGGCGTCAACCGTGAACTTTTCCGGAGCGTCGATTCAAACCGGATACATTCTGACCGGCGAACACCGACCCTACGATCGGAAAAACGCCGTCCTCGGTCGAATTGTGCCGCACGAAAACTTTGGATCGAATGGGGGCTGTGGAGCGTGGGAAGTCGCCGCTCGCTGGTCGTACCTCGATCTCAACGACGGCGGGGTCAGCGGAGGTCTGTTAAACGACTTCACGACGGGACTGAACTGGTATCTCAATGGAAATACAAAGCTGCAGATCAATTACGTGCATGCCTTCCTGAAAACGCCCGGCGTAGGCAACAGCGACGCCGACGTGATCGCTATGCGGGCTCAGGTTGACTTCTGACGGACTTCAATCTGAAGCACTTTGATCTGATCGGGTCAAGGCTCGCGCCATTCGCGACCGGAGTTGCCGAGCAGGGTGATGGCGGCTTGAGGACCCCAGGTGTCAACCTGGTAGAACTCCGGCTGGAATTTTTCGGTTTCCCAGTGGTCCAGAACTGGTTGGACGAATCGCCAGGCCGCTTCCAGTTCGTCGCTTCTTGTAAAGAGTGTCGAGTCGCCGCGCAGCACATCGAGCAGCAGTCGTTCGTAAGCTTCGGCCAGTCCATGAGGGTACTGGTACTGAAGCCGTTGCCGTTCGAGATTGTACTGGTGCCCCGGCTTCTTGACTGAACACGAGAGCGTGATCGACTCTTCTGGTTGTATGCGGAAGACGAGCGAGTTCGGTCGGGAACCAACGAGGCCGCAGTCGTCGCCATCGCACTCCACTGTCGAGAACGGGTGCAGCGGCGGCAGCTTGAACTGGATCGCGATTTCGGTAACTCGTGCCGGAAGTCGCTTGCCGGTTCGCAAATAAAACGGCACGTGCGCCCATCGCCAGTTGTCGACGAAAACTTCCATGCCGACGAAGGTCTCGCGGCGCGAATTCGGAGCGACGCGGTCTTCCTGGCGGTAACCGTTGACGGCTTTGCCATCGACCGTGCCGCCAACGTACTGACCGCCGATGGCCCACTCGTCGATGTTGTCGCTGCCCGGTCGCAACGACTCCAGAACCTTCACCTTCTCGTCTCGAATCTGGTCGCCCAGGAAGACGGCGGGGGGTTCCATCGCGACCAGGCAGAGCAGTTGCAGCACGTGATTCTGCAGCACGTCGCGGAGTGCGCCGGACGTGTCGTAATAACCGCCTCGTCCGGATTCGATGCCCTGGTCCTCGGACATGGTGATCTGAATATGGTCGACGTGATTCCGGTTCAGGAGCGGTTCGAAAATCGCATTTCCGAAACGGAACAGCAGGATGTTCTGCACGGTTTCTTTGCCGAGGTAATGATCGATCCGGTAAATCTGCGACTCATCAAGCAGACGGTTGAGGCCGGAACTGAGTTCCAGCGACGACGAGAGGTCGCGGCCAAACGGCTTTTCGACAACGACTCGCAGCCGATGAGTTTCGTCGTGAGCCGGTTTGAAACCGCCGGCACAGAGATTCTCGACCGAAGGAAGAAACAGCGAAGGAGTGATCGCCAGGTAAACAACTCGACTGGCCGCGACGTCCGGCCCGAAGAGTTGTGCTTCAGTTTCTTCGACTCGGGAATGCAGCCCGACATAGCCATCGGGCGTGTCGAGATCAAGGCGGTGATAGAACAGACGCGCTGCGAATTTCTGCCACTGATCGTCCGGGATTTCGCCGAGGCGTCCGTGTCTGGAAACCGCCGCCTGCATTTCGTGGCGGAATTCGTCATCGGTCTTCTCGCGGCGAGCGACACCGAAGATCGGGGTATCGTCGAGCAGAAATCCTTCTGACCAGAGTGTGAACAATGCCGGCATCAGCTTTCGTGACGTGAGGTCGCCGGAAGCTCCAAAGATGAGAATGGAGTGATGTGGACTGTCCGGGAGGACTGATTTGTCGGCGGCAGACATTCGGTGATCTTCTCTGAAAAGCGTCGTTTGAGCGACGCGTGTCAACAGGATGTTGAGATTCAGCAGGCAGCTCGCGAAGAGTAGCTGTGAAGTTGGCCGCCGTGCCAGTGATGCTCACTGCGATAACTGCTGACCTGTAGCAAGGCTGTTTCACAATGCCTGAAAATCCCCGCATAAGCCCGAGTTGGTTCCGGTCGAAGCAGACTTTTTCACGACCGATCGGTCCTGGCTCAAACGCGAAAGTTATGCGAGAAAAGGCTCGGAGAATGGGCAGAAATCGACAGGTAGGGGCGGCAATTCAGGCGAATTGACCGGCAGCGTTACACTTCTCATTCGATAAAGACTGGCTCGCATTCACAGGTACGGCTGAAGGTCCGAAAAATTGGCGCTCGTATCCTCGTTGGCCAGTTCTCACGGGTTGAAACTGCGTCTCAGATTGTTAACGTTGTCGACACTTTGCGCAGACACACGGGTCAGCGTCCTGCTGGATCAACTATCCGCCCTGCAGAGCAGGGTTTGTGGCGATTCAGCAGCCTCGGCAACAGGTTGGGAAACCTCCGCCGGGCCGGATTTTGTCCGAGACGCGGCGTTTGTCGCGAATCCTGACGTTTCTGATACAGGATCGTTCTGCGCAGAGGCCGATTTCGAATTCCACCAGTTTCAATCTGCCTTGCAGGATGCCATTGCCGTGCCACGCCGCGACGACATTAAGAAGATTCTCATCATCGGTTCCGGTCCGATTGTTATCGGACAGGCTTGCGAATTTGACTACTCCGGTGCTCAGGCGTGTAAATCGCTGAGAGAAGAGGGCTACGAAGTCGTCCTCGTGAATTCGAATCCGGCGACGATCATGACCGATCCGGACATGGCCGACCGGACCTACAT
>JABMPE010000100.1 GCA_013203845.1 Rhodopirellula sp. | reverse complement strand
GGTCGATAGAAATTGCCGGTGACGTACAACCCAGGGCGTGACTGAAAATGCACTCGTTCGACGACGATGTCTTCATGGTCAACCGTGCCCGTAATGACCGATTTCAACGGAGACTTCTCCGGTAGCGGATCGAGTCCCAGCATCTCGAACAGGTGCTGTCGATGTGTGGCCTTGTCTTTCTCCCAGTCCTCTTTCGACTGGTATTTCGAAAGCGAGGCGGCAGCCAGCTTTGCCGTTTCCGCCTCGAAATAACGAGCGATCATCGCATCGCCGCGGCTGGTATCGCGGACCGGCGAGTCTTCGGCGATAACCAATCGTAAGCCGGAAACAAGGATCAAGCTCAGAACAAAACAGCGAAGGAGATTTCGCATGTCGAATGCCTCTCGGAAAACGCACGAACGGACAGACCGAACGTGGATCGTATTCCAAGTGGCTCTGACGGCGACAGTCAGTCGGCGCAGGTCAGTCTGTGATGTTCAGTTTGATCTCGTCCGAGTTTGCTCTCAGTTCGGGTGCGTACATCGCTTTGGCACGCGTCGGCAATGCGCTGAACTTTCCGGGAATCTCAGCTCGCAATCGATAACTGACTGAATGCTTGCCGCGAGGCAACTGTCGCACGAACAAGGCAACTTTCTCATCGCGATACTCGACGTAGGCTCCCATCCCGTTCCCGTTGTATCCACTGCGAACATCGACCGCTTCAAAGCCAGCGGCCTTCATGTCTTCGAAGACGAGGTACTCGTAATCGTTCTTGCTTTCGATTTCGAGTTCGACTTCCACCAGGTCGCCGCTCTTTAACGTGTCGAGATTCTCCAGCTTCGTCCGTTCGTACTTTTCGACTTTCTGATTGACGACCTGCCCACGGCCACCCGCCACCTTCGTTTCTTTGTCGACTCGCTTCAGCAGGTAGTAACTGCGGTCAACCTTCACTTCCAGACCGGCCTTTGTGATGAAGTCTTCGAGCGTGAAATTGGTCAGGTAAGCGTTGAAGTAGACGGGCCCTGTGCCGGAACGCCGCACTTCGACAACGTGTTCGCCGGAACTCAAAGCGTCGCCTTCAAGTATCAGTTTGTTGTCAAAGCTGAACAGGTTGGACGAGTCAACTTTGACGGACTTGTACTGCTTGCCATCGACGAGGATTTCGATCGTCATGTCCGGCTGATCTTCGCCACTGGCGGTCAAATAATCGGCCAGAGCCTCGATGCAGTACGCGGTGTCGCGAGTGCTTCGCCAGTAGGAGCCGTGTCGACGGTTATTAAGGATGTACTTCACGAGGCCGGCGGCGCGGTCACTCTTCGGCGCGATCTTAGCCAGCAGTTTCAGATACCAGGCATTTGCTTCAAGGTCGTTGCCCCACCAGTACCACCAGGCGTTTCCGTTGGGAAGTTGAAGATACGCTGTCTGGTTCTCGGCATCTTCGACCACGAACTGCTCGATGTTCTGCAGAATCATGGCGAGCTTCTCGCCTTCGTTCAGCGAGTGCAGAGCCAGTCCGTAGACCGCTTTTCCATAAACAGAGAGATGCGTACGGTCGCGGTAGAGGAAGTCTCGCATCTCGTCGTTCACCTGACCGGCATCGTTGAGCACCATGAAGACAAAGGCGTCCAGATTGTCGGTGTGCGATTTTGTGCGGAGCGTGCGGCGTTTTTCGACATCCTCAATCAAAGCATTCTTCAGATACTGAACCTGTTCCGCCTGATACTTCTGCAACCAGGCAACGCCGCGGTCGAGCATTTCCGGCACGAGTGCGACGTCGTTTTTCGTGGCCGTTTGAAGACCATGCACAACGACCGCTGTCGTGTGTGGCCAGGAGCGTTCTCCCCAGCCGGAGAACCAGCCCCAGCCGCCGTCCGAAAGCTGCATCGACGTCAGCCGCTCGACGCCCTGCTTGACCATTCGCTCGACTTCATCTTCATCAAAGACGGGATTGGGTTCGAACGTCTTCCACCGCTTGGCCCGTTCGACATCGTCACCGATTTCCTGCGCGTTGAGGTTCGTGCGTTTGTCTCGAATGTCTGCCAGGTTGAGATTCATCCGTTGCAAAATTCGCTGCGTCACCACTGTCGGAATGAAACGGTTTAATGTCTGCTCCGTGCAGCCATACGGGTATTCCACGAGGTACGGCAGCGCGTCGACCATCGCTCCCGCCAGCGTTGGCGAGTAGCGAACTTCCAGACGCGTCTGCTCGGGACGTCGCTCTTCAGGAACATTAATCGTGATCTGCTGTGAGTCCGCAACCGCTTTGATGGCTCGCACGACTCCGGAGTAGGAATCAGTCTTCAGCATTCCATGAACAAAGCACGGAAAACTCAGCTGCATCGCGTCCGATTCTTCGTCGGTCAGCGCCTTCATGCGGACCGTTGCTTCACCTTCGCCCGTCACTCGAATTCGCCAGTCGACACGTTTTTCTCCGTTCGCGGAAACAAGTACCGACTGCGTTAAGTCATCATTCATCGGCGCGAGCGTACCGCCTTCCAGTTCCAGCACCACCTGCACCTGCTTGTCGGTGTCGAGATAGTTGTGGACATTCGCTGAAAGTACGACTTCGTCCTTCTCGACAAAGAATCGCGGAGCCTGGAGGCGAACAAGCAGATCCTTCGCCGTGACAACTTCCGCCGTTCCCTCACCGACTCGCGTACCGTGTCCCATTCCCCAGACGCGGACTTTCCAGCCGGTCAGACTTTCGGGCATGGGGAACTTCACCTGGGCATTGCCGTTTTCGTCTGTCGAGATCGCCGCTGCCCAATAGGCGGTATCGGCAAAGTTTTTGCGAACCGTTGGTTCAACGAGATTGCCTTCCGCACCTCCGCCAGCCATACCGGAAGCGTTACCGGCCATTACTGAATCATTGGCAGCCTTTTCCATCAACGCTCCGGATTCAGCCATAGGCATTGCGTCGCCAAAGCCAAGGGACTTTGCGGCGTCTCGCTTTGAAAAGAACGACACTCGACCTTCACGTCGCTGGCCGCGGATAGATGACAACTCTTCCAGCTCTTCGACAATGTTGTCTCCGAAGACCCCGAGGTTGCTCATGCCTGGCTCTCCGGGCTTGATCAGGTTGCCCGACCAGCGATTCAAATTCGAATGTGTGTTCGGGTGGTGACTCCGTCGCCACTTCCAGAAGAACTCGCGAATCTCAGGCACGTTCGAGCCGCCGGAAATGTATTCGACGCTTTTGTCATAGACGCTCAGCACGGTCGATCCGACAAACGGTTTGCCTTCGTGGTCGGTCACGCGAACAGAAACCGTCGCCTCTTCACCCGGCTTATAGCGTTCGGATGAGGGTTTAACGTCGACATTCAGTACACGTTTTTCAGGCGGCACCACGACTTCTTTCGCGACGGTGTGAACCTTCGCGTCTGAAACCGTCAGCGCCTCAATGAAAAAGTTCGGCATGTCCTTTTTCACGACAGCGAATTCGTGGACGGTGCTTTTGCCGTCGAGCCTCAACAGTTGCGGCGGGAGATACACACCGTTCGACGGGCGAAGAAACAGCAGCACGCTGGAATCAACTCGCTGAGTGTTGACCATCAGCCTGACGGTGTCACCCGGTCGGTACTCACGCTTGTCGGTGATCAACTCCAGATCGTTGAAGCGAAACTCACGCCCCGTAAAATTCTCGCCGGTCACGACAAAGAGGTAACCACCTTCGATGGCATGTTCGGCGGAATCGGTCACTCGGTACGAAAGTCGGTACTGTCCCGGAGCGGCGGCTTTGAACTGCTGCGTCGCTCGGCCCTGCTCGTTAGTGTCGAGTGCCCACTGCTCGACCACTTTCTCTTCTGGCTCTCCGTCTTTGTAGCCAATCGAGTACAGCGTCAGCTCACCTTTGCCTTGAACGGGTTTCTGATCGAGCGTGTGAGCCTGGAAAGAGGCCTGAATGTCATCGCCCGTTCGATAGTGCCCGCGGTTGACCCAGGCAAATACCTGGAACGGTTTTCGAGCAACCAGAACTTCTCCTTTTCCGACGATCGTTCGACGCGACTCGTCAACGACTTCGGCGGTGATCTCGTAACGGTGGTCCTGGTCGCCATGAATTTCTTCGGCCAGCGCGGTATCAATTTCGACTTTCACCGTACCGTCTTCCGCGATGTCGACTTCGGCTTCCGCGACGATTTCCGGCGGATCATTCGCGCGAGGCCACCACCAGGCGATCGGGGCTCGACACCCCCACTTACCCCAGCCGGGATACCAGTCGTAGTCGTAACCGAACCACCAGTAACCTCGACTATAGAACCAGTCCCATTCTCCCGCGGGAGACCAGCGGCTGTCGTGGGCGGTTCTCAGCACCTTATATTTCACGCGAGCGTTTGTGACCGGAGCACCGAAATAGTATTTCGCGTTGATCGTGGCGGTGATCTTTTCGCCGAGCTGTACGGGCTCGTCGGGAGCCGCAATCGTGACTTCGAATTCCGGCTTTTTGTATTCCTCAACCCGGAACGAACCGCCGCCGTAACCATCGAGGTAGAGCTGGTAGTTGCCGAGCTTCGCTTCGTCGGCCAGTTCGAATTCCCCTGACAGGCCGCCGTACTCATCGGCTTTAACTTGCTTCTTGAAAACATGCTCATTCTGTGGATTCGCACAGATCACACTGAATTCCTGTCCCGCAAACTGCGAGACATCTGCCTGATCATACTGAGCGTGCCGCACCCAGAATTTGAACTGCACTTTCTGTTCGGTGCGATACACCGGTCGGTCGGTTATTAGAAAGACTTTTCGCTGGTTGTATTGAGTATCGTGCCTTCCGGAGAACCAGACGCGATCGAATCCCATGAAAGCCAGTCGCCCCTCTTTCGACCGGGCAGTAATCAACCATTGAAAGTTCTGATTGTCCTTTCCGCCATCGATTGACAGTTGCCCGTCGGCGTCAGAGAACTCCGCGAAGTTCCGAGTGAGCACTGTGTGCTTTCTTCCCTGCTGCTCGTAGTGCGACTGCCAGCCGAAGAATTCGACGTTGGCTTTCGCGACAGGCTCGCCAGACGTCGCGTCGGCGATGTAGTAAAGCATTCTTTTATCAAGCGGCTTGCGGACGATCACGGTGTCGTCGACCCAGACAATGATCTGGCTGACGTTGCCATCGTTCATCTTCGCCCGGACCAGGTAGGCTCCTGGCTGTTGAAGCGGCGTTGTGACCGTGATTCGGTCGTCGACGTGGTTCGGTCGAGGCTTCAACGCAACGGTCCAGTTGGCGACTCGTTGGCCGAGGTACTTCGTTTCGTCCTGAGAAACGATCCGATGACCAATGTTCTGGATGTTGAGTTTGTTGCCGTCGAGTTGTTGCGGGTTGCTCTTCAAATGTGACTTCACATCCTGAAGCAGAGTTTCGATGTCGATCGGGAAGGCTTCAAAGTCAACCGACGTTCCGTTACGAAATCGGAAATCAACGACCGCTCCACGACCGGATGGCTGTACTTGTGATGGCTCAAAACGCCCCCAGCTATCAACGATCTGAGCGAGACTTTTCTTGCGAGATCCATTGTGTCCGGGACCACAATCCTGAATCGCCTGTCGCCAGGCTTCCGCGGCTTTCGGATACTGCCTGCGGTTTTCGTAGATTCTGGCGAGCTGGTCGCGGGCGGATTCTCCCGGACCTGACTTAGTGAGCGAGATGATCTCTCGATTCAAAGCAATGAAATGGAGCTCCTTCGGCAGTTTGAAACGCCGCACCCCGGTGGCGAGACGCGCAATGGTTTCATCGTCGGATAACGTGTGAAGTGCGAACGTTCCGGATTGATCCTGCTCGTCGTCGTGCTGAAGACCATTTCGCATCCACTGAAACTGAGCCATCGTCTGCACGCCGAACTGGTTGTACAGAAAGTTGGCGTACACGCTCAGAAGCTCTGGTCGTCGAGTCGGCTGCAACCGTTCCACTTCGGCCAGCAACCAGCGCCAGCGCTCGCCGTCAGAACCGGCCGCATCAAACGTCAGCGGGATTCGATGCAGAACCGGATTACCGTCCACGTCGACCGGCGCTCCTTCGTTGCGATAGCCTCGCCAGTAGTTGTCTTCCAGGTCCGGCAGCGTCGACAGATCCGTCAGAATCTGAAGACGCCAGGAATTCAGCGAACCCAGGCCCGACTGAATCGCCGACGCGTACTCATACAAAAGCTGGCCACGTTCTGCGGCTGGAATATCTATGGCGAGTGTTCGAGCCTGATCCAGCAACTGTAATGACCTGACACGGTCTCGATCGTACGCATTGGCGTACTTACCACGCCCCTGATGGTGGCCTCGTTGAAACTTACCGCCGACGATGGTTCCGGTGTGATTGATTGATCGATAGCTTTGCGATGCGGATCGCAAAAACTGCCAGTTTCTGGAATGAACGTCGATGGCGGATTCGATCAGCTCATCAAACTCCTGAGTTCGACCCAGACGATTGAGACAATTTACCGCCTGATCGAGATCGTGCCCGACCGTTGCCGGGTCGGTTTTCGGGGCAAGCGTGAGTTTGCGAAAGCTGTCATAAGCGACCTTGAAGTTCCCATTGTTCATTTCGATCGTTGCCTTGCTCCGCGCAGTCACGGGATCATCGTCTTCAGCAGCATTCATTGCGGACGACATGATCAAGGCGCCTGTTAAAACGAGGGCCAGAAACGCGAGAGCCCATCGAGTGGGACGGAAAAATTGATTTCGCATGATTCAGATCCTGTCTCGCTTCACCACCCGGCGTGACCTCGCCTGCGGGCAGAAAAGTATTCTTTTGGAATACGGGCGGTTTCGTCGAACTGTGTGAGCCTTGTTGCCAGTTAATGATTCCCGGAAATCGGTCGCCAATGGCAAGACGGGCAGAATCGACAGTAGTCTCGACGATTCAAGCAGGGCAGTTCTTAGCAGAGAATTCGGGCTACGTCGAATTCCCGGTCTGAAAGCCGGACGGCGTGTCAGGTTTCATTGATCAACACTCGACGGCCTGGTCACTGCGTAACAGCTGACGAAGCGTGCCACTGCCGTTTGCTGCAAAGATCGGATTGAGCAGACCGATCAGTGAACCAGGATGAACTCATTGGAGTTCAGGCAGGCCCAGAACAGGTCCTGCAGGCCGGACTGCATCGCCAGCTGCTGGTCCGCTGGACGCGCCTTTCGCGAAACCGAATCGCGGATCAGCTTTCGAACAGCGGCGATTTCCTGACGACTCGGCATTCGTGACAAAGCGGCCAGGGCGATCGTTTCGATTTTCTCGTTCTCTGTAGTGCGGGATCGAGCAACTCGACTTAGCAGCGTGCCTCGATCCGATTTCAACGCCAGATCGACAAGATCGCCGTTCATCATCATCAGTGCTTGAGGGACAGTCCCATCGAAAAGATCGGCTTCGTCATTTTCATCTGTGTTCCACGCCACGACGAACTGCTGCAGCCACTGCTGTCGTCGTTCTTCGACGGCTTCCCAGGTGGAGCCAAACACTTCGTGAGCCTGAGTTGCAATCAACAGCGAATCAAACAGTTGCTCAACCTGCATCTGCTTGACGTAAACGCGACTGAAGAGCGGCTCGTTGCCGAGCGTCGGATCGTCGCCGACGTTGGTCTCGTCTGAATTAAAGCGGCTCGTCAGGTTGTAAGCTTCGGAGTTGCAAATCCAGCGGACAAGCTGTTTGGTGTCATAGCCGCTACGTACAAACTGTCGAGTCAGCTCGTCGAGCAATTCCGGATGACTGACCGCAATGTGCGGGCCCATATCATCAACCTGCGGAGTGAACGCTGCTCCAAAGAAATGCTGCCACATACGATTGACGAAGGCGCGAGCGATTTGCGGTGAGTCTCCTTCGGTCATCAGCCGTGCCAGTTCAGATCGGCGATCAACGTTGTCACTGGCGTCAATGGCGTGACCTTCAAAACTGGGAAACACCGCTTTCATCAGGCCTTGCCGAGTCTCGTAAAATGTCGGGCCGCCTTCATGCGAGTTGAGCAGAGCAACTTGTCGAAGCTCCGGGTTTCCCGTCTTCGGTTGGTCTTTGACTTTGATCTGGTTGAAGAAACTGTTGAACGCCCAGAACTCATCCTGCTTCTGATTATTGAACGGATGGTTGTGACACTGCGTGCATTGAAGCTGCAGGCCGAGAAACACCTGCCCGGTGATCGCCGTCGCCGGTACGGCCTGGTTATTGACATGAGCGAGCAGGAAGTTGGTGGCTCCGTTTTCGTCACGACTTCCTTCGGCGGCGATGAAGTCGGTGACGATGTCGTCCCAGCCTCGATTCTCAGCGAAGCTTTCTCGCAGATATTTCTGCAGAGCAGCACGATTGACCTGGCGAGGATTAGACCGGCCAATCAAAAGATTCGTCCAGACGGTCGTCCAGTTCCGAATGTAGTCTTCGTCATCAAGCAAGGCATCGACAACGATCGAACGCTTGTCAGGCCGTCCGTCGGCCAGAAATGCTCGAACATCTTCCGCGGGCGGGATATGCCCGACCGTGTCGAGATACACTCGCCGCAACCATTCGGAATTGTCAGCTTTTTCAGACGGCGCGATTTCATTGTCCGCCCAGCCGGCTCGAATCAGCCGGTCGATTTTCGCGACGACAGGTTCTGTTGAACTATGATCCGCTGGACTGTCATCGACAGTGATGCTCGCTGAAGGGGAAGTTTCAGCTTTCAAAGGCTGCGTGTTGACCGCAACACTGACCGATGGTCGCAGGTCCGTATTTGGTTCAGTGTCACCCGGCTGTTTATCAACGATCGGTAACTGTGCCGGTTGAATATCGCGAAAACTGGAGTCGCCGTCGACTACCAGAGTGTTCGTGCTTCCGCCTGATGTTGTGGTGTCTTTCTCGGGAAACAACCCAGCAACTTCTGCGATCGATGGTTCCGTCGAAGTGTTGACCAGACCAGAGACAACAAAAACCAGAGCGACGCAGCAGACCGCAGTCACAACGGCGATCCAGCGAGCCGGCAATCTCTGTGACAGTTCTGTCGGACTGACGTCTAGTGAGGCACCGACTTCTGCACGAACACGGTCAAGCTTCAATAGTTCATCCGCTGCCCGGTCAGCGTCGACCGTCAGTGCCAAATCCCACAGCAACGCTCCGTGAAGGTCGACGTAACGAAGATAGAGTTGACGTGCTTCTCTGTTCAAGCGAATCGTCTCTTCCAGTTCCTGGAATTGTGATGGCGTAATGCGATCTTCCAGCTGCAATTCCAGCAGCTCGACAAAATTGCTCAGGTCAGATGGTTGCAGTAGGTTTGTCATCAAGGTGCCCCTGCGGTAAGCCGCCGGTTAATGCACTCAAACAGAGTTTTTCGGATGCGACCGATCGACTGGTAAACCGAATTGATTGGTCGATCGAGTTGCCGGGCCACACCTTCACCCGTGTTACCAGGCTGGTATCGCTGTTGAATCAGTTCCCGGTCTGCAGAACGAAGCTTTCTCAAGCATTCCTGCAAGGCTGCACGCCGCAAATCCAAATCATCTTCCTGCTCTTCCGATTCCTGTGCGATCACTTCCAGAAGGTCGCCAGAAAATACCAGCCGATTTGATCGCTTCCTGTCGCGGTACTTGAGGACTTCAAAGTTCGCAATCTGGAACGACCATGCGATGAAATTCGAACCTAATTCGAACCGATGAAATTTGTTCCAGATCACAACGTTCGTTTCCTGGAGAATCTCTTCGGTATCATTCGGCGATCCAACCTGCTTCAGAATATGCAGATAGATCCGCCTCTGAGACCGACTGAAGAGTTGAACGAACTCATCACTCGGCGCGAGCGGTAACTGGATGTCCGGAGATGACGTCACACTCAGTTTCCGAATGCTGAGAGACTTCGGCTACCCGAAACCGATTCCTCTCTCGCCGTATATGAAACGCGGGAGCCACAGTGGGCTCCCGCGTCGCAGTTCTTGCCGTTCTTACGGAAAACGGAAATTAGCCAATCAGTTCTTTGATCGGAGTCCCGCCATTAGCAATCTTCATTGGTCGGCCATTCTTTGACGTGTGAACGGTCGCCGTGGGGATACCCATTGCGTGAGAAACGGTCGCCCAGATGTCGCCTGGCAGGTAACTCTTGCCAACGCAGGCAATTCCGTCGGCGTTTGTTTCACCAACAGCCTGGCCATTGTTGAGTCCACCGCCTCCAACCATGACCGACCAGCTGGCTGCCCAGTGATCGCGACCGACATTCTGGTTGATACGAGGAGTTCGAGCGAACTCGCCCATCCAGACGATTGTGACATCGTCGATCATGCCACGCTGCGTCAGGTCTGTGACAAGAGCCGAAATAGCGGTGTCCATCTGCGGAAGATTACCGTTCTTCAGTGTGTTGAAGACGTCGTTGTGGAGATCCCAACCGCCGACGTTGACGCCGACTTCGATAAATGGAACCCCAACTTCAACCAGACGCCGAGCCATCAGAAGGCTGCGGCCAAAACCGCCAGCGTTCCGCATCATCATGCCACCGTTTCCGGCTGCTGGACCGCCGGTGTACATGTCGACGATCTCCTGCGGCTCATCGGCAATGCTGAAAGCCTTCATCTGCTCAGAAGTCATCAGATTGACAGCCTTCTTGTAGATGTTGGCGTGATCCTGCGGAAGATCACCACGCTTCGACTTGATGAAGTTATCCTCGATGACTCCGAGCATGCCCAGACGCTGGTCCAAGCGTGGGCGACCAAGGTCTCCCATATCCGCGTTGGCAATTCGACCATTGCCATCGACCACGAAGGGAGCGTTCGTCGTGCCCATGTAGCCGGGGCTTCCACTCGGCGCGCCAATCGAAATGAAGCCCGGAATCTCCAGATCTTTCCGCTTTGAGCCCGCTTCATGAGCGACGACTGAACCGAACGTTGGATGCACAACCGTTGGATTTGGAACGAACCCGGTGTGCATGAAGTATCGGCCACGTCCGTGGTCGGCTTCACGCGTGCTCATCGAGCGAACAATGGACAGCTTATCGAAGACTTTGGCCGTCTTCGGCATGTGCTCGGTGATCTGAACGCCGGGAGCGGCGGTGTCAATCGGCTTGAACTCGCCTCCATTCTTGGAGCCGGGCTTCAAATCCCAGATGTCGATCGTCGGAGGTCCACCGCTACACCACAGCAGGATGCAGGCTTTATTGTTTCTTCGGGCGGTCGCTGCGTTCGCCTTAACGTGTTCGATGAAGTTCATCGCCGGAATGGTCGCAGCGGCTCCAGCCATGTGGCTCATGAAATGCCGTCGTGACATTCCGTTGGGAGTGGGAAGATGCATCGTGATGCCCTTTTAAGAAAAGGTGTTATCGCAAATTTCGGTACGAGAGTCGGAGAAACCCAATAGTTCAGTCTACGAAACGCTCATCCCGGATGGAACCACAAGTAGAGATCGATTCTGGCCTGCATCTCTCGTCGGTCACAGGTTTTACCGGGAGCGGTCTGGAATAGTTCGGAACAAAACGGGAAGATTCCTGAAGACCGATGTCGAAATTCGCGGGCAGATCGCCCTTCGAGATACCGTAACCCACGTGACAACAAATGGTTGCGACGATTCATTCCGCCAGAAGGCTTGCCGCGCATTTTCGACTTGACCACTTTGAACCAGCTGCAGAAATCGGGTCCGACATGAACACTACCGACCTCACAAACCGAGTCGCCGTCGTTACCGGCGGGTCCAGCGGTATTGGCCGGGCTTCAGCCGCCGCCCTCGCCGAAGCCGGTGCCAGGGTGATTGTGGCGGATTATTCGCTGCTGAGTGAGAACGACGAGCCGTTCTCCGCTCTCGGAATTGAGCAGCAGGTCTGCGACGTTCGTTCAGAACGCGAGTTGAGAAAGCTGATGGACCACGCAGCGACCTTAACGGGGCGGATCGACATCCTGGTCAACAACGCGGGGATCGGCATGGTCAAGCAGATCGACGAGGTTTCCGAAGAGGACTGGGACGCCTGCATCGACACCAACCTCAAGGCGGCGTTTTTCGGGTGCAAGCATGCCATCCGGCACATGATGGCGGACGGCCTCGGAGGGAGCATCGTTAATGTCTCCAGCAATGCCGGAATTCTTCCGCGAGCCCACGATCCGGTTTACTCAATCAGTAAGCTGGCCTTGTCCGGTCTGACAAAGTCGCTGGCACTGTGCCACTCGAAAGATCGCATCCGAGTGAACGGTGTCTGTCCCGGACCGGTCGGCGGCACGCGGATGATCGAGTCGGAAATCGACATGGCTGACGATCGGGAGGCAGCCATTCAGAAACTCATCGCGGCCAGCCCGGCGGCGCAGGCAAACGGTCGAATGATTGATGTCGACGAGGTTGCTCAGGCGGTGTTGTACCTGGTCAGCGATGCGGCAATCATGGTCACCGGAACTCTGATTGCCATCGACGGCGGAAAGTCACTGGGAGTGCCGCCACAGTAGTTCTGCATTCACGGTAGTTCTGCTTTTCAGAACGCTCATACTCTCGGTTCAACCACGTACCCAACGGAAACTTCGTGATGGAAATCCTCTCCTGCGACCAGCTGACCAGGCAGAACTGCGTCCCGTGCGAAGGAGGCGTGCCGAAATTCTCCGCGGAAGAAGCGGCGAAACAGATCCAGCATCTCAATGGCTGGGAACTCACGCATGACAATCAACGAATTCGCAAGTCGTGGGTCGTCAAAAACTTTCTGGCGGCAATGAGTTTCTTCGAGAAGGTTGCAGAAGTTTCCGAAGCCGAAGGTCATCACCCGGACCTGCATCTGGTGCAGTATCGGAACGTGACAATCGAACTCTGGACACACGCCATCGGCGGCCTGTCTGAAAACGATTTCATCTGCGCCGCAAAGATCGACAAACTCCCCATTGAACTCAAAGCCTGATTCTGACCAGCAGCGTCGGCCAGCTCAAACGGCATGTCTGCTGGATGCAGACTCACAGTTACCAAAGGAGTGACCATAACATGCAGGATTCTTTCAGACAGAGCTGCTCGTTGCAGTGGCCGACCGTCGCCTTGATGGTTGTTGCAGCAACTGCTTCCGGCTGCGGACCCATGTGGTATGGCTCGCCGCCGCCGACCTACCCACCCGGACAAGGAATGCCACCCGCGCAGTTTCAGCAGCCAACGATGGTCCCGAGTAATCCTCCGCCGCTGCAGGTTCCAGGTTCCACGCCGCCGTCGACGTTTCAGGGTGGCTCGTCAAGCGGCAGCCTGAACGATGTTCCGGAGGCTGCTGCCGGACAGGTACTGATGGTACCGAATCCTAAGTCGACATCGACTTACCACGACGTCCAGCAGGGCGAAACGCTGTCCAGCATTGCTAAGAAGTTCGGTGTGACCATTGAGGCCTTAAAAGAGGCCAACGTTTTTGACAGCAACTTTGCCCTGCAACCTGGTCAAGTCATTCTGATTCCATAGGGAACGCAAGGAACACAACGTGTCTCATCAGCAACTTTGGGCGCCTTGGCGGCTGGCCTACGTTCAGCACTCGGATCCGGCGGAAAGTCAACCATTAAAACCGAACTGCTTCCTCTGCAGCTATCGCGACGACAATGCGGCTAACGATTCGAAAAATCTCGTCGTGCTGCGTGGCGAACATTCGATCGTCGTCCTCAACCGGTTTCCGTACAACAACGGCCATTTGCTGATCGCTCCGAAGAAACACAAGGCTGACCTGCGAGACCTCAATGATGCCGAGCTGCTCGAAACCAATCACTTTCTGCAGAAGATGATTGGTCTGCTGGAAAAGACAATCTCGCCGGACGGTTTCAACGTCGGGCTGAATCTCGGTCGAGTCGCCGGAGCCGGACTTCCCGGCCACCTTCACTGGCACATCGTGCCCCGCTGGAACGGCGACACCAACTTCATGCCAATCCTCGGCGAAGCGAAGGTCATCCCGCAGGCACTCGATGCGCTGCAGGAACTGCTTTCGAAAGAGATGTCATCTGAAGCGGAGCCCGCCTGATGTCAACTCGCCCGACAGTCGCCGTCGTCGGAGCCAGCCGCGATCGCAGCAAGTTCGGCAACATTTCCGTGCGAGCGCATTTGCAGCAGGGTTTCGAAGTTTTCCCCGTGAACCCGAACGCGGATGAAGTCGAAGGTCTGCCTGCCTTTGCATCGCTGTCTGATGTGCCAGTCGAAAACCTGGACCGAATCACTATCTACCTGCCACCGCACCTTACACTCGAACTGCTGGACGAGATTCAGAAACTTGCCCCGACCGAAGTGTGGATGAATCCGGGCAGTGCCGATGAAGACGTGAGACTCCGCGCTGAACAGCTCGGCATCGAGATCATCGAAGCGTGCAGCATCGTTGATCTGGGCGTGTCGCCGAACATGTTCTGACGGGGGCGTAAATTGGGGCGGTTTGCATGGTCAGTCACGATATTCGGCCTGCAATGCTTCCGCCCTTTGCCGAATCCGTTATTTCGGACAGGTCCTGGTGACCGCTCCGTCGCCGACTGCCCGATCATCCGGCAAAATTTTCCGGGCCGCTGCTACTGAACAACCTGGAAAGACGGATCTCACGGCGAATCCCCGGTTTGCGGCGACGAGTTTCCAAAGGAAATGGCCGGCCGTCTAAGACTCCTAACCCGTCGCGGACAGAACCACCAATCGTAACCACTTAATACATAGTACCTTACAACTTATCGAGCGTGCTCGCCGCCTGAAATCGCGTCCGGGGAATGTTCAGCTTGCGAATCCCAGCGTTGCCGCCCACGATGGGACGATGAAGTTCGTAGGGAGTTGGTGATTACTGAACATCGCCGCTGAGCAGCATGAGGCAACTGGAAGACAGGATTACGCGTCGGATGTCATGGAGGGCTCACCGAGACCTTGTTTGCGAGTAGCGGTTTCACAACCGCTCAAGGACAGACAGAAAGGCACCGGCTATGAGCAATCGGCAACCGCGGGAACGACAACAACGTAGAAAAAATCCGAGCGACCGCCATGCCGCACCGCGCCGTGTTTCCGAACGGAGCCGGGCAAGCGGCGGACGTCCAGCCGGAGCGTTCCGTCAGCGAGGCTCTGACAGTAGCCTCCGAACGAACAGTTTTTACGCTCACGACCAGTGGTATGAACCTTCCGACTCGGATGTTATCCAGCTTTACCGTCGCGATCCCGGAGTCGGTTTCATTCACCCGGTGACGCTGCAGGAAGTGACCGACCGTGTTGAGCAGCTTCCAGTTCAGTTTCGGCAGAATATCGAAGTCATTGAACTTGCCAGAATGACCCGCAAGCGGTCGCTCTTTCCGTGCTACGGGTTGCAGTGGGGCCCGAATGTTTATCTTTACCCGATCGAAGAGTCACTCGTCGAAACCTACACGCGACCGCCCCGCCCCGAGCAGGTGATTGAGGCAAAGATGTACGGCGGTGTGTGGACTCAGGACGGCAAGCTGTGGAGACTTTCCTGGACGGAGCACGCTCTGCGCGACTTCTACCTGAATAACGTCCTGATCCACGAGATCGGCCACGTCAATGACACTCGCAACCGCAATCAGAACGCCCGAGAACGATACGCCGACTGGTTCGCCATCGAATACGGCTACCGGGTATCCCGCGGTCGTCGGTAACCTCGTGACGTGGGTTGTCGCCATCGTGTGTTGCGTGATGGCGACAGCGAGTTGTCCGGCAGTCGCCTCGGCGCAGTCATCCGCCATTACTGTTGAGACCGATCTTCGATTGCAGGTCCGAGCCGAAATCAGACGGCTCAGCGATTCCTCCCGTTCGGTGCGGATCCAAGCGGAAGAAGCACTGCTCAAGCTAGGCACGAATGTGTTGCCGCTACTGCCTCCGCCAGATCTGCTGAAGTCACTGTCAGCCCGTCAGGCAATTCGGCGCGTACGAGTTCGCCTGGAACATGACGTCGCTGAGCAATCGCTTCGCCCCTCCACCGTCACTCTCGCCGGTGAATACTCAGTGGAAGACTTCGTTCTGGAAATCGAGAAGCAGACGGGCAACTCGATTTTGACATCTCGTCTTGCGCGGCCCGAACTGGATCGCAAGGTCAATCTGAGTTTGCAGGAAACTCCGTTCTGGAACGCAGTTCGACTTCTCGAAGCGGACGATCTGGAAGTCGAATTCGAACGGGAGACCGGTCAACTGAATTTGAAACAGTGTGTTTCCAGGCGGCTCAAACCAGTCTCTGCTGTCGATCGCGCATTTCGAATCGAAGCCTCCGCATTCACTTCTCAAAACGCCGGAGCCGACAAGAGCACACTGCTGAGCAGCCAGCTTCGCATTCTCTGCGAACCTCGGCTGAGACCGCTTTTTTTACGCTACCGGACCAGCGACTTCGGCCTCTCGATGCACGCGTCAAAAAACGCCATCGAACCGTTTAACTCCGGCGCCACAATTGAAGTTCCGCTCGGCAATGGCGGCCGCGAAGCCGTGCTCTCGTTGAGCTTTCTTTCCGGAGAATCAACCGCCCGACAGGCTTCGCTTCACGGCAAAGCAGTTCTCCTCGTCGCAGCCAGCGAGCAACCGATCTCCTTCCGTGGAATTGGCCAGTCCAAAAGCGTATCGCGTCGCCGCGGAGGAGTGACGGTGACGGTCAACGAAGTCCGTTTCGAAGCTTCCCGGTCAAAACATCACAACGCTCGAGTCCAGTTAAAGGTGAATTACGACCTCGGCGCAAACGCTTTCGAATCGCACCAGACATGGGTCTTTCACAACCGGGTCTATCTTGTCGATCCCGACGGACATCAACACACCATGAACGGCGGCTTCAACACGCTTTACCAGGGAGATGGTTCGGTCGGTATCGAATACCTGTTTGAAGACCTGCCGACCGATCCGGCGAACTGTGAGTTCGTTTATGTCGCCCCGACGCTTCTGATCAACGTCGAAATTCCGATCACCCTCCGCGACATCCCAATTGTCAAAGCAGATTCAAAGCAGGAATAAACAACCACGAAAGACACAAAAGCATCTACTCGAAACCTTTCGTTTATTTTGTGTCTTTCGTGGTTGAATCCTCTGCATGGATCTTCGCGAAATGAACGGCGTCAAATGTTGCCGCAGACTCGGCAGTCCGGGTTTCTCAGCACACGCCGCTTCGCAAACTGCATGTCGCGCAGGTCGAAAGTCAGCAGTGAACCAGCAAGCAACTCACCAAATTTACCGAGCACTTTGATGGCCTCCATCGCCGCGATGCAGCCGACGGTTCCCGAGACAGCTCCGAAGACGGGAAACTCCCGTCGCCACTCGGGCGGTTGCTCGGGGAACAGGCAGGCGAGACAGGGCGTCTGACCGGGAATGACCGTCGTGACCTGAGCTTCCAGATCATACATCGCACATTCGATGATCGGCTTGTTCTGCAGGACGGCCTGACGGTTCATGGCAAACCGTTCCTGAAACAGCGGTGCGCAGTCCACAACAAGATCGACCTGACTGACCAGCGATGCGGCATTTTCCTCGGACACATTCTCGCCGACGGCAACGATTTCGAGACGAGGATTCAGTTCCTTCAGTCGTCGCTCAGCCGATTCGACGCGAGGCTTGCCAAGCCAACCGTGCGTCATCAGTAACTGCCGATTGAGATCGCTGTGTTTCACGTTTCCGGCGTGAGCAAGGACCAGCTGACCAACGCCAGCGGCGGCCAGTTCATAAGCAACGACGCTTCCCAGACCGCCGACGCGAGACACCAGCACGGATGCCCCTTTCAGTTTCTCCTGACCGGTCTCACGAAAATCGTCTACCCGGATTTGCCACTCGTACGTGGCCTTTTCTTCGTCAGTCAGCGGTCGAGGGTCAGGCATCGCAAACTCACAATTCTCCACAACAAAACCCGTCCAGGTTAGCCACCAGAAATCGGCGAAAGCAGTGTCACGGTGATTCCGTCACGCAACGCGTCCGAAGCATCCCAGCGAACCTGATCATCGCCCACAAACGGAATCACAGTAGACTGCGGCGTCCCGTCGGCTGTCTTCAGCATGCGAGTCAACTCGGCACCGTGCCGATCCGCAATGGCGTTGACGAGTTCGATCAGTGTGGCCGATTCGCCCAGCTCAAAGTCTTCACGGGGTTTGCCCGCTGCTCTTTTCAGTTGCGCGGTGTACTCAACCGTAACGACCATGCTGCGACCTCATTTCGACGAACGATTTCTGCGACGACGTAGCGTGAATGAGTGACCGGAGTCTGTCAAACGGCGACGATGCGACTTTGCGGACGACGAGTCAGGATTCACGGTTTACCTGTTGAATCTGTCCGTCCTCGATTCGGAACAGACAGTCGGCGAGCCGCTCGGCTTCTTCACGATTGTGCGTCACATGCAGTGTTGTCGTACCCGTCTGCTTTTGCACGTCGCTCAGCAGATCGCACATTCTGACTCGGGTGTCGTCATCGAGTGCACTCAGTGGTTCGTCCAGACAAAGCACCTTCGGCTGAAAGGACAAGGCGCGACCAAGAGCCACCCGCTGCCGCTCACCGCCGCTGAGCCCGCGAGGTTTCCGGTCCAGCAGATACTCGATGCCAAGGAGGCTTGCCAGCTCTTCCACACGTTGCTGACACGCGGCCTTCGGGACTTTGCGAATCATCAACGCAAAGTCCAGATGATCCCTCACCGTCATTGACGAAAACAATGCACCGTCCTGGGGAACGTAACCCACTCCTCGAACAGCCGGGTTAAGGTTCGTCACGTCCTGATCACAGAGCACAATCCTGCCTGCGTTGACGCCGCGCAGTCCGAGTACCGTTTCCAGGATCGTCGTCTTGCCCGATCCGGTTCTGCCCATCAGCACGCCGTACTTTCCACTCGGAACGGTTAACGAAACGTTCTGAATGCGAAAAGTTCCGACCTGCACCGACAGATTTTCGATCTTGATCATGAGCCGTCAGTTCAGTCAGTCAATCGCGTGATGGTTCGAGCCGATCATTCGAGTCAGGATGAGTACCACCACTGCGGCCATCACCATGATGAATGAAACAGCAACGGCTGCTTCGATATCGCCAACGTTCATTTCCAGGAACACGCTCGTTGAAAGCACTTCTGTCTTCATGCGGGTCGCTCCGGAAAAAATCAGCAGCGGACCGAATTCGCCCAGAGATCTTGCCCAGGCGAGTGTGAATGCGGTGAGAATTCCTCGTTCGGCTTCCGGCAGCAGAACCCAACCGAAAGCCTGAGCACGACTGCAACCCAGCGTGATGGCGACGTCTTCACAACGCGGATTAATGTGGTCGAAGGTGGCCTTCATGGTGCGAACGGCGAACGCACATGCCACCGAAAACTGAGCCAGTACGACCGACGGGACCTGGTAAACGACATCGCGAGCAATCCAGCGAAAGGGCGGAAACTGAAACAGAATCAGCAGGCTCAAACCGATGACCAGTGGCGGCAGGACGATTGGGATGTCGAGAACCGCGTCCAGAAATCGCTTGCCACGAAACTCGTGCCGCGAGATCAGATAGCCCATCGGAATCGCGACGAGCACAGAAATCACGGCAGACATCGTACACGAAATCAGACTCAGCCAGATCGAGTGCTGAATCCGTTTATCGGCCAGCGCGGTGGCGATTGGATTGTGAGAAATCACGCTCAGTAGCGACCGGCCTTCACTCGTCACACCCTCGAATGTTTTCTCCGTCATGTAAGCGGCGTCAGCTAACAACATGCCAACAATCAGGACGACGTAAGTTCCACCCAGCACGATAAATAGCAGATAGAACAGCGTGTTCGATACCGCGATCTGCTTTGAATCGAGATTACGCCCGCAGGCTGCTGAATGATCGCCAGCACCAGCGTCAGGATTTGGTTCCCGCGCGGCAGGCTGTTGAGGAGTCGAACTCACGGTTTGCTGGCTTCACTGGCAGAGGCGTCTTCAGGTTCGGGAGTGGATGACGCGGGAGTCTGTTGCGATGTGTCGTCGCCTGCATCCGGAACCATTCCCAGCCGAAAGCGAAAACCGGCTGATTCAAACGAATCCTTCGCTGCAGCGACCCGGTCAAAGAGACGTCTCACAAGATGTTTATGAACGCTTGTCCGGGCGATACTGAATGGCTGAATGGCCACGTTCAACGGAGAATCGATGCGGATAATGTCGATATCATTTCGCGTTGCGATGGTGTCGGTGATGTAGGCCACTGTCACGTCGGCGTGTCCGGAAATTACATCCGGAATCAACAACGCTGAAGAAGACTTTTCGACGACAACCTCGCCCTCGGCTTTCTGTTTCTCTTTCAGTTTTTCGTACAAGCCCTGCTCTGTCAGCATTCGACGAGTCAACGCACCAATCGTGCATTGTTCGGGCTGTCCGATCGAAACTCGGATGCCCGGCTTGAGCAGATCTTCCAGAGACTTCACCTGGTCGCTGCCTTTGAGGACCACAATGACGATCTCGGCATCAGAAACGTTGGCGTCGTCCTGAAACCATTCTTTGACGTTGTCCAGGTAGTAACGATCGCAGGCCATGTAGACGTCCGGGAATCCGAGTTCCGGATTCTGGCCATCGATCGCTTTCATGCGTCCGGTAAGAATGCCGCAGCCATCGTAAATCGTGTTGACCGTTACACCTTCCCGCTGAGAGAACTCGTCGATGATCTGCGAGACGGCTCGGCGATTGATCGCTCCGCAGTAAAAAGTAATCTCGGGATTCTCGACCCAGATGTCGCCATCGACTGGTCGCATGCCGTACTTTTTGAAGACTGGCAATCCGCGATCCCGCGCTGACAGATACCGAGCGAATTTCAGAGCTGCTGTTGGTTGAGTCGACGAGGTCAGTACGCAGATGCTGATGAGGTTGGGATCGCCGTCCAGTTCGTCGACCGGAATGCCGATCAGTTTATCAGCATATTTCGGCATGGCGACGGTCGAGTCCCACACGATACCCGCATCGACTGCTCCAATCAGCACGTCATTCGCGACGTCATTCACCGTCGGTTTGAAAACGCCCGCTGTTGTGACGTGTTCTTCAAGCTTCGCCCACAGGTCACTCTCGTCGACCTTGTGAATTTTCAGTCGCTTCTGAACCGCACGACCAATTGCCGCCTGCTCCGGACTCCCCAGCGAAACTCGAACCTCATTTTTGAGCAGATCGCGAATCGACTGAATGTTCTTCGGGTTGTCTTTCGCAACGGCGATGACCGGTCGCATGTACGCAAGGGAAAGCCGTTCTTTGGCCAGCCCGTCATCGTGAGCTTTGTCCGTGTAAAAGTCGTCAGCGGCAAGGAACAGGTCGGACGTACCGAATTTGTCGACTTGAATCTGACTCAGCAGCGTCTGCGAACCGCCGTACTGCAGTTCGATGTGTACGCCATATTTTTCTTCGTACTCAGCGGCGACGGCTTCCACCGGAACCCGAATTCCGGCCGCACAGAACATGACCAGCTTCTGACCTTCGGGAGCCTGACCTGGACCACCCATTGACAGCAGGAACGCCGAAACGCCAACCACGGCGATCCCGCCAGCCAGCAGTGCCCACAACGCGTTGACGCGACCGGAACGGTTGAGAACGGGACGACGTAAATGATGAGATTTCGTAGTTGCTGATTTCACGATTCGTCTCTCACGAGGCCTGAACGGAAGAGTTTCGAGTGTAGGAATCTGGGATTCTCATCACAACGACGCGGACTGAGCAGCTTTCCGATCAGCTCACAGCGGTCGTGTCGAGCTTTCCGTCGCGGATATGGATCACCCGGTCGGCTGCCGCAGCCGCTTGAGCATCGTGAGTAACCAGCAGGACGGCTCCGCCCGACGATGCGAATTCGCGCAGATGCTTCAGCACTTCGGTCGCGTTCTCCGTATCCAGGATCCCGGTCGGCTCGTCGGCAAGCAATACCTTTGGCTGGTTCAGCAGGGCGCGAGCCAGCGCGGCGCGTTGCCGCTCTCCGCTGCTGAGTTCTCCGGGCACGTGCTGAATGCGGTGAGTCAGTCCAAAGCGTTCGATCAACTCTTTTGCTCTCGACTCCTGCCCGGTCGAACCTGTCGCGATACTGGGTGCCAGCACGTTGTCCAGCACCGACAGGTACGGAACGAGATGGAACTGCTGAAAGACAAAGCCGATGTTCTCCGCTCGGAATCTTGAGCGGGCGTCGGGGGCTAACGCGTAAGGGTCTTCCCCAGCGACCTGCACGCTTCCCGATTCCGGAGCGAGCAGGCCTCCAGCGAGCAGTAACAACGTCGACTTGCCACAGCCGCTCGGTCCCTGCACAGCCACAAACTCGCCGGCCTCCAGCGACAGGCTGACGCCATCAACAGCGAGCACTGCTCCACTGCCGCCCTGATACGTTTTTCGAACGTCCTGAATTTCAACAAGCATCAATCTCTACTTTCCTGCAGTTCTTGACCGGGATCGTGATCCTGGCTGAGATCGTTTACTCCGCCTGAAGGACGAGCGCTGGATCGCGGCGGGCGGCCATCAATGCCGGCAGCCAACTGGCAATTGCCGAAAACACAGGAGCCAACAGCGGGGCCAGGATGACCGTCGTGAGGACTGCTCCTGTCTCGAAAATTCGTTGCCACGTTTCTGCCGAGGGTGATAAGCCGCCAAACTCGATTCCAATCAACACGCCGAGTGCCGTTCCGACGAGCCCTCCAATCAATCCGATCAGTCCGGCCTTGATCAGAAAAATGGCCAGTACCTGATTCGAACTCAGGCCAATGGCCCGCAGAATTCCGATTTCGCTGTTTCGTTGTCGCACGTTGCCGAAAGCCAGAAACCCAATCCACAACGCACAACCGATCAGAACGAGCGGAACCAGAATTCCGACCAGCCCGGCTCGACGGTTCTGAATTTCTGCGCGTGAATTCGTTTCGCGAGTTAACGCTTCCTGCCCAGCCTGCTGCTCGGCTTTCAACGCGTCTTCTGCGACGATTTTGGCTTTGGCCCGTGACTCGGCTCGAGTCAGTGCCTGCGAGTGTTTCTCGATCACGTTTGTGCCGGGCAGAATTCCAGCGATTTCTTCGCGAATCTGGCTGATGCGGTCACCGGTGCAACCACATTCCAGAGCAAGGATGGCGTTGATCACGTTCTCCATGCCGAGCAGTTGCTGAGCTTCGGCAAGGTCAATCCAGACGGTCACGTCGTCGGTCGAGCCGCGTTCCGGATGCAGTGTCTTGACGGTGAACTCTTTGCCGAGCAGCGTCACCTTGTCTTCGGCCTTCAGCCCCAGCTTCGAGTGAACCTGGTAACCGACAACCATCGTGCCTGGCGGAACCGCATCCAGCAGCGGCTTCTTTCCCGCCCGGTGCATGATCGGAACTTCGCCGCGCGTCCCGTGGATAATCACGTCGATCTCTTTCTCCGGCCACTTCACACGTTTAGTCACGCTGGGCAGAAGATGATTAACCGTCACGATGCTTGAGCCTGCCAGTTTGTCGACATAGCTCTCAGGCATCGTCTCAGTCAGGGTTCCGTTGAGGTGCAGTTCGGACAGGTCCTGATTCTCCGGAACGATCAATACGTTAAAACCGAGTTTCAACATGTCCTTGCGGACGGAATCTTCCAGAGCCTTGCCAGCTTCCGAGACGGCGGCTTCTCGCGTGGTGATTGCCGACTCAATCTCCGTCTGCTTCGCGGAAAGAATCGTTTCGGTCTGAATCTCGTCCGAACGAAGCAGCGTCTGAGCACCCACCAGGCAGGCGATCGCCACCGTCACCGACAACAGCGACAGCACGAAGTTGGACTTGCGATGTTTCATCTCACGCAGAACGAGTCGCCAGACACTCATGGTTTCGTCCTCAGGATCGTGTCGGAAATCAATTCCCGATGGAATATAGGCTGGAACAAGCTCTGCGCAGTTCCGGCAATTTCTGTTTGGGCGGTGCCGGAACCGCGCGGAGCTTGTTCCAGCCTACGATGATTAAGACTGTTTTGGAGCAAACACGACGGACAGGCCAACGACCAGCAGAGCCAACCCACCGACCACGTAAATCGCCAGCGTACCAACACTGACTGACGACTTGAGCGGAGCAACCACCGGATGATCAGAGGGCGGATAAGATTTCGGCTCTTCCGATGCAACCGCTGAAGCAGCATCTTCGGCCACCACGTGGTCGACGTTTTTTGATTCTCCGTCGGCTTCTTTTCCGAAGCCGCTCAGGCCTGTCAGTGCCGGAAGAATCGTGTCCTTCTCAAGTGTCGGTACAACAAGGCTGTCCCAGTTGACGTTCGTCAGAATGTCGACGCCAGGGTTTTGAGCTTTGACGGTGCACTGGCACGCTCCGGTCAGGAAGCGGCCGGCGTCTTCGATCGTTTCCGCGTTGATGCCTTTTCCGATCAGAGCGTACAGAACTCGGCCACGCCCAAAGACCGGCAGGGCCATTGGATCGTTGGCGAATTCCGGATCACGCAGGTCCGGCTCGACCGTGAGTAACATCTGCACGAATGCCTGCTCCTGAGGATCGTCCTTCGAAACGGTGACCATCGAAAATCGCAGCTTCAGCTCGTCCGGATTCACTGAAAGAAATCCATCCTGAATGTCCTGCTCATCGATCTCGGGCAGCTTGAGTTCTGCCTGCAGGCGTTTGAGTTCTCCCTGCATGATCTCGGCAGCGGCATCATCTTTTGCCTTGTCGCCAGACTTCGGCAGGATCCAGACGATGGAGTCGCCCTTCAAAATGCTTTCGGTGATTTTCTTTCGCAGCGGCGAGTCGAGCAGACTGGTGACGTTCTCCTCGTTGAACTCCTGAGAAACGACATTCAGCGGCTTACCAAACTTGGCTGGCGAACGGACCTGCATCCACGGCAGCGTTTCCGTTTTCTGCTGCTCCCACAGAGCGACCATCTCGGGCTCCGGCGACTGATCCAGATCGACCATGCGGACCCACGCATTCGCAGCGTAAGCAGCGTCGATGTCTTTCGGTTCGACCTTTTCGACCAGATCTTTATCGGCGTCTGACAATGGCCCCTTGTGAAAAACGATGACCTCGAAGTTGTCAGGTCGCCACTGTTCCAGCGCGTAGCGAAAGACCGGCACCGAGCAGGCCTTCGCACTGGAAGCGGCAATCAGGCACGCCATAACGCCAAAAGTCATTATCGAGCGAATCATTCCACATATCTCCCGGTTCGAATTTCGAATGCGTAACAGCATACCGACGTGGAGTCGGGATAACACCGAACGCGGCCAGCGACCGGTTCACAATCTCACCCAAACACGTCGAGTCCGTATCAACAAACGCGGTTGCTTCATATAGTCAGGAATCGATTTTCATCCGACGCACGGTCGCTCGACAGGAGTTTGCGATGCCACGGTTTGCTCAAATTCGCAGGAACGCTTTCACTCGGAGCATGACGGCGATGGCTGCCGTGGCCTTTGGATTCGTTCTGTTGTCTGTATCGAATCTGCTGGCCGAAGACTGGCCGACTTACCGACGGGACAACGATCGCTCCGGATCGACACCTGAGAAAATCAGCGGACCGATCAGCCTGAAATGGACGTATTCGCCGCCCGCTCCGCCGCGACGAGCGTGGTCCGAAGCAGGCGGTCGAACCGTCGAAGGACATCTCCTCAAAGACCGGGTCAGATATGACGACGCGTTTCAACCTGTCGTCGTGGGCCAGCGCGTTTACTTTGGATCGACCGCTGATGACCAGATCCATTGTCTCGACCTGACGACAGGCAAAACGCTGTGGTCATTGTTCACCGAAGCACCCGTCCGACTCGCGCCGACGGTTTATAAAAAATCGATCTACTTCGGATCCGACGACGGCTTTGCTTACTGCCTGGACGCTGCCTCTGGCGAGTTGATCTGGAAACTGCGAGCTGGGCCATCGGACGAGTGGTTCCTGGGTCGCGGTCAGATGGTTTCGAAGTGGCCTGTCCGAACGGGTGTGCTGGTTGACAATGGTGTCGCCTACTTCGGAGCCGGCATCTTTCCACACGAAGACGTTTACCTGCACGCCGTCGACGCAAAGACCGGCGACGTTGTGTGGACTCGCGACGACATCAGTGAGAACGATGCCGCACGAGACGATCTCTCACCACAAGGTTACCTGCTGGCCAGCAAGGCTCAGTTGTTTGTCCCTTCCGGACGCTCCATGCCAGCGACGTTTGACCGCAGGGACGGCGTGCTGCTGCACAAGAAAACCTACAGCTGGCGCAGCACGGCGGGCGGAGTCGTCGGCGGAACGCGAGCCCTGCTGGCCGATGGCCAGATTTACTCCGGCGGTGCTCACCATCTGCTGGCAATCGCTCAGAACGATGGCAACGTCGGGTTCGGCTGGTTCGAAGGCCGGCAGATGGTCGTTGCTGGTGATGAAGCCGCCATCGCCACCGGGAAGGCCATCGCCAGAATCGATCGCGTGAAATATGCCGTCAACAGCCGCCGTACTCATCAGCTGGAAATGGACCTGTACAGTCTTTCCGGATCGCTTCGCAGCGCCACTGGTGAAAAGGCAGCGGGAATTCGCGAGAAGATAAAGCAGGCTCAGGCGGAGCAGACTGAACTGGCTTCGGTCGGCGTGATCTGGCAGAAACCGAACGAGCACGACGCGGCACTTCTGGTGACCGGCAACATGATCATTTCCGGCGGCAACGGCGAAGTCTTCGGATACGGTCGTGAATCTGGAGACGAGACTCTGAAGCTGACGGTTGACGGTGAAGCGCGCGGACTTGTCTTTGCGAACGGGCACCTCATCGTCAGCACAACGACAGGGCAGGTGTTCTGCTTTGGTTCCGGCGAGCCCACGGAAACTCCGCTGGCCGAAGCGACGAAGTATTCCAACCCGTATGCCGATGACGACATCTCGAAACTTTGTCGCGACGCCGCGACTCAGATCGTCAGCGAAACCGGCATCACGCGTGGTTTCTGTCTGGTTGTCGGCAGCGAAGATGGCCGCCTGGCGTACGAACTGGCGAAGCAGACAGAACTCAGCATCTACTGCATCGAACCGGACGCCGAAAAGGTTCGCCAGTCGCGAGCCGCTCTCAATCAAGCAGGCCTTTACGGCAGCCGTGTCACAGTGCATCAGGCGGAGTTGTCGGCGATTCCTTACTCCAACTACTTCGCCAACCTGATCGTTTCCGACACGCAACTTCGAACGGGCCAGTTGCCAGGCGATTCGCGACTGATCATGCGACATCTTAAACCGCTCGGTGGCGTCGCGTGGCTGTCGTCGCCGAAGCCCGTTGAATCTGGCCCCACCGAAACTCAGTGGCTGAACGAAACCGGGCTGGTACAGGATGAAGCAACCGTCAAAGCAGCCTCGTCCAGCACAACGCTCACACGCAACGCTCTGCCTGGAGCCGGCAACTGGTCGCACCAGTATGGTAACGTCGGCAACACGGCGGTCATCGACGAGAAGCGCGTGAAGGGCGACCTGGGCGTTCTCTGGTTCGGCGATCCGGGTCCGGGAGACATGGTCAATCGCCACGAAGGAGCCGTTGGTCCGTTGTCAGTGAATGGCCGGCTGTTCGTGCAGGGTGAAGCCACGATCTCGGCCTTCGATGCGTACAACGGACTGTTCCTCTGGAAGTATGAAAACGAAGAAGCCATTCGCACGGGTGTCTTTCAGAATCAGAATCCTGGCAACCTCGCAGCGAGCGACGACCGCCTCTTTAATTTTCTGAAAGACGAATGCTTCGAACTCGATGCCGCCACCGGAAAGGTCGTGGCCGTGCATCGACTGCCACCGGAAATGGACAATAACACTCGTGAATGGGGTTACGTCGCGTACAACAACGGACGCCTGATCGGTACTGCCACCGTGCGAGCGGATGTTGAAGCGAAGTACCGTCGCCGAGGTCGCAAAACGACGGAATCAACTGACGGCATCTTTGCCATTGATGTCAAAACCGGAAAGCACCTCTGGACGTACTCGGGAGGCAGCATCTCGCACCGCACGATCGCGTTGGGTAACAACGAAGTTTTCTTCATCGACAGCACGATCACCAGTGCAGAACGTGAGCGAATCCTTCGCGAAGATAAGTCCGAACTGGAACGTCTGACCGGCGAAGAGCTGAAGATCGCCGAAGACCGCATGAAGAAACTGGATGCTCGAACCGCCGTCGCGGTCGATGCTGAAAACGGGAAGAAGATCTGGGCCGTCGGAGTCGACGTCACCGATTGCAGCGATATCGGCATCGGCGGCGGCCAGCTGACAATGATGTACCAGGACGGTGTGCTGGTGCTTTGCGGAGCCAACGCCAACGGTCACTACTGGAACCAGTTTATTGCGGGAGAATTCAAACGCCGTCGGCTGGTCGCGCTCTCGGCGGAAGCCGGATACACGATGTGGAAGAAAGACGCGAACTATCGACATCGTCCGATCGTTGTCGGTAACCGGGTGATCGCTGAGCCCTGGTCGTTCGAACTGACGACCGGCGAGCAACACACAAAAATTCACCCGCTCACCGGGCAGGAAGTTCCGTGGAGTATGATCCGCCCCGGCCATCATTGTGGCATGTTGACCGGTTGCGACAGCATGCTGATGTTCCGCTCGGGCTACACCGGCTTCTACAACCTGGACAACGACGAAGGGACGCGACATTTCGCTGGACACCGCCTCGGCTGCTGGATCAATGCCATTCCTGCCAACGGCCTGGTCATGATTCCTGAAGCCAGCGCCGGCTGTGTCTGCCAGTTTTCAATCGCCTCGACCATCGTTCTGGAACCGCGAGAAGCTCGCCGACCCTGGACAATCATCAGTGCGACGGGTGCTCAGACTCCGGTCAAAAAGATGTCACTTAACCTGGGTGCTCCTGGCGATCGTCGAGCCGCCGACGGAACACTCTGGCTCGCTTACCCCAGGCCGAACCCTCACAAAGTTACGAGCCTGGACCTGGCGTTTGATCTGAAACCCAAATTCACCGC
>JABMPE010000099.1 GCA_013203845.1 Rhodopirellula sp. | reverse complement strand
TTGTAGCACGTCAGAATTCCGCCCTGCATGTTCATGGCGAGGAGGTAATTGCCGACGATAATCGGCGACGGCAGGTCGCGGCCCTTGCGAGGCTGGTTCCAGACGACGTTGCTGGCAGTGACATCGCCGTCGCCGCCTGGTTTGACGGCGAAGATTGACGGGCCTCGACCGGGGATCACGTAGACCAGCCCGTTGCCAGGTGTGACGGTCGGTGTGCCTCGGCCTTTCGTGCCGGAGACTCGCCAGAGTTCTTCACCATTGGTGGGATCGTAAGCGCGGATACCGGTGTGGCCTTGCAGGACCAGTTCGCGACGACCGGCGGCTTCAATCAGGATCGGGCTGCTCCAGCCGCGTTCTCCTTCGCGAGGAGTCGTCCACAGCGTCTCACCGGTCAGCTTGTCGACAGCCAGCAGGAAACCTTTCTGATCAGAGTCGCAGTTCTGAATCAGCATGTTGTCAATAAGGATCGGGCTGGCAGCGGTGCCCCACGGGCCGGGGAATTCTCCGAGATTGCGGTTCCAGAGTTGCTTGCCGTCCATTGTCAGGCAGAACAGTCCGCCGCCCTGGCCGAAGAAGCACCAGACCCGTTCGCCGTCCGTTACGCAGGTGGACGACGCCCAGCCGTTCATGACGTGAGAATCTTCCGGCTTGCCTTTCCAGAGGCTGGTTTGCCAGACGATCTCTCCGGTGTTTCTATCCACGCACAGAGCCATCCGTTCGGCACCACGATCAAGCGAGGTCGTCAGGAACAGTCGCTCGCCCCAGATGACGGGTGATGACTGCCCGGCTCCGGGCAGCGGAGTCGTCCACTTGACGTCAGAAGGGCTCCACTTGCGAGGAAACCCGGTTTCGTTCGAGTGGCCGTCCTGGTTAGGACCTCGCCAGCGCGGCCAGTTGGAATCTGCCGATACGGTGTCGAAAGCGGTCAGTGCAAAACAAGCCAGGCAGGCAAGGGCGATGAGTCGCGACACGGCGGTGCTCCGAATCTGGTGGGAAGAGGTCTTATCAGGAAGGCTGAGTTTTAGCGGATCAGAATGGTGAAGTCACAGGAGTGGGCTTTCGGCGAACAGCGATCAGTAGCCGGCTTCGTCGAGCGGTTCGTTCAATTCGTCGTCGAAGATTTTTTCAGCGAGCTTGTCGGCGGAGATCGGTTCGACGATCGCGTACTTGCCGTCACTCCATCGCAGCAGGTCGATCTCACGACAACGTGCGCTGCAGAACGGAAAGTCTTTGGATTCGGTCGCGGCAGTCGCCGCTAACCTGGTCTTGCAGATGGGGCAGGATGGAAGTCGGACCACGAAAGTTGCCTCCGGCTGATGCTCAGATTTCAGTTGGAAGGTGTATCGATAGGCCATCGTGCTATGAGCGGCAAGCGTTTCGCACCATAATCGCCGCTCTGGTCTGGAATTGATGAATTCCGTCGGACTGTCCCGGGCGGGCCGGAGAGACGTCAGAATATCGAACGGGGCTCGTTGAATCGCAACCACCAGGCAGCCATGTTCGCAGACAGGAACATGACTGCTGGCTGATGTGAAACAGGCTCACCACAGGAAGCGGACGAACACAACCTGGAGAAACAACAATGACGACGGATACCGTTTTTCAGATGACCGGATCGAATGTCCGCTTCGGAGCAGGAGCAACCCGCGAGGTCGGAATGGACTTCGCCGACCTTGGGGCCAGGCGGGTTATGCTGGTGATCGACCCGAGAGTTCTCGAACTTTATCCGGGGCAGACGGCGATCGAGTCTTTGAAGTCAGCGGGAATCGATTTTGAAGTCTTCGCTGGTGTCCGTTGCGAACCGACCGACACATCGTTTCTGCAGGCAATTGAAGTGGCGACGCAGGGCAACTTCGATGCGTTCCTGGCGGTTGGCGGCGGGTCGGCCATCGACACGGCCAAGGCGGCCAACCTGTACGCCAGCTGGCCGGCGGAATTCACCGAGTATGTCAATCCAACGCTGGGCAAGGGCACGACTCCGCCTGGACCGCTGAAGCCGCTCATTGCAGTGCCGACGACGGCGGGGACGGGCAGCGAAACGACGGCGGTTGCGGTTTTCGACTTTGAAAAAGAACGAGTCAAAACTGGAATTGCCAATCGGTACATGCGACCGATGCTGGGCGTGCTCGATCCAGAGAACACTCGTACGTGCCCGAAAGAAGTTGCCGCCAGTGCGGGGCTCGACGTGCTTTCGCACGCGCTGGAATCATTCACAGCGCTGCCGTTTCTCAGCCGCGAAAAACCAGATCGACCGTCGATGCGGACGGCTTATCAGGGTTCGAACCCGATCAGCGACGTGTGGGCTCTGGAAGCGCTGCGTGTTGTTGCCGAGTTTCTGCCGCGAGTGTTTCAGGATTCTGAAGACGAAGAAGCTCGCGGCAGAATGCTGCTCGGCTCTTCCTACGCGGGGACAGGTTTCGGCAACGCGGGAGTTCATCTGCCTCACGCGATGGCTTATCCCGTTGCGGGACAGGTCGAAGGTTACCTGCCTGCTGGTTACAACGCGGATCATTCGATGGTTCCGCATGGAACGTCGGTCATCGTTCACACGCCAGCGGTTTGTCGTTTCACGGCTCCTTCGGCACCGGAGCGGCACCTTCTGGCGGCGGCGGCTCTGGGAGCGGACATTCGAGACGCGGCGCCGGAAGACGCCGGAAACCTACTGGCCGAGCGGGTCATTCACTTCATGAAGCTGATGCAACAGCCGGGCGGCATCGAAGACTTCGGCTACAGTGAGGCCGACATCCCACGACTTGTCGATGGCACGCTGGTGCAGGCTCGGTTGCTGAAGCTGTCACCGCTGAAAACAGGGGCGGCGGAGCTGACGGAGCTGTTTCGAAACTCGCTCAGACTGTATTGAGACTTTCAGGACAGCGTTGCGCTTCGGAAGATGGTCGTTTACGATTGTGGACCCCTGACCGGCGCTCACAGACGCGGATCGTCGCGACTGGCAGATCGTCGCGCCTGATTTAAAGCTGCCCTGAATTTGATCATGAGGAAACAAGACATGAACCGACTGTTACCAGCGATGCTTCTGCTTATCGGAAGTTACATCAGCATGGACGTTCAGAATTCGCTGGCCTCAGAATTTGGCATTGGCGAAATTGAGTTCACCGGCGGCAAGTTCGAGAAGGAAAAGTTCACTTACCTGATTCTTTCACCGCTGAAAATTGAGGATGGTCAGAAATACCCGTTGCTGTTTTTCATGCACGGCGCCGGCGAACGCGGGAATGATGTCGAGAAGCTGCTGCCGCATCTGCCAACTCAGATGTCAACGCCGGAATGGCGTGAGAAGTTTCCCTGCTTCATGGTGATTCCGCAGTGCCGCGACGAGGAACAGTGGGTTGCTCAGAAGTGGGGTGAGAAAGAGTCAGTGCCACTGGCCGAGACGCCGACCGATCAGATGCAGATGGCAATCGCCGTGCTGGAGCAGTCGTTGAAAGATTTGCCGATTGACAAAAGCCGCGTCTATCTGACGGGTCTGTCGATGGGCGGTTATGGTTCATGGGAACTGGCGATGCGTCGGCCTGAACTGTTTGCCGCCGTGGCTCCTGTTTGTGGTGGCGGCGACGAGTCCCAGGCTTCCCGTCTGAAAGAC